>JAHRVQ010000053.1 GCA_019090615.1 Pseudomonadales bacterium | reverse complement strand
TACCGACATTATTTCGGTTACCGACATTATTTCGGTTACCGACATTATTTCGGTTACCGACATTATTTCGGTTACCGACACTGTATCCATCATCGGCATTATCCCGATTATTGGCATTGTATAAGTTATCAACGTTGTAGCTATGCTCACCAGCGGAACGGCTTTCCACTCCCAGGTCCAGAAGTAGCATTAGTATTGCCAAAGGTAGAATAGCTGCTGTTTGCCGCAGATTCATTGGTTGCTCATTAGTTAAGAATCACAGGAAGTCTAATCAGAAAGTGAAGCTTTCTCCATATTTTTCTGCGATTTGCGACTATGTAAGCATTTATTCACCTTTGTATGGATAATATATTTTATTAAAATCAAATACTTAGGGCATTTATGCGTTTTCTCATAAAGTGGAGAAATCTTCACAATTGATTTTAGTGATGGCAAAACGCCCTTTAAACCCGCAATACACTCAATCCTGACAATTCAATCGAGCGATGCCTGGATGAGTTGCTGTATTTCCGCGTGGGTCTGGATCGCCTGCGCTAAAGCTCGATCCTTTTTTGTCACGGTACTGCCTGCAGAATGGGTGGTTAGCCGAATCTTTACGCGATTATATACATTCGACCATTCAGGGTGATGTTGATGTTCTTCAGCCATTTTGGCCACAAGGGTCATGAATCGAAAGGCATCAACAAAATCTTTAAATTTAAACTCTGCATTTAGGCCGTCATCCTTTTCTAACCACATTGCCACATCCTCCTGAAAACCCGCTGACCACTGCCAACGCGGTTAATGGCCTAACTTTTACCTGACTTCAATAAGATTAATATCAAAGATCAAGGCTGTATTGCCGGGTATTGCACCGCCTGCGCCACGCTCTCCATAACCAAGTTCAGGTGGAATATATAGACGCCATTTATCCCCTTCTTGCATCAGCAACAATGCCTCTGTCCATCCCGCAATAACCCCTGTCACTGGAAAAGACAGAGGTTCACCACGACTGATAGAGCTATCAAATTCTGTACCATCAAGAAATCGGCCAGCATAATGAGTCACCACTGTATCTGATCGTTGAGGCGTTTTGCCTGATCCTGATTCAATAACCTCATATTGCAATCCAGATTCAGTGACAATAATGCCGTCCCTGGTAGCATTCTCTTTTAGAAAGGCTTCGGCTTTCGCTAAATTATCTGTTGTGCTCATATTTTCTTTATCTCCGCCGGCATTCCCTAGGTCGGTGCAGCCTGATATCAATAGTAATAAAAATGTTGAGAGCAAAAGAAATTGTGCTCGTAATTGCGCTATCTGCATGTATCGCCTCAACTATTTGAAAATCGGCAGCAGGATAACCGATTCATCGCCAACTTACATGCGGTCGCCCATAGTTAATCAAAAGGTAACCGAAAACCTGGCAACTAGGCGGGCAACTAACCAGGCGTAACTTGACTAACGGTAGAACTGGCGATTTGATTCCGTCCTGCCCGTTTTGCAGAAAATAGCGCCTGATCTGCACTGATAAGCCATTGATCAGGCGTTTGGCTCTCTGCATATTGAGCAATGCCAAGCGAAATGGAAACACCCGAGTCACTACCTTCTTCACTTCTCTCCACCAGCGCTCTAAGGTCTTCAGCTAATCTCAACGAAGTTTTCAGATCACAATTCGTGGCTAAAACCACAAATTCGTCGCCGCCATAGCGATAAAGCCGATCGGTCACACGAATCCGCGCCTGAACGACTTGCGTCACACGCACCAGTATTTCATCACCCACAATATGCCCCAACCGATCATTAACCCGCTTAAAATTATCTAAATCCAATAATAATAAGCAACTGTCCATAGGCTTACGCTGATGCAACTGTATTGTTTCCGAGAGTTTCTGATCCAGCGCACGTCGATTACCCGCGCCTGTCAAAGGATCCATACGCGAAATTTCCAGCAACTCATCCCTTTGACGATTTCTATTGGTAGCAAAGAAATAAGTTAAAAATATGCATCCCAGCAACGATAAAGCAAACCTGAAATAAGGCACAAATTCCATTAAACCAACTAATGCCGGCGTAACAACAGCCACAGCAGTGAGGGTAATAATGAGCGCGACATTGGGTGCGACAAGCAGGTAAGCAACAATAACCGCCGGATAAAATAAATGCAAAGCGCTAACGCCCTGTATCAAGATCATACTGGCAACACCAAAAACATACACGATAGCCAACAACAAGCTTGCAAGCCGGTACTGATGCGTACGATATATATGAATCATCAGTAGGGTAACCGCTAATGCAGCCACCATTTCAAGCAAAACCAGTGGCCAGTCATCCAGACTAGCATGAAGCAAAATCAACGGCGCCAGACCGAACAAACAAAATGCCCCTGCAATCAGAACAATCCGCTCTTCAACAGCGCGCTTAAATGCATCGTTCAAAATTCAACGCTCTGCATTCCGCCCATCCAGAAGCTTAAATATAGCGTTGTTTTATTTCGATTGTTTCCTTTGTTCAAAGAAGTGGCCTCCTTATCCTGTGACAGCCAATGCCGATACAAGACTTTTGCACTGAACCGAAACCTGAGCAACTTTCAATGTTCCTCATAAATCCAGTTTTTTGTTCTTAACCTAAAGAATCTCTGATTTAGGTCCATTTACGCCAATGCGGCATCTAATCACTTTCCAGCAAATAGCTAAGACAGCATAATTACGATTTTCGCCACATACCTAAACCTCAAAGACCAACTCAGCCCTTAACCAAAATCACTGCTTAGTCAAAGCCTCTCTAAACTATAAAACTGTCAGAACTGCTCTATAAAAAAAGTCAGAACTGCTCTATAAAAAAAGCCAGAACTGCACTTCTAACCTGTCACAACAGCAACGAAAATGAAATTATCGTAACCGCTTCTCGAATGCTTGCCGAGACCTGATATCAATCGGTAGGCGCAGATATTGGCGAATTTTCTCCATTTTAATACTCTGCTGTAGATCACGAAAAAATTCCACCGTTGAGATACTTTTTGCTAATGTCGGAACCAGCTCACCTGCTTCACCGACCATAATCGAGCCTTCATTAATTACCCTGCAATAAAACCCTGGCCGCGCAGCCTGGATAAATGCCTTAAGAAAACCCGCGTCGCCTTTTTTCTCAACCGCCATATTCGCAGCCAATGTAGAGCATGGTATTCGCGGCGCTGTTATTTCAAGCTGTACCGAATCAAACTGAATCCTGTCACCTACCATCAAACTAGCCGTAGGTATGCCGGCCAAGGTTAGATTTTCGCCAAATAACCCAGCTGTAAATGACTGCCCGTACTGCTCACTCCACCAGAGGTAATCTTCCTCGCGATAGATATAGACTGCCTGATCAGCTCCGCCATGA
This sequence comes from Pseudomonadales bacterium, assembly GCA_019090615.1. Lineage (GTDB taxonomy): Bacteria > Pseudomonadota > Gammaproteobacteria > Pseudomonadales > Azotimanducaceae > JAHRVQ01. The sequence continues at coordinate 84,467 of JAHRVQ010000053.1, read as the reverse complement.
AAACGCGCGTCACAAATAACGTCAGCCTGTAACCCCAGCTCGCCAACATATACCTGGGTATCAAGCGCAATTTTTCGAATGCCCGTCGTTATCTGGCGTTTGCCAACCTGCAACGAACGCTCGACTCCCACATTAACACTACTAATCTTGATCAAAACGTTATTTACCTGCCATCAACATTGGCATCAATATAGCAACACGATACCACTCAGTATATAAAAAAACAGTGTCACAGGCCGCCACTCTAAATACCGCGCCATCTAACCGGTTATATCCACAGAATTTCCTGCAATACATAACTCAATGAGACTTCCAATTCACTGCAAAACTTCCCCCTTTGTCTAAGCTTTGGTAATCAAACCACCCCAGGGCTGGATTATGTGTCAATCTCAATATATGATGGCGCGCTTTTTAAACTCCTAGAAATCAGATTTTTTTGTAGAGCAATTGCTATGACTGACCTAAGCCGTTATCGAAATATCGGCATATTTGCACACGTTGACGCCGGTAAAACCACCACCACTGAACGCATCCTGAACATCACCGGAAAAATCCACAAAATCGGCGAGGTCCATGATGGCGCTGCAACAACCGATTTTATGGAACAGGAACAAGAACGTGGAATCACTATACAGTCAGCAGCCACCAGCGCATTTTGGAGAGATCATCGACTCAATATCATTGATACGCCTGGACACGTGGACTTCACTATTGAAGTCTATCGTTCACTGAAAGTATTAGATGGTGGCGTTGGCGTATTTTGTGGCTCAGGCGGCGTTGAACCGCAATCCGAAACAAATTGGCGCTATGCCAACGAGTCAGAAGTTGCACGGATTATCTTCGTTAATAAACTGGACCGACTCGGCGCAGACTTTTATCGAGTCGTTGATCAAATAGAAAATGTACTCGCTGCCAACCCGGTTGTTATGACTCTGCCAATAGGTACTGAAGATGATTTTGTTGGCATGGTAGATATCGTGACACAAAAAGCTTATATCTGGGACGACTCTGGTGATCCGCTTAAATTTGAGATAATCGATATACCTGCCGATATGGTTGATAAGACCGCCGAATACCGAGAAAAACTCATTGAAACTGTTATCGAACAGGACGAAGACCTGATGATGCAGTATCTCGAAGATGGCGAGGAACCTAGCATCGAAGACCTGAAACGATGCATCCGTATGGGAACAATTAAACTTGATTTCTTCCCCACCTTCTGTGGCTCTGCCTTCAAAAACAAAGGCATCCAGCTCATACTGGACGCTGTGGTGGATTACCTGCCTGATCCGACAGAAGTTACGCCTCAGCCTGAAGTTGATCTGGATGGTACCGAAACAGGTGAAGTTGCTATTGTCGATCCAGAACGGCCATTAAGAGCATTAGCGTTCAAAATAATGGATGACCGTTTTGGCGCCCTCACCTTTACCCGCATCTACTCAGGCACAATCGCTAAAGGCGATACTGTAATTAATACTTATACGGGCAAAAACGAACGTATCGGACGTATAGTAGAAATGCATGCTGAGGACAGAATTGAACTCGATCGCGCCCAGGCTGGTGATATTGTCGCCCTGATTGGGATGAAAAACACCCAGACAGGCCATACATTATCAGATCCTAAAAACATCGCCACACTAGAACCCATGGTTTTTCCAGAACCTGTCATCCAGATGTCTATATCACCATCAGACAAGGGCGCTTCTGAAAAAATGGGTCTGGCTCTGTCAAAAATGATCAAAGAAGACCCTTCCTTTCACGTCGAGACCGACCAGGAATCAGGCGAAGTTATCATCGGCGGCATGGGTGAACTACATCTGGACATTAAAGTAGATATTCTAAAACGTACTCACGGTGTAGAAGTTATTGTCGGCACACCATTAGTTGCCTACCGCGAGACCATTACTCAGCAAATTGAAGATACTTACACGCATAAGAAACAATCAGGTGGTTCAGGTCAATTTGCCAAGATTGACTATATTATTGAACCTGCTGAGTCAGGTGTCGGCTTTGAGTTTGAATCCAAGGTTACTGGCGGTAACGTACCCAGGGAATTCTGGCCAGCTGTAGAGAAGGGATTTAAACTTTGTCTCGAAGAAGGACCACTCGCTGGTTACCCCTGTCTGGATGTAAAGATGACACTGATAGATGGCGGCTTTCACTCCGTAGACTCCTCCGCTATCGCTTTCGAACTAGCCTCCCGTGCTGCCTACCGCCAAACTATGCCGAAGGCGGGCCCACAGATAATGGAACCCATAATGAAAGTTGATGTGTTCACACCGAAGGACCATGTAGGTGACGTAATAGGTGACCTCAATCGACGCCGAGCAATGATCCAGGGCCAGGAAGCAACACCCACCGGTGTGCGTATTAGTGCCGAAGCACCGTTGTCCGAAATGTTTGGTTATATTGGCGACCTGCGAACCATGACCTCAGGCCGGGGCCAATTTGGCATGGAATTGAGCACTTATACTCCTGCGCCAAAAAATGTTGCTGAAGAAATCATTAAATCAGAACTTGAGCGTAAAGCAGCAAAGAAAGCTAAATAAACCCAACTTGTGCTTCATGACCTCGAAGCAGCTCCAGCCACTCATTGGCAAGAGCTGCAAGACCTGGTAAATAAGTTGCCAAAGCCTGCTGTCATATAAAATTGTTGCGAGCAATAGCATAGATCAAACTATTGCTCGCTGCTTTTAATCTATTCGAAATCTAATCTACTCAAAATCCGAGCCGGCAAAACCGGTAAATTGACGCCCTTTCAGCAATAAAACCGGCAACGTATTTCCCTGCCGTAAATTTATTTCATCCCCCTTTTTCAAACCTATACCACGACTCAGTACCTCGCCAAATAATAGTCAGCGCTTACTTTCAATAAGTACCCTCGTCAACGGGGATAGTTATCACCGCCTTGCTTCTAGTGTTCTATAGGCGGCGGAATAACCTGTCCACCATGTATGTAGCCACCCCTTCTTAAGGCGCCTTTAAAAATATGGCGCGTATATTGCTTTATTAGTTTCAAGTGTCAAAAACGACCACCAGAAACAACCACTCAAAATAAATATAAGAAGCAATAATCAATGTTAGTACCTCTCAATGATCCGAAACTAATAGGCCAGGCAACGTTGATGCAGATGATGTTCGACGGCAACGACTTGAGCGAAACAGCCAGCCAGCTCCTTAACCAATCCAAACACGATACAAACAATGCCGAATCATTACTGGATCTTGCTACGATTCTTTTGCTGCGGGGCGACAGGGACGTCGGCCTTTTAATGCAACAACAGGCACTTACGATCAAACAAAATTTCAACCTGCAGGATTCAGGTTTATTCCGGCTCCTAATCTTAAAAGCGCCGGGTGACTTTATGGCGAATACGCCGGTGGAGTTTCTAATTGATTCAAAACAGATCTTTGCCGATGTACTCTATGTATCACCCGATTTACCCTACCCCACCAGCATTGATTACGATTTGGTTTTCGTTGCGGTAAGCGAGGCTGAGCGGAATCTCAGCGTCCTTCAAATGGTGGAAGCTTTGCTCATTCAGTGGGCCGTGCCATTCATTAACAATCCTGACGAAATACCATTGCTAGCACGGGACAGAGCCTGTGAGATAATGGATACCATTGGCGGCGTATATATGCCGCAAACCATTCAGGTTTCTCATGACGAACTTTCGGCCATTGCAGATCTGCAATTGCAATTATCCGAAATACTGATTAAAGATCATTTTCCTGTTATTGCTCGGCCGGTAGATTCTCATGCCGGCCAGGGATTAAAAAAACTCAGCAACCACCACGAAATTCATAGCTACTTAGGCGAGCAACAAGAAGAAAAATTTTATCTGTCCCCATTCGTTGATTACAGCAGCCAGGATGGACTATTCCGTAAGTATCGTGTTGTATTTGTTGGCGGCGAGGCATTCCTCTGCCACATGGCTGTTTCAAGCAACTGGATGGTCCACTACCTAAATGCAGACATGACCACCAATGCGGCAAAACAGGAGGAAGAACGATTAGCTATGGAAAATTTTAATACCCAGTTAGCGCTCCGCCATTTCGAAGCTTTCGACGGTATCAAAGACTGTATCGATCTTGAGTATTTTGGTATTGACTGCGCCGAAACTCAGGATGGCCAACTGCTGATTTTCGAAGTTGCTAATGCCATGGTTGTCCATGATATGGACCCAGAAGAGATATTCCCTTATAAAAAACCGGCAATGGACAAGATATTCAGTGCCTTTCAATCACTGCTTTACAAAAGCACAGGCTACTATCAAAACCGGTATATTACTAATGGAATGACTAAAGGTGGTTAAACAGACTGAAGACTACACTGCCAACTCATCTTAAATGTAAGCGTAAAATAGTAAGCCAATAGCTTTGAGCGACTACTGAGATTCAAGCAACGCTTCGTTAACCACTTTGATGAGATCCTGAGAAAAAAATGGTTTCTGAAGAAATGAATATTGTTTCGCCTGATCGAACTGTTGCCTGATTTCTTCTCGGTGATAACCACTGGATAATACCGCTTTCATCTGCGGGTCTATGCTTAATAACGCTTCAATAGTTTCGATGCCGTCCATTCTTGGCATAGTAAGGTCCACTACGGCTAAATCAATATGAGCGGCCACTTCTGCATATATTTGCCTCACCAGACTTACCACCTCGTGACCATCATTCGCAGTGATAACTGTCGCGCCAGCACTCCGTAATATCGCCGCAATGGTCGCTAGAACAGTTGCATCATCATCAGCAATAACAATAGTCCGGCCCACCAGAGCATCAGGTAAAACAGCCAGATTGCGCCTGGTTTCAACAACGCTTATTGTGCTTGCCGGAAATAACACACTCATTGAAGTACCCTCGCCCACTTCTGTGGTCACCCGAAGTGTACCGCCATGTCCACGTACAATACCTAATACTGCCGACAAACCGAGACCACGGCCGGCAAATTTCGTAGTATAAAAAGGGTCAAACATACGCTCCACTGTCTCACTATTCATACCCATACCCGAATCACTTATTTCTAGAAAAACGTAGGACCCAGGGTTCAGCTGATCAGCAATTAGAGATTGTGACAAATAGTCTTTATCACAATAAATAAAGCGTGTTTTTAGTCGAATAATGCCATTACCAGCATTTAGGGCTTCAGATGCATTGGTAATCAGATTCATAATAATTTGCGATATTTGCGAAGCGTCTCCCGCAACCATCGGTAAATTTTCTGCCAGGTCCAATACCAATTCTGCCTGATGGGATATCGAAACTTGCAGTAGCTGGAGCATTTCTGTCACCAGGCTGTTAATCGCCAAAGGTAAATTTTTCTGCAGCCCCTGACCCGCATAGGTCAACATTTGGCGACATAAATCTGCCGCCCGAACCGCTGATTGGCGAATCACCGTAAGGTTCTCCTGTGCATCGCTACCCGCTGAAATTTTCTCCAGCCCAAGTTCCGCGTTACCAAGTATGCCGGTGAGCAAATTGTTAAAATCATGCGCAATACCCCCAGCAAGTACCCCCAGGCTTTCCAGCTTTTGCGCTTGAGTTAAGCGCATCTGCATTTGCTCAGAATCTTCTTCGGTCATTCGCCGACGTAACTCACTAGCAACCAGCGGCGCATAACTACGCATTGTTTCTATAATCTGGTTAAAGTCATGTAAGGCTGAGTTATCCATCGCCCAGATCTGGCCAAGAATCTCCCCATCCGAATCGACCAAAGGCATTCCCAGGTAGATTTGAGCATCCCCCAGACCTATTGAACCCAGTGCCGGATAATTCTCTTTAGCCTGGATGGGTACAATAACAGTTTCGCCGCCTAAAACTTTTTCGCACGGCATGCCAAGCGTACTGTAAGTGAAATTCGGTGATATTTTTTCTTGCCTGATAAAGGCAATTGTTTGGCTATCAATCGTTGGACTGTTATTCACCTCCACTGAACGACATACTGCAACAAAATCCATATTAATAATTCGCGCCAGACTTCTGGCAAAATATTCAAAAAAATCATGGTGGGTGGTATGCGACAAGGTGCCCAGTAGCAAATTGGAATATCGATGCTCCTGAGCCTCTTGCGATCTGTCACGCAAATTAATGACGATGATTTGCTCGCCCTCTATCATCACTGGCTGGGCAGTAATATGGATTTCCAGAACAATGCCATCTTGTTGTTTAATCCGGCTATGCCAGGAATGCACTTTACCGTCGTCAAAATAAGGCTCATACAGCGGCAGATGCCAGTCAGCACTCTCATCTAGATAAGAACCCTCTGCATAGCAATCAACTGCGCCCAGAGAGTCGCCCCCAAGCAACAGCTCTGCCTCTTTGTTGGCAGTAATTATTCGCCGGCTTTTAGGAATTATTACCAGACAAGGCACGGGTACGAGCCCAACAAAACTCGCCAGGTCATCCATATTAATACCGATGTTAAGCAATTAAATTCCTCCCTGAACTTGGCTGCTCTACTCACCAGACACTGCTAATATTAATATCAATAATTAATAACAGTTAGTCAAAGTATACAAACCTTGATTAGAAAGTGAACCTTTTGTGTTGTATATCCGACGATACTAATGGCAGCATGCCAGTAGAGCGGTATGCATCAAGCAACCAGAAACCTAAACTCTGGAATCAAACCAGAAATATCAATAAAAGAATATATGGACTCGAATAGATTCCAAATATTCATTTATCTTATCTGCCAAGCAATGCTAAATTGCGCGCCAACTACCAAACCCCACTATCGTAAAGAGGATTATCATGTCAGCCTATCTTAATGAGATCAAAAAATTTGCTGCGCTTAAAGGGGCCCAGTCCACCTGGGGCGGCATCAGCCCTGAGTACGCCACGCGGATGCATTTGCAGAATCGCTTCAAAACCGGCCTTGAAATTGCCCAGCATACCGCTGACATTATGCGTAAAGATATGGCTGATTACGACTTAGATTCAGCCCGTTATACTCAATCTTTAGGTTGCTGGCATGGTTTCACTGCACAACAACTGGCAATGTCGGTTAAAAAGCATCGCGGCACAATGGATAAAAGTTATATCTATCTCAGTGGCTGGATGGTCGCAGCACTGCGATCTGAATTTGGTCCCTTGCCCGATCAGAGTATGCACGAAAAAACCACCGTACCGAATCTTATTGCCGAAATATACGCCTTCCTAAAGCAGGCCGATGCCCGCGAACTGCGGCATATATTTGTTGAACTTGATGAAGCACGCAGCAACAACGGCGATGTTGATAGCGTACTTCAACGTATTGACAACTTTGAAACTCATGTCGTACCCATTATTGCCGATATCGATGCCGGTTTTGGTAATGAAGAAGCCACCTATTTGCTAGCAAAGAAAATGATCGAAGCCGGCGCTTGTGCCATCCAGGTTGAAAACCAGGTATCAGACGCCAAACAATGTGGCCACCAGGCAGGCAAGGTTACTGTACCCCATGAGGACTTCCTGTCGAAAATAAACGCCATTCGTTACGCGTTCCTGGAACTGGGTATTGAAAACGGTATTATTGTTGCTCGAACCGACTCCCTTGGTGCAAGTTTGACGCAAAAAATTCCAGTATCAAAAGAAACCGGTGATCTCGCTAGCCAATATAATAACTTCCTGGAAACAGAAGTTATTAACGATATTTCAGAACTCAAAGAAAATGACATCACCATTCACCAGGGCGGCAAACTGGTTAAACCTATTCGTCTCGACAATGGTTTATATTCTTTCAAAGAAGGTACCGGTTTCGACCGAGTCGTACTCGACTGCGTCACTAGTTTGAATCACGGTGCCGATCTACTATGGATCGAAACAGAAAAACCCAATGTTGAACAAATAGCGAGCATGGTCAATGCTGTTCGGGAACATGTACCTAATGCTAAATTAGTGTACAACAACTCTCCTTCGTTCAACTGGACGCTTGCCTTCCGCGAACAGGTATATGCCACCTGGAAAGCCGACGGTAAAGATCTCAGCGCCTATCCTGATCCTGCGACTAAAGCCAAAGGGTTGATGTCAGCAGACCTTGATACTAGCGACCTGGCCATTGAAGCAGACACGCTGATCAAGAGTTTCCAGGCAGATGCTTCTCGTGAAGCTGGTATTTATCACCATTTGATAACCCTGCCCACTTATCACGAAACTGCATTAGGCACAGATATTCTCTCTGAAGGGTACTTCGGTGATCTCGGTATGTTGGCTTATGTCAGAGATGTTCAACGCCAGGAGATCCGTCGTGACATGTCATCCGTAAAACATCAGGACCTGGCGGGATCCAACATTGGTGATGACCATAAGGAGTACTTCTCTGGTGATAATGCGCTGCTTGCAGGCGGTAAAGATAACACTATGAACCAGTTTTAATAATAGACTTTGATATTAGTGACAGCGAGCCGGGCCTTCGAGCCCACAACATATATCCTGATCTAAATCGATAAGCATCGATTTGGTGACAGTGGATACCAGGGGCGAATTTTTATTCGCCCTTTTTTTTGCTTTTTATTTACGTTCTTCAAACCCCCTCGAATAGAAAAATCCTTAACTAAAAGTTCAGACTGGTTAGTGTTTCAGATACCCTGTGACACTATCCATGCCATGCCATGCTGCATCTAAACAGAGAGGAAATTTATGACTGAATTCTATAACCCAGAACACTATGCACCGTCACGTAACCCGAACGGTGAATATGAAACATTATCGATTAAAAATGAAGCCAATATAGACTGGCTAACTCTGAACCGGCCAGAATCATTAAATTCGATGAGCCGCACCATGATGCTTGAGCTTCAACATTACTTTGGTCAACTTTATACTAATAACGAAGTCAGAGTTGTGGTTCTAACCGGCGCTGGACGCGGTTTTTGCGCTGGCCTGGATCTTAAAGAAGATCTATCTGATGAGCCCAGAGGCCCAGTTGCCGGTATGCGGCTACAGCGCAGAGTTAGTGAAATTATGCTGCGCATGCGCCGCGCACCTCAGCCCATCATCGCACTCTTAAACGGCCCCACTTCAGGTGGCGGTTTTGGCCTGGCACTTGCGTCAGACATCAGAATAGCTTCACCCAAAATCAAAATGAACGCTGCATTTATCCGCATAGGCCTGACGGCTTGCGACGTTGGCGTAAGTTATTTCCTGCCAAGACTAGTCGGTAGTTCACTGGCATCAGAAATGCTTTTGACTGGCAACTTTATCACCGCTGAAAGAGCCCTCTCGGTAGGATTAATTTCTAATATCGTTGCCCGCGATAAACTTAACGAAGCCGGCCGAGAAATGGCTGAAAGCATCACCCGAAACTCTCCCATTGGCGTCCGGCTAACAAAAGAATGCCTAAACATTAGTGTTGACGCATCAAGCCTCGAAGCGGTTGTTGCGATGGAAGACCGGCAACAGATACTGGTCGCTCAAACTGGGGATATGAAGGAAGGTGTGTCTGCATTTATGGGCAAAAGAGAACCTGAGTATTTAGACAAATAATCCAGGGCTACTAATGGCTGTCGATTCAATCTTATGTCTTCGATATGTCTCTTCAAAGCATGTCGTTACTTAGACATACAAAAGCTTAGACATACAAAAGCTTAGACAAACAAAAGCTTAGACAAACAAAAGCTTAGATAAACAGAAGCTTATGCAAACTGAAGTTGGGCCTTTGTTATATGGACCTTTGTTATAATTGATTCGTGTAGCGAATACTTTATGCCAAACGAATCAATTATTACTCGGCCAACAGACAGCTTACTGATCAATAAAACTACGTAGCTGCTCTGAACGGGCAGGATGCCTCAACTTACGCAAAGCCTTAGCCTCTATCTGCCTAATTCGCTCTCGCGTCACGGCAAACTGTCGGCCAACTTCTTCCAGCGTGTGGTCAGTATTCATATCGATACCAAAACGCATCCGCAATACTTTAGCTTCCCGTTCCGTCAGCGCAGTTAATACACTTGTGGTAGTTTCTTTCAGACCCTTATCTGTAGCATGTTCCATCGGCGATTCAGCCGTAGTATCACTCACTAAATTCCACATTGTAGAATCATCATCTTCACCCACCGGGGTCTCTAGGGAAATTGGCTGTTTTGCCACATCAAGCGCTTTGAGCACCTTATCTTCCGGCAATTCCATTTTGACACTAAGCTCTTCAATGGTTGGCGAGCGCCCCAGCTCCTGAATGAGCTGCCGCGTCATGCGATTCAATTTGTTAACCGTCTCCATCATATGAACCGGTACCCGGATGGTTCTGGCCAGGTCGGAAATTGAGCGAGTTATAGCCTGTCTAATCCACCAGGTGGCATAGGTCGAAAATTTAAACCCACGTCGATATTCAAACTTATCAACAGCTTTCATCAGGCCAATATTTCCCTCCTGAATCAAATCAAGAAAATGTAAGCCTCGATTAGTATATTTTTTAGCAATCGAAATCACTAAGCGTAAATTCGCCTCAATCATTTCTTTCTTCGCTGCCCGGGTATTTCCCAGGGCCACAAAAAGCCTTCGATTGATGTCTTTGATTTCTGAAATTTCGAGTGAAGTTCGTTTCGAAATACGAAAGATAATTTTCAACGCATGTCGAATGGATGTACGATGCCGTTTTAGACTGGCTGAATAAGGCTGCTCTTCTGAGATCAGATCGTCAACCCAGTCAACATTTGTTTCACTGCCGGCAAAACTCGCCAAAAAGTCCTTAATGGGCATTTTAGAGCGTCGCACAACAAGCTCTCGGATTACCTTCTCTTGCTTCCGTATCTGCCTCATATCGGCTCTTACAAAGCTTAATAATGGCTCTAACTGCACCGGCACCAGTTTCAAAGATGAAAATACGTCAGCAAGTGTATTTTGCGTTTGTATTGCCTGCGGATCGTTTCTGCCAAGTTCCGCAGTCAACTCGCCAAGTTTTTCATGCAACGTACATATTGACTGAAAACGGGCATGCGCTTCTGCTTCATCCAGGCCCTTTTTCTCCTCATGCTCGTCTTTTTTATAATTCCCTGAAGACTTGGCCTTAGCCACTTCAGACATATCAGGTATTTCATCCTCAACGTCTAAAAAGCCACTCATCAGTGTCGCCAAATCTGTTTCGTCAGTCACAATTTTTTGATATCGGCTGATTATCTGTTCAAGCACGCCAGGATAACGCGACAAAATAGCCATAGTTTCACTGAGGCCATCTTCGATCCGTTTTGCAATTGCGATCTCGCCTTCTCGTGTCAGCAACGGCACAGTGCCCATTTCCCGCATATACATACGCACTGGGTCAATGGTTTTACCAACCACTGATTCAGCTGAGACCAGTGCTACCGAATCCGGACTCACCTCTTCTATCTGCTGATCCTTAAGATCACGAGGTTCAGGCGCCTGATCATATACCCTGATACCCATTTCCTCGAACATCTGAACAACGTTCTCAAATTCATCAGATTCAGTAATATTTTTCGGCAAAGCTTCGGTTAATTGTTCGTAGGTAAGGTAACCCTGATCTTTGCCCTTATCGATCAGGCATTTAATCTGAGATTCTTCACCGCCTTCATCCGTACTATCTTCCAGAATACTAGAATTTTCAGAAAGAACCTCGAATGCTTCAATATCATGGACCGCTTCTTCTTGCAGAGACTCGGTTTCCAAAATAGAATCGAAATCCCCTTCACGGGTGCTGGTCATAGGGCAGTTGCTCCAATGGGTGACATATGGCGGTTAACATAATCAAAAATCGAGAAAATTAGACCTCCTCTATTTAGACCACCTCTATATGATGTTTCAATTCCAAAATTAAAGGGCTAAATAGGCACATATTTTAGATACTTAAAGTCTAGACCCAAATATTACGCAAATCCAAGCTCAGGGATTAATCCAAATCGCGTAGAAAGAATATTAAAAAAACAAAAAGAACAAAAAGAACAATAAAAGACCCTGGTGTTTAGTTTCTTTCAGCCGAGCATTTTCTCAACTTGACTGCATTACCATCGCCTTGCCGCAACTTGATTTAAAACGCACTTCAACGCCCCTTCAAAAATATTCCAGTCAAATTCCGGTTATACACTTTATTCACGCTATGCTCTCGACATCTACTTACATAAGTTATACGCGTTGTTTCAAAATGCAGACTACTCACGCAATCAGGCAATAACAAAATGTATGCCACTATGGTGAAGCACCAGGCGAAATTATTTCACTTTCCCACGTTTAGCCCTGGAAAAATAATTTTATTACTTAATTCATAGCCTTAGCCTATATTTCTAAAGCTCATACTAGTTAAGGTGTAGAATTCTCCATTTTTCAACCCTTTCCTTTGAATTAGAATATGGGTATATTTACCTCCTCGCTAGCCAAGCTGTATGGATATACAGTATTCTCCTCGGCAGGACGGATGCACTTATAGCTTGGCTAGCTGAGACCAAATCCCTTCGACGCCAATTCTTCTTACAAATTGACCTCATTCACAGATAACCACTCGTTTCGCAAACAGACACCGCAACAAGCTAGACACAATACCTTGACGGGCAAGTGCCTTACCTGAATTTTGCTTTGACAGCTTAACGCCTCAGCAGATAAATGCTAACTCGGATCATTGGTCATAATAATTGTGCCACTGGCAGCAAACATTCCGCCAACGCCATGACATACAGATAATTTAGCATCTTTAATTTGCGCCGGTGCTATGCCTCGCATCTGCCGAACACTCTCCTGCAACGCATACATTCCGTACATACCTGAATGCATATAACTCAGACCACCGCCATTGGTATTCAATGGCAGTTCTCCACCAATAGCCGTATTTCTTTCCCAGATAAACGCGCCTGCCTCACCTTTGCCGCAAAAACCCAGGTCCTCAAGGCCATAAAATGGCAAATGTGCGAAAGCATCATAAATCATCAAATGATCAACATCCGAATGCTGGATACCGGCTTCCTGCAGCGCCTTTTTACCTGCCATCCTAAAGGCACGGGAACTGGTGAAATCGCCCATTTGGCTGATCATATTGGTCTCAACACTCTCCCCAGTACCAACAATATATACCGGCTTTTGCGGAAAATCTTTAGCCCGCTCAGCGGTAGTTAGAATCAACGCACCGCCGCCATCAGTCACCAGACAACATTCCGACTTGGTAAACGGGTAGGCAATCATCCTGTCATTCATAACCTCCTCAACCGAAGTCGCCTCGCGCAAAGTTGCACGCGGATTAAGTGCTGCCCATTCCCTTTGCACCACCGCAACCATTGCCAATTGCTCCAGAGTGGTGCCGGTCTCTTTCATATAACGCATAAATGGCAGGGTAAACGCTGTAGTGGGGCCCATACCGCAATAAGGCCCTTCAAACTGACCCGCTAGCGTGGCACGACCACCACCGCCACGCATACTCCGACCAATATTTGAACGGCCACTTTCACCATGGGTAATCAAAACGGTATGGCATAACCCTTCATTAATCGCTGCAGCCGCATGTCTGACATGAATCATGAAGGAGCAACCCCCTACTGAAGTGCCATCTACCCAGGTGGGTGCCAGACCAAGATAGTGCGCTACATCCGTTGGAGATTCTCCCGCAGTTGCAATACCGTCAATATCGGACAATTTTAATCCCGTGTCGGCCAGCGCATTAAGCGCCGCATCAGCATGTAGCTGGATTTGTCCTGAGCCTGGAATTCTACCCAATTCCGTCGTTTCTGCCGCACCTACAATAGCAATTGAATTTGGCTTCATTTTGTCGCTCCAACAGTTGCTGGCTGAAAATACGGTAACGATATGTCATCGGATAATTCTTCAAATAACACTTCAACCGGCATATCTAGCTGCAGCGCCTCGGGTGTCTGATCACAATTAACAATATTTGTCATCATGCGCGGACCTTCTTCAAGTTCAACCACTGCGATGGAGTAGGGCCCATCAAAAGCAGGATGAGGTCTGTTATTTATCACATAACTATAAAGCATACCGCGACCAGTGGCCGTAAAGACCGAAACAGCGCGCGATGCGCATGCAGGACAAAATGGCCGCGGAGGAAAATACACATGCGCACAATCAACACATTTTTGTAATTTTAAAGCTCCTTGCCTGGTTCCCTGCCAAAAATGCTCGGTTTCGGGCGTGGGTTTGGGCAATGAAATTTTTGATTTATCAGCCATAGACTGCACCTCCTAGGTGACTCCTGATCTATTATTTTTTACGTACTATTGTTAAGTACTGTTGTTGCGTACTATTAAAATTTGAAAATTTATTTGCTGCTAACAGGCCCCAATATTCGTCGCCAATCGTAACGGGCATCAGCCAGGACTAAAAAGTTTGGGTTAAGCAGGCTTTCTTTGGTGTTATACCGCAGCGCATTAAAATCAGTATCAACTACGCTACCGCCGGCCGCTTCTACAATGGCCTGTGCAGCGGCAGTATCCCATTCAGACGTGGGTGCAAACCTAAGATATAAATCAGCCTCCGCAGCTGCAATCATACAAAATTTCAACGAGCTACCAACGCTCTTCGAAACTACGGTAAATTCATCTGCTAACAATTGCATACACTTCTGCATGGTTTCAACACCGTGCCGACGACTAGCAACAATGGTTATTTCATCAGCATTAACAGACCGAGTAGAGAGGTATTTTTTATTCCCCGCATATTCTCGATAAACTAGCCCAGTGGCCACAATACCCGCATAAACAATTGCCTGGACCGGTATATATACAACGCCCAGGACTACCCTGGTATCCTGTATTAAGGCTACATTAACGGTAAATTCGCCATTCCGCTCAATGAATTCTTTGGTCCCATCCAGTGGGTCTACCAAAAAATATTGATTCCAGCTTGTACGGGTAGCATAGGGCAGCGCATCAGACTCTTCCGACAAAATTGGAATGTCTGGCGCCAACGAGGTCAAACCGTCGACAATGATTTGATGCGCCGCAAGATCAGCCGCAGTCAGGGGCGAATTGTCATCCTTTATCTGAATACCCAGATCTTCCCGCTGATAAATATCAAGTATAGCCTCGCCAGCCTGCTGACAAATTGTAACAATTCCCTGCAATAACTTTTCCATACAGAATTCACCTGTCTCACCAGCTAGTTAAAAAGTTTGTCTCGATCATATTCACGCGCGCTGAGTGTTGGTCTCAAGCGCACGAGTAAAATATAACCAGGCAGAATAGTACCTTGAGTAAGGTACTATAAAATAGTTATTTTCAAAGTGAATGTCTGCTTATAAAAATTTTCCTCAGCGCACCCTGGCCGCTTTATTGAATCACCCACTCAGTCACTTTATGCGCCCTTCAAATTTGACAGGTTGTATCTTTTTGCTGCTACCTTTTGCAGCGCTACCCTTTTAAGTCCAGGCGCTCTAACATGGAGGCAATCAACAGCCCGCGAGGCAGGGAACTACGCATGAGCATGGAAAAAGTTCGACTCGATAAATGGCTTTGGGCTGCCCGATTTTATAAAACCAGGGCCAAAGCAAAAATTGCAATTGACGGCGGTAAAATCCACATGAATGGCGTACGTTGCAAGCCAGCCAAAGAAATACAAATAGCCGACGAAATCCAGATCCGCCAAAATCTATATGAAATATCCGTCCAGGTAACAGGCCTCTCGAGCCAGCGACGTGGCGCACCCGAAGCACAATTGCTTTATCAGGAAACCGAATCTAGCATTGAAAACAGAACCAGTATTGTGCAACAACGGAAAGCCTCAGGCATAAATATTAGCAGCACCACCCGACCGACCAAGAAGGGCCGACGCCAGATCCACAAATTCCGCGAACAACAGAACTAACATCCAGGATATTTTTTGTGTCAAAACTTTCTACTATCACTGCTTATTTGGCATACTCTAATTTCCGTAAAATTCCATAATTTACGTACTTGGGCTGGACGCTTGAAATTTACTAATTACTGACAGCAAAACAAAGACAGCCTCAAATCATCATCCACTTCGAACCTATTTGCTTTAACGAGTTAAACTTTGGTATAAAATCGCATGACCCAGGACACTGAATACAATCAAAAAGTAACCCGTTTGAAACAGGACTTTCATAAACAGTCCTTTGTCTTTCATCGCGGTATCGAAAGAGAGTCGCTACGAGTAGATGGCTCCGGCAAGCTCGCTAAAACAACCCATTCACCTGCACTTGGTTCCAAATTATGCCATCCAACAATAACCACAGACTTTTCCGAAGCCCAACTTGAATTAATAACGCCTGTTTCGCAATCGATAGAGGAAACCTTAACAACGCTCAATGATACCCATCGCTTCGTCTATTCTACGCTTGCAGATGAAGTACTCTGGTCAGCAAGTATGCCTTGTATACTTCGTACGGATGATGACATTCCGTTAGCGCAATACGGCAATTCTAATTTGGCCAAACTCAAAACTGCCTATCGTAACGGCCTGGGCAATCGCTATGGCCGATCAATGCAAACGATTTGCGCTGTACATTACAACTTTTCATTCCCTGATTCGTTATGGCAAGATTTGGCACGTCTTGAGCAGAAACATAATACCGCAGCGTTTCGAACCCAACGCTACTTTGATGTTATGCGCAATTTTCGCCGCCTGTCCTGGCTACCCATCTATTTATTCGGCGCGTCACCTGCGGTCTGCAATAGCTTTCTAAAAGGTCGACAACACAAATTATCAAGTTTTGATCAAAGCACAGCATTTTTGCCCACCGCAACATCACTGCGAAACGGCAACCTTGGATATCAAAGTGACGCACAATCTGAGCTGCTAAATATTTGTTATAACAATATTGAAAACTACGTCACTCAACTGGCCAATGCAGTGACAACGCCATATCCTGCATATAGTAAAATAGGCATACAGAATAATGGTGATTTCCTGCAGTTAAACGATTCAATCATTCAATCTGAGGCAGAATTTTACACCACCATACGTGCTAAATGCGTACCTCCAAAAGGCACCAATTTTTTAACTTCGCTGGTAGCCAATGGGGTCGAATATATTGAAATTCGACTCCTTGATGTTAATCCCTATCAACCACTCGGCATTGACCAGCACACGATGAAATTTCTCGACGTGTTACTGCTATATTGTTTACTCACCGAAAGCCCCGAACACGACGAAACTTTATGCCGTAACGTCAAAGACAACGTAACCAGGGTGGTCCAGCAGGGTCGCGATATAGATACCACACTGGTTGATCAGGGCAAATCGAAGTCAGTATCAAAATGGAGCAAAGAGATATTGGCCGATCTGCTTGCGCTGGCTCAGGAATTAGACTCAGTCCACCCATCAGTCCAGCTGGAACATAGCATCCAGCTGCAGATGGCAAAAATTGATGACCCCGCAAAAACCCCTAGTGGCCAGATTCTGACCGACATGAAAACCCAGGCTATTCCTTTCGCTCAATTTGCAATGAATAAATCACTAGCGCATAAAGCACATTTTCTTGACCAACCCTTATCTACCAATGAGCAAGCGTATTTCCAACAAATAGCAAACCAGTCCCTCGATGGACAAAAAGACATAGAACTACAGTCGCAAATTGCATTTACCGAATATTTAAAAAACATCCAGCAAGAATACACGCCCCTTGCAAAATAGGTCAGCTATGCCTGAAAAACCGTATAGTTAATTCAACAGACAAATTTCCAATGAACCATCTGGCGCACTTTTTCCTGGCATCACCAAACCCTGGCCTTATGGCCGGTGGGTTTTTAGGTGATCATATTAAAGGGCGATTAAGTGGCCACTACGGAGACGACCTTGAGCGAGGCATTAAACTACATAGAGCAATTGATGTTTATACCGACAAACACATAATAGTAAAGCAGGCAACCAGGCGCTTCACCAAACCATACCGCCGCTTCGCACCGATTATATGCGACATCGCCTTTGACCATTTCCTCGCCAGGGATTGGCAACAGTTTGCAGCTATACCGCTAGAAGAATTTTGTCAGCAAAGTTATTTGACAGTTATAAATAGTAAATTTGATATCCCTGCACAAGCTTTGCAACAAATTAAACGCATGCAATCCGCAAACAGCCTCAAATCTTACCAAAACAAAACTTTCATCAAACAAAGCCTGGCAGTCCTGTCAAATCGAATCAGCCGCCCCAACCCGCTCGCCTCCGCATATGATCAGTACCTTCGCTATGAATGCCAACTTAACACTGACTTTCACCAGTTCATGCCTGACATTATTAAGTTTTCAAACCAGTGGACAACCACAAACTGTTAGTATGAACGGTTATTGCTAACCCACAAAGACCCTGTTAGCGAGAATATCCTGCTATCGTTGGACAATAAAAGACCCAAATAGTAAATCCTGAATAACCGACTCTCCCTCTTCCTTCTCAATCAATTGCTGAAATTCTGCCAGGGTATTCTTCCTTATTTCTTCCTTACCCTCAGCACTGCGGATATTCTCTACATCCTGGGCACTCAATATACTGATCAGGACATCCTGTAAAGCCGGTAAATGATGCTCTACGATCTCAGCATCACTCATATCTTTTACTCGAACGTGAACCGACACCTTTAGATAGCGTAACCGACCACTACTTGGCTCACCGTAGTTGACCACCAGACCAGGCGTAATCTTGATATACATTGCTGCCGAGCCACCATCCTCAGCAAACAACATTGGCGTGGCAAGTAGTAGCAGGATATAGGAAACTATTTTCATCATGAACGCTCTAAACATTTGTTCTAACAATCATCTGGTCACTCATTCATAATAGACGCTGGCACAATATAACGACAAAATACGATTAGACTAGTTCAAATTGGCCTAACGCCAGGTGCCACATAAAACCTATTACCGGCGAAATGGAGTAATGAATTAATAAGGTGCAACAAAACAGGCTATATAGACAAAATAGTTTCTAATAAGTCGGGCTGGTTATCTCCACTCTGCGCATATCAATACAACTTATACCAATACAAACCAAGTCCACCCAAACGCTCTCAATCAGGCTAATTTACAATGGATAACCTATTACCCAGTTCCAGGATCATTGCCCTGGGCATCTTTCTCGCTTGCTTTACACTTCTTGGGGTCGGTTTCTATATGGAACACAGCATGCACCTTATGCCCTGTCCACTGTGCATATTGCAAAGAATTATGTTCCTTGCAACTGGCTGCGTGGGGCTCATAGCGGCCATTCACCCAACGAAAGAGTTGGGTATTAAGGTTTATGCCACAATCATGTTGATCACAGCAACAATAGGCGCAGGCATTGCAAGCCGCCAACTATGGTTGCAACACCTGCCCAAGGATAAGGTCCCCGCCTGCGGCGCTAGCCTTGATTACCTGCTCGATGTATTCCCGATTACAGAAGCCCTTACCATGGTCCTAACTGGTGACGGCAGCTGCGCCGAAGTCGCCTGGCAATTCCTCGGTATCAGTATTCCCGGCTGGAGTCTAATTGGGTTTATTGGCTTTATAGCTATTACTCTGCTGCAGATATTTCGACCAAAAATATAACCCCGCTGTTGCTTGCCCAGCTCAGATTCCTGGACTAACCTTTTAGTAAACGGAGTACACTAATAATCGAATTGGGCAAAATCATTATGTTGGAGCAGATTCAGAGTACCGGAGAGCAAAATACCAGAGAACAAAATACCAGAGAACAATGGGGCGGCGTTAACAGCTTAATAGGCAGATGGCTAGATGAGCGTCAGGAACTTATACGACTGCTTTGCTCCTTATCAGAAACCGAAATCAGTAAATCAGAATTCAATTCTCGGTTAGAATCTTTTTGTGAAATACTATTAGACTATCTGTCTGCTGGGCATTTTGAGGTGTTTGCTGAACTAGAAAAAGAAGCCCGCACTTTTGATAGCAGAGGTATTCAGTTAGTAAAAGCTCTCTATCCGTACCTGGAACAATCAACAGAACTTGCGCTCGGGTTTAATGACCGTTGCAACCAGCTCAAGGGGAAAATCACCTCATCCGCGGACCTTTGTTCTGAGCTATCCCAATTGGGCGAGTCTCTTACAGACCGCTTTGAACTTGAAGATCAACTGATTGAATATGTTCATAAATCAAGCGCTGCTGAAGCCCTGTAGCGTTAATTTGGTAAATGCTCTGAATTAGCTGAGGCTTTTTCTGCTGAGGCTCTCTTCCGCTGAGGCTCTCTTCCGCTGAAGCTCAAATTCCGCTGAGGCTCTAATTCCGCTGAGGCTCTAATTTAATTGAGGCGCCTGCGGCGGGTTTTTATCAGTTGCTCAGCAAGAATGGCTCGCTAACAACAACCCAGGGTTTACCAGCTATTTAGCGATCGCCTTGTTGATCGCCGCTTCTTTCTTATCAACCACATCCTGAAGGCCATTTACTGTTTCCATCATGGCAGATATTTTCTCGGGTGAAACTGAGGTCAAAGCCGAAGGAATTAGCGGCATTTTATTTTCCGTGACCGGTCCAGCTGCAATAACTTCCTGCCGCTTTGGCGATAACTTAACAGCCGGCATAATATTAATTTTACCATCCAGCTGCAGCACTTCAGCGGCTAACTGCCCGTCAACCGGGTCATTTGAAAACTGCCAGACACCCGCTTCATCCCGCCATTTATAGACCGTTATAGGCTCTGCCGAATAGCGACTAGTTTCTGGCGCGTCCGGTAGCAAATCACCCGGACTAAGAACTGGCTCTCCGTCCGGAGTTTTAATAAAAAACAGACCGACCACTGCCAGCATTAAAATCAACATCATTACTTTTATCATCATAATTTATGATTGCCTTTAATCGCCTTTTTCTCAATTCAAGCATTAATAAAAGAACCATGAAATCCCTGACCAAGGTCCATTTACTACGGTAGATATTCACCTCAAATCGAACTTTTTAAAATATCCATGCGCAGAGAATAAATTCCAGCGCCTCTGTTATAATCATAGTCCTGCTCTTGTTAAAACGAACCACGTCAGTACAAAAAATGTTGTCATTCAATCAAGTCGCACTTCGTCGTGGCAAATCACTCTTATTTGAAAACGTCACTTTTAGCCTCAATCAAGGGCGAAAAATTGGCCTTATCGGCGCTAATGGTGCCGGTAAAAGTAGCCTGTTCAAAATGATTCTTGGCGAACTAGAAGCCGATTTAGGCGAGGTCGAGCTATCCAGCAACCTTAGAATTGCTCACCTTGAACAGGAAATCGCTGCAACGGAAGAGCTGGCCTTGCAGTACGTTCTTGGCGGCGACCAAACCTGGCTCAAGATTCAACAGCAACTGGAACAGGCTACAGCAGCAGAGCAATACGACCAGCTGGCCAGCCTCCATGAGCAATTAGAAGTTATAGACGGCTATACAGCAAAATCCAGAGCAGAACAATTATTAGCTGGCCTTGGATTTGCCCAACAGGAATTTAATCAACCTCTCAGATCATTTTCTGGCGGTTGGCGGATTCGTTTAAACCTCGCCCGCACCTTGATGACACCCTCTGATTTAATGCTTCTGGACGAACCCACCAACCACCTTGACCTGGATACAATCTTATGGCTCTCAATCTGGATTAAACGTTATCAGGGTACCCTTTTGTTGATATC
Organism: Pseudomonadales bacterium; assembly: GCA_019090615.1. Taxonomy (GTDB): domain Bacteria; phylum Pseudomonadota; class Gammaproteobacteria; order Pseudomonadales; family Azotimanducaceae; genus JAHRVQ01. Next base: position 62,997 of record JAHRVQ010000053.1, on the reverse strand, counting down.
GCACGATAGAGAGTTTCTGGATGAAACAGTCGACGGTATCGCTTACCTGAATCACAAAAAAATTGACTTATATACCGGTAACTATTCGGAGTTCGAACAGGTAAAAGCTGCCCGAATGGCGGAACAGCAAAGTAGTTTTGAAAAACAACAACGCGAAAGAAAACATATGCAGGATTTTGTCCGTCGATTTCGCGCTAAAGCAACTAAGGCCCGTCAGGCACAGAGTAGAATCAAAGCCCTGGAACGCATGGAACTTATCGCCCCAGCGCACATTGATTCGCCTTTCCACTTTCGTATTCCCCAGGCAGATAAAACCTCAGACCCCCTGTTGGCACTCGACCAGGCAAACCTTGGCTACCAATCGAGCCTGCTCAATAACATCAGATTAAGTCTGCACCCCGGCGATAGAATAGGCTTACTGGGGCATAACGGCGCAGGTAAATCCACCCTCATCAAAAGCCTGAGCGAAGAACTGCCTTTGCTGTCTGGGCAACGACATGCGGGCACCAACCTTGTTATGGGTTATTTTTCTCAGCACCAGGTGGACGACCTGGATATGGAAGCCTCCTGCTATACCCATATTTTTCGACTTCAACCCAATCAACGCGAGCAGGAAATTCGAAATTTTCTCGGCGGTTTCGATTTTCACGGCGACAAGGTACATGAATCTTTACATAATTTTTCAGGTGGAGAAAAAGCCCGTTTAGCACTGGCAATAGTCGCTTATACCAAACCCAACCTGCTTCTGCTGGATGAACCCACAAACCACTTAGACATGGATATGCGCCAGGCATTAACTATTGCGTTACAGGAATTTGACGGCGCCATATTAATCATCTCACACGACCGCCATCTGCTTGCCAATACAGTTGATACTTTCCTGCTGGTAGAAAATGGCAAGGTTTCAATCTTTGATGGCGACCTTGAGGATTATCGTTTGCGTCAACTAGGTAGTAACCAACCAACCAACGACAAAAAACTGACCCCATCTGAAAAGCAAACCGCGACCACCAGCAAATCTAAAGTCAATCAGAAAAAAGCCCGCCAGTTACGCACTCAAATTAAAACGCTTGAAACAAGACTTGAGCGTTTGCTACAAAAATTGTCGGAGACAGAAGCTTTGTTAGCCGAAAATGCCACCTATGACAAAGACCAGGCGGACAACCTACAAAACTTACTGCAAGACCAGCTGTCCTTACAAGACCAGATTGAGACCGTTGAAATCAGCTGGATGGAACACCTCGAAACCCTCGAACAGCTCGACCCCTGATCAGTAATATCCTGATCGGTGATAATATAGTATGTTGTAGTGAACCTAAAAATCCACCTTCAAATTCACCAGCCACATAAACTAGCCTCTCTAGGCCGCTAGTTGTTTGAACTCATCAATGATATCAGCACCATTAGGCGCTGCTAGTATTTTCTCATCCAAAGCCTGAACATTATTTTCTAAATTAGCTGTATGCACATCAACTGCATGCCATCGAATCATTTTTTCCCAGACTGGGTCCATAATAGAAGCGCCACTTACCTGTTCACCGGTCACAGTTTTAATAGTGCTACTCCTAAATTCGGTCACCGCGGTGCGTAACCAGTCAACATGTACGGCTTCATCTATGCGAATACGATTGACCAATTTTATCGCATGTTTTGCCTCTGCTCGACGATCAACAAAAAGTGATTCATCACCAATAACATCTTCGTAAAAGCTAAAAACTCGTTCAGCCCTGACTTCTACCATCAGCACATTCATTAACAACGATACAATCATTTCATGCTCTGGCGGCAATTGTGCCATTTCGCGATCAGTTGATTCCCGCGCAATGGAGGTCGGCGCTGTGGGTATAGGATATTTATCCTTACCAAAAATCAGGTCCCGAACCGCAAACCACATAACTTCATGCCCACCAAGACCCGTTTCCAGTCGTCCACCTTCATCCCAGCCATGGGAAGTTAATAAACCTTTGTTCATATGCGCAAGTGCCGTACCGGATATATCCTCGACTATAATTGGCTGAAAATCTGGTGCTTCAAACTCTGCTAGCAATCTTCCCCTGCCTTCAATCAGCCCTGCAATGGTCAACGAATCCCATAAAGGTTGCTCGATACCATTTTTTACCAGAAATATCTGTTGCTCAACATTCGGGAAATTTGGCTCAGTTAACAGCTCAGTTGTAGCAGCCACCAATTCAGTGCCATTAGATTCAAGCTGATCCATCCAGTTTTTTACCGCCTCAAAGCGATATTTCGAACGCGGTACAATATAATTGCCTTCAGTATCAAAGCCGCCATGCAGCTTTAACCCACATTCAATATGCGGGACCGCATAGTCTCGCTCAGCTTCAATTTCCTGTTTGGAATAAATTAATCGAGTCATAAATCTCACCAGTGATTTAAATATTGTATATTCAAAAATTACTACGACATGGATATCTAGACTAAAAAGCCCAGCTGTAGAACTTAAGTTTCCAGACCCAGTCCACGGTCAATGAACAGGCTCAAATCATCAGCCAACTTTTCAAAATCAAGTTCTTTACGCACAGCATAAGTCAAAGCATGTCGCAACATGCCGCATATCCCATGGCTGATTAGCTCCAGGTTATATTCAGCGACAACCGCCACCCCATCATATTTTTGTTTAATTGCCAGGCTGACAAATTTTCCCAGCCCATCGTACATTTGCCAGGCATCATCATCATCTGGCGCAATCAAAACGGGATCAAGAAAAGCTGCATTAAGTAGGCCGGAGTGTTCTGTACCAAACCGAATAAAGGTATTAAATAATACCCGCCAGCGTTCCCGATGACCCTCTACCCCGTCCAGGTTTACTTTGAGGCAATCGACCAGTTCGGTTTGCGCCTGCTGCGCAAAATCAAGAAAAGCGGCCTTTTTGTCCTTAAAATGTAAATAGAACGTGCCATTCGCAACACCCGCATGTTTTGCTATATCCTGAGGCCGAGTATTGTGATATCCCTCCCGAACAAAGAGTTCACGCGCCGACGAACGCAATCGTACTAATGTGTTTGAAGACGCCTTGACAGCTAACCCTACCAAAACAATTATACCGTGGTGACAATTTGTCAGCACCTTAGCCTCAACACTCAATTGCTGTCAACCAAATTTGACCTGGCCACGCTTAAAGGTGCAAAAACCAAAAGCCAGGATTCCACATGACGACTCATTCGCGTATCGTCTATACTGACCGCCGAATGCTCAGTTGATTGGCAAACGGCGCAATTAAGTAAAGATAAATTTGCCCCGAATCAATTCAGAGGCGCGAGATTTTTACGCAAACCCGGCTTATAGAATGCATACTTATAACATTCTACAAGTACTCACCTGACCAAGCCCAGCTAGTCAAACCCATCATTGCGAGCCTATCAATATGAACCCGGATTTTCCCTCTACGCGCATGCGGCGAATGCGCACCAACGACTTTTCACGTCGCTTGATGCGCGAAAATACGCTTACTGTAGATGACCTGATTTATCCCGTTTTTGTCATCGAAGGCAGCGACAAAACAGAAACCATTGCCAGTATGCCTGGTATAACTCGCATGACCATTGATTTGCTGGTCGACGAGGTAAAAGAACTGTATGACCTCGGCATCCCAATGATCGCTATATTCCCAGTGATAGCAGCGGATAAAAAATCAGCAATGGGCGAAGAGAGCTTTAACCCCAACGGACTAACACCCACGGCGGTACGAGCAATTAAACTTGCGGTACCTGAAATGGGCATAATGACGGACGTAGCGCTGGACCCTTATACCACCCACGGCCAGGATGGTCTTTTGGATTCCCACGGCTATGTAAGCAACGACTTATCTGTCGAGGCCCTGGTTAAGCAGGCGCTGGTTCAAGCTAGCGCCGGCTCAGATGTTATCGCGCCTTCGGATATGATGGATGGCCGCATCCAGGCAATCCGCCTGGCACTTGAAGCTGCAGATTTCGTCAACACCAGGATTCTGGCGTATTCAGCCAAGTATGCCTCAGCATTTTATGGCCCATTCCGCGATGCGGTTGGTTCAGCATCAAATCTTGGTGGTGGCAGTAAAAATACATACCAGATGGACCCTGCCAACAGCAACGAAGCCTTGAGAGAAGTTGCCCTGGATATTAGCGAAGGCGCAGATATGGTGATGATTAAACCTGGCATGCCCTACTTAGACATCGTCCAACGTGTTAAAGAAAAATTTCAGGTGCCAACATTGGTCTATCAGGTCAGCGGTGAATACGCCATGCAAGTAGCTGCCATTGAAAATGGCTGGCTAGATGAAAAGGTCATTACAGAATCATTACTGGCTATGAAACGGGCTGGCGCAGATGCTATCTTGACCTATTTCGCAAAAAAAGTTGCCGTGCAACTAAAATAACTTGTCAGCTCAAACTGTTCAAATAATTTCAATGATCTTAGTAGGTTTTCGGTTGAGTAATTCCTATCTGAAGCATAGGATACGCTCTTAAAATGATTCTGCATTCTAGGAGCAAACAACCGATGACTAACATCAGTCATGTAACCGATGACAATTTCGAAAATGAAGTGCTAAATTCAGACCTGCCAGTACTTGTAGATTATTGGGCAGAATGGTGTGGCCCATGTAAGGTAATTGCACCGGTCCTGGAAGAGATCGCCGCCGAATATGATGGCAAGATGAAAATCTGCAAACTGGATATTGATGCTAACGAGAACACACCGCCAAAATATGGTATTCGAGGCATTCCAACCTTAATGTTGTTTAAAAACGGTAGCGTCGAAGCGACCAAGGTCGGAGCATTATCAAAATCACAGCTAACTGCCTTTCTGGACAGCAACATTTAACTGTCCAACAGGTTTATTTAACTAGCATACGCATTGTCATCTATGCTGTTATAAACGGCAAATCATATCCTGAAGTCCCCTGCGACGGTTGTCATCTCTGTCTCAGGGGGTTCGGGCTCGACAATAAAAGGTCTATCGCGACTCATTACATTCACATCCTGCAGTCAACATACCTATGCTAAACTATACTCACCAATGCCTTCGTAATTAAGCGGCTCAGCAGGCAGAAAAAATAGCCCCTGAGCTTTAAAGCGTTGATCAACAAAAGAGTGAACAAAAACCATATACATTGTTAAGCATTAAGTCAGGCAGCCCAATGTTGGCCGCCTATACACCCCAGCAAAGTGCCTGTTGCCATAAGAAAATTAAATTGGGGGTTGACAACAGACAAAAAAAACGACAATTTGCTTACCTAAATCGACAATGAGTGGACGAAGCGCACTAAACCGCTATAGTCTAAACTAAAAGCCTTAGACCACCCCTCATTCAAAACTAACCCTCTTCCAGCTTCATCTCTACACCTAAATCCAACGCACTATTGCGTTTTCCTAACAGACAAATCAACGACTTTACCTATGAATCTAACTGACCTCAAAGCCAAACCAATTCCCGAGCTTCTAGAAATTGCTCACGATATGGGCATGGATAACTTGGGCCGATCTCGAAAACAGGAAATCATTGCTAGCGTATTGCGCAAACATGCAAAGGGTGGCGAGGCTATTTATGGCGATGGAACTTTAGAAATACTCCAGGACGGATTTGGGTTTCTACGCTCCGCCGACAGCTCTTATTTGGCAGGGCCCGATGATATTTATGTATCACCAAGCCAAATTAGACGCTTCAACCTAAGAACCGGCGACAGCGTATCTGGCAAAATTCGTCCACCAAAAGACAGCGAGCGATATTTCGCCCTTTTGAAAGTCGACAAAATCAACTTTACCGACCCCGCAGAATCCAAAAACAAAATACTTTTTGAAAACCTTACACCGCTCTTCCCTGACGAATCTTTAAACCTTGAAGCAGGCAATGGCAGCACAGAAGATTTAACCTCCAGGATAATTGACCTGTCATCGCCTATTGGTAAGGGCCAGAGAGGGCTAATTGTTTCACCGCCTAAGGCCGGTAAAACACTTATCCTACAAAATATTGCCCAATCAATTGCGCGCAACAACCCAGAGTGCCACCTAATTGTATTGTTGATCGACGAGCGACCAGAGGAAGTCACAGAAATGCAACGCTCAGTTCGTGGTGAGGTAGTCGCCAGCACCTTTGATGAACCACCATCGCGACATGTTCAGGTGAGTGAAATGGTCATCGAGAAGGCCAAACGCCTGGTCGAACATAAAGCTGACGTGGTTATATTACTCGATTCGATCACCCGCCTGGCACGCGCCTACAATACTGTGATACCTGCTTCAGGCAAGGTACTTACCGGCGGTATAGACGCCCACGCACTAGAGCGGCCCAAACGATTCTTTGGAGCTGCGCGGAACATAGAAGAAGGTGGCAGCCTAACTATTATTGCTACCTGTCTTATCGATACCGGCTCAAAAATGGACGAAGTCATTTACGAAGAATTTAAAGGCACCGGCAACCAGGAATTGCACCTCGAAAGGAAAATTGCTGAAAAACGCGTATACCCAGCAATCAACATTCGTCGTTCAGGTACTCGCCGAGAAGATTTACTAATGACCGAAGAAGAATTGCAAAAAGCCTGGATACTGCGCAAAATACTGCATGAAATGGATGATCTTGCAGCCATTGAATTTTTGTTAGAACGGATGAAAAAAACTAAAACTAATGAAGAATTTTTTGGCTCAATGAAACGCAAATAGCGCACCGCCTAACAAACTGCAGTTTGACTTAAAAAAACTGAAGCAGACAAATCGAAACAAAATACCTCAACAAAAACAAACAGAAGATAAACGTTCCAATCGAATTAGAGGCCGAAATATTGAAAACCCTAAGTTGTCCCGTTGATTCTATCGAATATTATAACCATGACACCCGACGTATTTTTTTGAAAATACCTGAAGGCGAATCAGTTGATTTTAAGGCAGGCCAGTACCTGCAAATGATTTTACCAACAAATAAAAAATGCCCTTTTTCAATTGCCTCAGCACCATCATTAGAAGGCATGGTAGAAATTCATATCAGACCCACCCCAGGATCTGAAGACTCAAAAATCATCGAAACCCTGCTCGACGAAGCCAAAGTGATTGACCTTGAACTACCTCTGGGTGACTGCTTTTTAGAAAAAGCACCCGCTGGCCCGTTATTAATGCTTGCAGCCAGTACCGGCATCACACAAATGAAAAGTATAATCGAATCAATACTCCCAGGCGGTTTAGAACATCCTGTGCACCTCTACTGGGGCGTACTAGCAGACAAAGATTTATATTTATCAGACCTTTGCAAGTCATGGGAAGAAAAAGACAAAAACTTTCATTTTGTCCCTGTCGTCAGCGAACCAGAAACCTCACCCGATTGGCAGGGTAAAACAGGTCTGGTCGGCAACATAGCACTTGATGACCTGGGCGACGTTTCTGACACTACGGTATTTGTTAGCGGGAGTCCTGGCATGGTCTATGCCACCCTGGACCTCTACGTAGAAAACGGACTGCCTGAAAAAAATATGTTCTCGGACATCTTTTCCTATGCACCTCGCGCTAAATAATACTCGCCCTATCAACGTTAGAAACAGTATTTAGTACTCGCTCTAATGTCCTTAGCCAACAGGCTATTATGACCAGCAGACCGCTGATTAAGATCCATTAACAACAACACGGTGTCTAATCAGAACGATTCTGGTCTGCCTGTCAGGGCTTCCAGCTCAAGCCGCAAATACTCATTGCTCTGTTCATAATCTCCATCAAATGCAAGCTGGCCAGCAAGGCATCGGCTCGCACCCGGCGGATTGCCATTATTCACACTTTGCTCAAAGGCCTGTTTCGCTTTAGGACGATCATCGAGTTGTACATACAGTAAACCCAGGCAGTGATACAAATAACCATCCGCTGGATGGCTCTTAAGCCACCCTTCTGCATTTTTTATCCGTCGATTCAATGTTTCTTTGCCCAACAGCGCATAAATTTCTAACAACTGACCAGACCAGGCCTTTTTCAGAACTCGACGTAAAGTTGCCTCGGCTAGCTTCTCATCATCAACAAAATTACAAAAACTCTTCACTACCGCTGGATCAATTTTGCTACTTTCAGACGCCTGTTGATAGATATCTCGAAGCCGCTCATTATTTGATATAGAGTTATCGGCAATGGCATGGTCACTCTCGGAGCCGAGATTCGACATTCTGGCTATTAAGACTTTATTCTCTAACGTATTTAATTGTGATTCACTTAAACGCGTATATTTAACAAACTTTGGCCAAAGCTTAGCAAACTGGTCCCATTTTTCTAATGCTTCAAAAGCTTCTTGCTTCAACATTATAACCAGCTGGTTTTCCTTCAGGCCCACTAATTGATCCAAACAAAACTGCCAATCCTGTCGTTTTGCGGCCATTTCGGCGGCAGCAAATGTTACCGCAGCACTCGCGGAGGCATCAGCTTCGCGTGCTTGCCTTAAATAAGTCTCTCTTTGTTCAGGGTCATTACGCGCATCAGCTGCTTTCGCTGCGTTAATGAAATTGACTACTGGCATTTCGTGCAAAGCGGCACCACTGATCAAAAATTTTTCAGCCCTGATCAAATCACCTTCCTGCATATAAACAAGACCCCGTTGAGTGAGCTCATACGCCTTCCGCCGCCTTCTTACATTCCCCCAGACACGCAACTTTTCACCGACCCCCAACATGGATACAAGCAGCCTTAAAAAAGCATAAAAAACCCCTACTGCCAGCAACGTTAAGACAAGGAATACCCATATCCCAGTCTGTAAACTGGCACCCGCATATGAAATAAGCACATAACCTGGATCTTTGGTCACCAGCGTACCCAGCCAGCCAGCCAGTAAAAGCACCGCGAGTAGTTTCATTACCGATTTTGTCATTAACGTTCCATCATTTCTTTAACTCACCTTCATCGTCCCTGGCAGCCTGTTGATGGAATTTTACCAATAATTGCCGCACGGCACTCAACGAGCCAGTTACATCCGGCAAACTCTGTTTAACGTTAACTGCCTGCAACGAAGCCAGGGATGCAAGTACCGATTTTGTTCTTACATCATGCGGATCAAAATAACGTTGAATCCACTGAATGCTCTCCAGCAAACTCTGGCTAAATACCTGCTGATTTGATTTCAACATGCCAAGCTGGGCAAATTGTAATTTCATCACAATATTTTGCCGTAGATATTGTTCTGCCTCTGGTGGCAATATCGGCACAATGACTTCATCCCCACTACGATAATCAATCAGATTGAAAAATCGATCGAACATCTGCCCAAAGCGAAAAAGTGTTGCATCGACAATATCCATATCAGCCGGCAATGGTGTGGCCAGCGCCGCAGGTTTAAATTGCAAGGATTTTTGCTTGAGCTCACCTATCTGCGGCACCAACGCGCCCAGCTTGACAAAAACGCCTTCGACATCAACCGTATCTACCGCATTCAGTACTGCAATATCGTTCGCCAACGCTTGACGTAGATCAAAAGCAATAATCCCTTCGGCATCACGAATTATCCCGTCGGCCGCTTCAAATAAAGCAATCGCGCCCTGTGGATCCGCTTCCATAATTACTCTCTGGTTACCCAGGCGCACCAGATATTCAACTTCCGCCAACAACCAGTCTTGCCCGGATGTGCCAATGGTTCTACGTATATCCACCAATGATTGTGACAACTTTTTATCTAGGGCCTGGGTATTCACCTGTTGCACCTTAGTCAAATCATCAACAGCATTTTTCACTTCGAGATCTCGAACCGCCAGCAGGTCTTTGAAGAATTGAAGCTCAGATTTCAATTCTGCCATATCCGTTTCAAGAGCTAACTGGGTATTAGCCATTGCATCAACCGGCATTTGATAAATACTTACGGCACTATAAATGCCCACTATTAAAGCAATTAGCGCAAGTATAGTGGCTAAGGTGGCAGATTTAGTCGAAGCCTGAGCGGTAGTTTTTTGCCTGTTTTTTTTCTTCTGTGCCCGAGAAGAAACGTCATCTGTGGTATTTTCCTCTGCTGCTCCTATTGGCGATTTGGCCTCAGATACGGGTCCGGACTCGGAATTTTGTTTCGGCGCCATTTTTTTTGACGCTGGTACTGCTTTCTTATCGCCTGGCGACAGATTTTCATTTTTGGATTTAGTCATTTTGAATAATTCGACACTAGTGGTTTCCTTTAGCTATCGCCCTGGCCAATGCATCACTCATATCGTCATCTACCTGGCTTGCGGCAAGATCGACTTTATCAAATCCACTTTCAAATGCCACTGATTGAATCCGCTGCGAAGGCACTACTAAACGAAAACGTGAAATTTCATTGCCAATCAACTGCACCAGTCGTAGCAATGCTGTAACAGAATATACCGCTGCGGCAACCTCCCCTTTCAGCAGAGCACAAAAACCTTCGTTATACTGAACAGGCTCTCGCCGATAGACTTCAAGGTAGTGCACTTCCGCCCCTCTATGTAGCAGCTGGTCTCTAAGCAATTCTCTGCCACCCACACCTCTGACAATTAGTACTCTGGAGTTTAGTGGTGCCTGTAATACGTTAAGTTGAAGTAAACCTTCACTTGAGGCTAGTTGAGAAGGGCTAAGTGCCTCAACGCCCCATCGCTCAAGCGCAGCAACAGTCGCCGGCCCAACCGCCAACCAGTCCATTGACTCTGGCCATTGGGGCCAATAAACCTCAATTTGTGAGAGGCCAAACTCTACTGCATTTTGGCTAGTGAATATAGTCGTATCATAACGGTCAAAATTGACGATATGATACTTCGAACTTGCATCTACGACGGCCTGCCGATAGCTCAATAGGGGCCGACTCAGGAGGCTAAATTTAACTGGGGTTTTTACGGCTAACAGCTCGGCCAATAGCGTATTTTTACCGTTACTGCGGGTCAATAGAACCGTCTTGTTCATGACAAATTGACTGATATTAAAAAGGAAAACACGGGCATTCTATTAATTCTAAAATTTTTATTCCATAGTGCCGATAGATTTTAGAAACCGACACAACTAAAGGCAACAGAAGGTAACAGAAGACAACGAATCAACAGCAAATGACTCGCTGATAAATGACGCAACAAAAAACTATGAATGCGTGCTAATAAGCTCTCTTGCACCCTGTGACAACAATTTTTCTATCAGATTCCGCGCCATCTCGATCCCCTCTTGACGCTCCCCATTGGCGGATAAACGAAGACTGTGCTTCCCGTCCGCGTCACTAATATACGTTGCCAGGCTCATTTGACCCTTATCTAGCTCTGCATAGGCTGCAATCGGTAAATTACAATTCGCGCCTAACCCAGTGCTAATTTCACGTTCACAACTAACACATTCGAAACTATCAACATGGTTAATTGCCTGCAGAAGCGCTATGACATCGACATTGTTAGCCGAGCACTCAATACCAACGGCTCCCTGTCCTGCTGCTGGAATACTCACCGCAGTAGAAATTGACTCTGTAATTCTTTCAGCCAGGCCCAGACGTTTCAAACCAGCTGCCGCCAGGATAATCCCGTCAAAAAGCCCTTCATCCAGTTTATTTATTCTGGTGCCCACATTACCACGCAAATCCTGATATAACAGATCGGCTCTAGCCTGCTTCAATTGCAGTCGACGCCTTAGACTAGATGAACCGATACGTGCCCCTGCGGGCAACGCGCTAAAACTATTAAACTTTGTACAAACCAGAGCATCTCTTGGGTCTTCACGTTCACAAATTGCGCTAATCTGTAGATCGGCCGGTAATTGTGCTGGCACGTCTTTCATCGAGTGCACAGCAATATCGGCACGCCCCTCTATAAGCGCACTCTCCAATTCTTTAACAAATACGCCTTTGCCCCCCATCTGACTCAAAGGAGAGTGCTTATTACGGTCACCTTCGGTGGTCATGCCAACAATTTCAACCACCAGCCCCGGGTGTGCAATTTCAAGCTTTGCCTTAACATGGTTGGCCTGCCACATTGCGAGGCTACTTTGCCTAGTAGCAAGCCGTATCCTATTAACCATAATCCTATGATTCACCATAAAAAAAGCGGCTATTATAGCCGCCTTATTCTATCAATTTTAGCAAAAACTGGCTTCTGCTATTAAAACTCTCCTACTCAATTAAGAATAAAGAGATTCAAACTCTTCTTTACCCCTTCTTTACCTCGTCTTTACATAGACTGGACTAGCCGTCGTAACCCAGAAACATGCCTGCGACTTACGTCCAACCTGTCTTCTACGCCGCGCATTCTAACCCGATAATGACCTCTAGGGTCTCGCTCCAAACCTTCCAGATGATCCATCATGACCAAAGCATTACGATGAATCCTGACTAATCGATCGCCAAATTCATCTTCCAGATCACGCAAGGTGTCGTCGATCAGCACTTCGCCTAATTCATGCCTGACGGTCACATATTTATGATCGGCCTGAAAAAAACGTACATCTGAAAGTGGAATCAACTCAATGCCACGACGGGTTTTCGCGCTAATATGTGTCCGAGCACGGTTTTTGGGTAATTCTTCCTCGACCCCCATCGCCTTCTCTTGCAATTTATTCACCCGACCAATTTTTGCTAGCGTATCAACCAGCGCTTCTCGACGAACTGGCTTAAGCAAATAACCCGCCGCATTAACATCGAACGCTTCCACTGCATGCTCACTATAAGCGGTGCAAAAAACCACAGCAGGTGGTGACGGTAAATCTGCAATCTGATGACCGACTTCCAGGCCATCGGTGCCCGGCATCCTGATATCAAGTAATACAATATCAGGCTCAAATTCGAGTGTCTTGCGGATGGCTTCATCGCCATTTCCTGCTTCGCCAACCACGTCGTAAGTATCAAGCGTGCTTACCATACGAATAAGACGTTCACGGGCCAATTTTTCGTCGTCAACTACTAGCACCTTCATGGGTAACAAAACCTCTCTCAAGAATTTCAAACTTCGGAGCCACTATCAGCTCAACGTATCTAAAATTACTCGGTTTTTCCCACAATTCTGCGACGTACAGCACAAATTCGTCGGAATATTAAATTCTAATCCCATACTTGTGAACCCTGTCACACTTATCCACAACTAAGACTTCTCTTTTAAAGGATAGCTTATGGTTGTTTGAAAGGTAGTTTCTCTTGCCTCTGAAAATAGTTTAGCCTCTGGACCATAAATTGCTTCCAGTCTACGACGAATATTATCCATCGCCATGCGGTTACCGCCGGTATAAGAAAATTCACTGGTCGGCACTGGGTTTTTTATTACTATAAACAGACTATCCTTTTTGACATCAATATTGACCGATACCGTGCCACCCTTTTGCAAGGGCTGAATCCCATGATAAATTGCATTCTCCAATAGTGGCTGCAACGTTAATAGCGGTATCCTCACAGTGTTGGCATCGACATTCACCTGCCATTCAACATTAAGCCTGTCATCTAACCGCAGGCTTTCTATATGCACATATTTACTGCATAGATCTAATTCCTCCGCCAAACTTACCGGTCGATCACTAAGATCATTCAGCGAGGCTCTGAATAATACTGAAAGATCTTCGACCACTTCCTCGGCGGTGTCCGGGTCTACACCGATTAAACTAGCAATGATATTCATCGAATTAAATAAAAAATGTGGCCTGATACGAGATTGCAAAGCCTGGATACGCGAATTAAGTTCTGCCTTTTCCTGTTGCCGCAACTGATGCTGGAGAAAAAAGTATCGAAACGCTATACCTGTCATTATCGATGCGATGATCAAATTTCGTCCGAGATATCCAATGCCGGAAGCATTCCATTCGCCTAATCGGTCATACCTGACCCACTCTGCCAACAGGCTAAATATGACTGTTAGCAGCAAAATCACGGCATAACCGGATGCAGTAGCGACGGCTATGCTCATCTTCAACAACAGCGGCCTAAAGTTACATAGTACCGCTGCGGATGTAAGTACAATCCACTGCACAAATAATGAAGTTAGAGCCAGAGCCACCCAGTCAAAATTAACTAATCGTGATTCTGCCAATATAAGAACAAAAACCAGCAATTCGGTTACTAGCACCAAAAATAGTATACTTTGCGCCTCACACAGATCAGGTAAGAAAAAATCCTCTTCTTGTTCTTTTTGACTCATTTTAATTACCTAATTTTTTACTGCGCAATAGTATTCTCGCATGCTGTTATAATCGTAGAAGATAATTTATATCTCTAGAATCTCTGATTAAGTCCTATTTATACCAACAAGGCCTTTAATCACTGTGCAGAACATTGCAAATATATAGCATATTGGCAATTACCCTCCCAGCGATTAGCTTAGCCCTTGCCAAAAATCAGCACCTAATCAGCGCTTCCGCATCTCGTAACAAAAAGCGCGTAACAAGAAGCTCGAAACAGTAACTTCAAAGCAGCATATTCAGGAATAACAGACGAATGACAGATAAGCAGGACAAAAAACTCTGGGACGGCCGGTTTACCGAGGCGACAGATGAGTTCGTTGAAACTTTCACCGCCTCAGTTAGTTTCGACCAACAACTGGCAAGCTACGACATCCAGGGCTCAATCGCCCATGCCACCATGTTAGAGGCTGTAGGGGTACTCACGGCAGATGAAGTCAGCCAGATAAAAATCGGTCTTGAACAAATCCACGACGATATATTGGCCAACCGCTTTAACTGGTCTGTCAGCCTTGAAGATGTACATATGAATATCGAAAAAGCACTCACCGATAAAATAGGTGATGTTGGTAAAAAGCTACATACAGGTCGCTCTCGAAATGACCAGGTAGCAACAGATATTCGTTTATACCTGCGAGACAAAATTGACCTTATTGCTCTACTAATCACCAACTTGCAAAAGGGCATAGTGGCGTTAGCAGAACGTGAAGCGGACACCATTTTACCGGGCATGACCCACTTGCAGGTAGCCCAGCCAATTACCTTTGGCCATCATATGATGGCCTGGAATGAAATGTTAGAACGCGATTATGGCCGCCTACAGGATTGTCGGGCCAGAGTTAACATCCTGCCGTTAGGCGCAGCTGCATTGGCAGGTACAACCTTTCCAATCGACCGACAATTAACAGCAAAAATACTTAATTTTGACGCCCTGGCGGAGAATTCCCTTGATGCCGTCAGTGACCGCGATTTTGCTATTGAATTCACAGCTTTTGCCAGCATTCTAATGATGCATTTATCACGCTGGTCAGAAGAAATGATTCTCTGGTCGTCATCGCAGTTTGAATTTATTGAGCTGCCAGACCGGTTTTGCACTGGCTCCTCAATTATGCCGCAAAAAAAGAACCCTGACGTCCCTGAACTTGTACGCGGAAAATCAGCACGGGTTTTTGGCAGTCTTACTGCGCTTTTAACCCTGATGAAAGCGCAACCTTTAGCCTACAACAAAGACAATCAGGAAGACAAAGAACCCTTGTTTGACGTGGTTAATACACTGGCCGATTGTCTTACAGCATTCGTTGACATGGTGCCCGCCATAGTGACCAGGCCCACTAATATGCGCAACGCAGCGATGAAAGGCTACGCCACCGCCACAGATCTGGCAGATTACCTGGTGAAAAAAGGTCTGCCGTTTAGAGATGCTCACGATGTTGTCGGCAAACTGGTCGGCCTTGCTATAAAACGTACCGTTGACCTCTCTGAACTCACTCTCGACGAACTACAACAGGCATCAATACTAATTGACCAGGATGTGTTCGAAATACTCACCCTTGAAGGTTCCGTCAAGGCCCGTAACCACCTAGGGGGCACCAACCCCGATCAGGTCCGGCTTGCCATTCAAAGAGCACGGAATAAAATCAGCAATCGGTAACGGACCACTGCTTAAAGTCCATTCTCTGGTTAAGATTTATCGGCCCCATTTACGGCACTTCCCTGACTAACTGCACTTGCAGTTAGTCCTCAGTTGTCCTTATCTGCACTGCGCGGTTCAATTGTGTCCCTATCAGCCTGCTCAACAGGGTCGACAAGGTTTCAGCTGTTGTTCGACAAAACCAGTCCTGCTGAGCAACCCTCGGCGCAGCATTGTTGGTCAAATCGTTGGTCAAATCGTTGGTCAAATCGTTTACATCATCTCGACCCAGATCATGACCTTTAACATCGACATTATCGTAGCCACAATGAAACCCGCCTGAACTTGCAGCTATCCATATTTCATGGTTGGCAATCTGCCGGCTGAGGATCAGGCTCGACTGGTCAGGAAATACAATCTTCAGCAGCCCATTAGATGAATCAATATCCAGATCCTCCTCAAATTCGTCGAGCTGATCTTCAATCAGCTCGACGATACAGTCAACTCGGTTTTGAAATTCTAAATCTTGCATAACGTTATTCCAGCTCTTCTGCAGTTCGGCAATTAGTCCTATCACGGACTAGCTTAGCAAAAAAAACCTCCTTTCACGCCTAATGAACTGGGCGTATACTCGCTACCCCAATTAACACGGATTCACGCATAATGCGTTTATTAACACAGGTATGTTGTCTTATTCTACTAGCTGGTTGTGGTCAGAAAGGTCCCTTGTTTTTACCAAAACCCCAACCACTGAGCATAGTACAAGGCACACCCGCCCTCTATACAACACCGCACAGTCAGTTGCCTGGCAGCGCCAATATAATTGATACTTTTTCTCCTCCCCAATATCTTCAAAAAGAATATCGTCAAAAAGAATATCGTCAAGAAAACCAGCCACCTATCATTTGAGTAACAGCAACCATGAATCCTTTTACCTACCAAAACGATGAGCTTTTTGCCGAGCAGGTTGCCCTCAGTGAAATAGCTGAAACTTACGGCACGCCCACTTTTGTTTATTCCTGTGCTGCCATCACTGAAGCATATCAGCGTTTTAGCGATGCTTTCGCCACCCATAAACATCAAATTTGTTATGCCGTAAAAGCCAATTCAAATCTTGGCGTACTCACATTACTAAATTCCCTTGGCGCCGGTTTTGATATTGTATCGGGCGGAGAACTTACCCGCGTATTAAAGGCAGGTGCTAACCCAGGCAGCGTAGTATTTTCTGGTGTAGGTAAACTTGACTGGGAAATAACCCAAAGCCTTGAGGCAGGCATCGGTTGTTTCAATATCGAATCTGATAGCGAATTAACCCAGGTTAATCGACTAGCAGCCGCATCCAATACCAGGGCGCCCATTTCAATCCGAGTCAATCCTGATGTCGATGCAAAAACCCATCCGTATATCTCAACGGGCTTAAAAGAAAACAAATTTGGTGTTTCCGTCTCTGAAGCGTTAAAAATGTATGCCCGTGCAAAGGCCATGAAACATATTGATATCCTTGGTATCGATTGTCATATTGGGTCTCAAATCACAGAACTTGGGCCTTTTCTGGAAGCACTAGAACGAATCCTGGAACTGGTTGATTTACTCGAACGACAGGATATCAAACTCCAGCATATCGACCTGGGTGGTGGTATTGGCGTTCAATATCAGAATGAAGAAACTATCGATATTGGCGAATACTCTGCAGCAATTTTACAAAGCCTTGGCCATAGAACACATCAGCTATTATTCGAACCAGGCCGGTATATTGTCGCCAATGCAGGTTTGTTACTTTCCCGTGTCATCCATAAAAAGACCAATGAAGGCAAAAATTTTGCCATAATTGACGCCGCAATGAACGATCTTATTCGACCCACCTTGTATCAATCCTGGCAGGCCGTCTCCAGCATTAAGCAACCAACAGGTAAAACGGAACAATTAGACCTTGTTGGCCCAGTGTGCGAAACAGGAGATACTCTGGCAAAGGACAGGGCGCTGGAAATTGACCAGAACGATCTGGTCGCGATTCATTCCGCCGGCGCCTATGGCTTTGTAATGAGCTCCAATTACAATAGTCGAAATAAAGCCGCCGAAATAATGGTTAATGGCGCAACCGCACACTGCATTCGAGAAAGAGAATCTATACAGGACCAAATGCGGTTAGAATATAAATTTACACCGTGAATCACCCAAAGAAACCCCGATTAATTGGGCGGCGGTGATTAAACACTGTATTAGCCTCTATCGGTCTTAATCAGCGCTGCGCAAACACCTGGCGCAGGGGTATGGCTCTACAGCACCTGCTGCAATATCGGTAAATTTACCGCCATCAACCTCAAAGGTAATCTGAGTTAATCATGCTGCTCCAATTTACAAAGATGCACGGCCTGGGTAACGACTTTGTGTTACTTGATCTCATTAGTCAGAATGTCATCATTCGACCAAAGCTTATTCAAAGCCTTGCTGATCGTAGGCTAGGTATTGGCTTTGATCAACTGCTACTGGTTGAACCGCCTGATAATCCAGACGTCGATTTCAAATACAGAATATTTAATGCAGACGGCACTGAAGCCGAGCAATGTGGCAATGGTGCTCGATGTTTTTTACGTTTTGTACGTGACCATGGGTTGACCACAAAGACAAAAATTAAGTTAGAAACCAATACCGGTATTATTGAGTGTCAGCTCGAACAAGACGGAAATATATGTGTAAATATGGGCAACCCTATATTACAGCCCGATAAGATTCCTTTTATGGCAGAAAACCCAGCCGTACTTTATGAGCTAATACTCAATCAACCAACGACCAACACCACCCAAACCATAAATATTGCCAGTGTTGGTATGGGTAACCCCCATGCAGTAACAATTGTCGATGACGTTACAACTGCACCGGTCAATAAAACTGGTGCCATTATTGAAAAACATCCCCGCTTTCCGCAACG
Source organism: Pseudomonadales bacterium (assembly GCA_019090615.1). Taxonomy (GTDB): domain Bacteria; phylum Pseudomonadota; class Gammaproteobacteria; order Pseudomonadales; family Azotimanducaceae; genus JAHRVQ01. The sequence continues at coordinate 44,354 of JAHRVQ010000053.1, read as the reverse complement.
GGTCAACGTTGGCTTCATGCAAATACTTAGCCGCAAAAAAATCGCTCTACGGGTCTTTGAGAGAGGCGTGGGAGAAACCAGTGCTTGCGGTACTGGTGCCTGTGCGGCTGTCGTTGCAGGTCGTTTACAGGGCTTATTGGACGCAACAGTTGAAGTTAATTTGCAGGGTGGCAAACTAAAAATCACATGGCAAGGTGATGCCAGCCCAGTTATGATGACTGGCTCTGCCAATCGAGTATTTGAGGGCCAATTGCAGATTTAGCGCCACGTCTGTTTAATGTAACCCTCTAATACAACAAACGATAACAAAAAGATCACTGACAGATATGATAATAAAAGCAAAAAAAAGTAAATCTAGCGACCTTGACGAACAATCTATTGCCGATTATCTAGCAAAAAATCCTGCCTATTTTGTCGACCGAGATGCACTGCTGCTACAAATGCATCTGCCCCACCAAAAAAACGGCACAATTTCTCTATTAGAAAAACAGGTGTCATTATTACGCGAGCGTAATGGTGAATTCAGGAAAAAAGTAGGCAACTTCATCGAAACAGCCAAAACTAATGAATTCATTTTCAGCCGCTGCCAAAACCTCATTCTTAGCCTCATTGATGCCACCGACGAACACAACTTTTTTTCAATCCTTGAGCATAATTTCCGCCATGAATTTAAATGTTCCGCCTATAGCCTGATCGCATTTGACCAAAATGCCAGGCAAATAAACCATTTCACCAGTATTGTTTCCGAAGCTGCAGCTCGCGAGTACGTTGCCGGCCTAATGAAAAGCAGGCAACCAACACTCGGCATACTCAGACCGTCAGAGCAAGATTTTCTTTTTCGTCATCAAAGCAACAAGGTTAAATCGGCTGCAGTTATTTCAATTAAAAACGGCGAACAACAGATTGCACTATTAGCTATCGGCAGCGAAGACCCGCACTATTTCGAAGCAGGTATGGGGACTTTATTCTTCAATTTCGTCGCCGACGCTTTGTCGCGGCTATTGCCAAATCACCTATCTCTGAGCCCACTTGATTAAACTGGGTATTTGATGCAAAACAACAATCAGATAAATCTCCTTAATAATTTCCTTGGCCACTTGAAAAATGAACGGGGTTTGTCCGCCGATACCATCAAGAGTTATCGTCAGGACCTCAACCACCTGCGCGAATTCCTTACCCAGGCTGGCGTAGCCGAATGGCAACTATTAGCCAGTTTCCAAATTCGACAGTATGTCGCCAATAACCATCGAACTGGTTTATCCGGCAAAACACAACAAAGACGTTTATCGGCCATTCGCACCTTTTATCATTATTTGATAAGAGAAGGGCATAGTAAATCTAACCCAGCACTGGACGTTAGAGCACCAAAAACGCCCAAAAATCTGCCCAAAACCCTTGACCCAGATCAGCTAGCACAACTTTTGCACAGTCCTGCCATGAGTTGGCATACGGTAAGAGACAAGGCCATGATAGAGCTATTTTACTCATCAGGGTTACGCCTAAATGAACTGGTAACAACAGACCTTAATAATCTCAACCTGGATGACCGCAGTATCAAGGTATGCGGTAAGGGCAGTAAGGAACGCCTGTTACCCATCGGCTCAAAAGCCCACCTGGCACTAACAAACTGGTTATTGCTGCGCATAAAACTGCCCCAACAAAGCCAGACAATTCATGATCCATCAGCACTTTTTTTAAGCCAGAGGGGACGCCGTATAAGTCCTCGCTGTGTGCAGCAAAGGATACGTCTATGGGCCAACCAAAATAGCATTGCTGGTCAGCTTCACCCCCATATGTTGCGCCATTCATTTGCCAGCCATCTACTGGAATCGAGCCAGGACCTTCGGGCAGTTCAGGAATTACTCGGCCATTCTGATATTGCGACCACCCAGGTTTACACTCACCTGGATTTCCAACATTTAGCCGCAGTCTACGATAAGGCCCATCCACGGGCGCAAAAAAACCATGATAAAAAACAATGATAGAAAACCATGATTAAAATAATCGGCTTTGATCTGGACGATACCCTTTGGGAGGTTGCCCCAGTTATCTATCGTGCCGAAAAAGAATTGAATCAATGGCTAAGTTTGCAGGTCCCCAGGTTGAAATTCGACGTTCAGCAGATGCGAGAATTACGTCAGCAGGTCTTGCAGGAAAAACCTGACTTATCTAACAAGGTGACAGAACTTCGCCGCTGTATCATTGAGCGGGCCATGTTATTAAGCAATATAAGTCCGCATGCGGCTAAAAAACAATCTGCCACTGCAATCGAAGTATTTCTAACCGCACGCAATGAAATTACACTTTTTGCTGGTGCCGAATCAATTCTTCAAGCCCTCGCCAGACAGTTCAGTTTATGTGCATTAACCAATGGCAATGCCGATATAAATAGATTGGGACTCGGACATTTATTCAGCTTTAGCTATTCAGCAGAACAGGTTGGCGCGCCGAAACCCGCGCCAAACATGTTCCTTCGCGCACTGGAACATTCCCAACACGCGGCTCCTGAGATGATCTATGTTGGAGACAATCCCATTCATGATGTCGATACAGCCAAAAAGCTAGGCATTCATACTATTTGGCTAAATAGAAATGCACAAGTACCTGGCGAATATCCTGCCGATGAGGAAATCAAGCAAATTAGCGAATTACCAGGAGCAATACAACGAATTCAACATCGAACCAACAACTATTAACCTTCAACTATTAGTGCTTTGATCCTATCAATATCCGGTGCGATTACCGTTTTTTTAGTTGCTAAGCCCTTCAAAGCGGCCAAGGTCGGGTGACTAACCTTGACATCTGCAGCCGCCATAACATCTCCAAATTTCGCTGGGTGGGCGGTCGATAAACACAATAGCGGCACTTCCGAGTCCACCATTTGCTCAGCAACGTTAAGTCCCACAGCTGTATGTGGATCAACAATATATTGATACTTTTTAGCATACCGCCTAATTAGCTCAATAGTCTCCTCGTTACTGACCGATGCACACCGAAAGGTCTTATCTGCACTTGCAACCGACTCCAGTTGCGCCTTACCTGTGCTCAGAAAACTATCCATAAACACTTTTACTTTAGCCGAATCAGTACCACATAAATAATACAAATAACGTTCAAAATTACTTGATACCTGGATATCCATCGCTGGACTATGAGTAAGGCTGACTTTACCTCGCTGATAAACCCCAGTTTCAAAAAACCTGACCAGAATATCATTGCTATTGCTGGCTAAAATCAAATGGCGAATAGGTAAACCCATTTGTTTAGCCATATAACCCGCAAAGATATTACCAAAATTACCCGTTGGCACGCAGACATCGAAATGCTTTGGACATCCAAGCTTATAATACGCATAAAAATAATAAACAATTTGCGCCAATACACGGGCCCAATTAACAGAGTTTACTGCGCCCAAACAGTATTTTTGTTTAAACTCTGAATCTGAAAATATAGATTTCATCAACGTCTGACAATCGTCAAAACTGCCCTCAATGGCAATATTGTGTACATTCGCATCAAGCACCGACGTCATCTGCAGCTCCTGCACAGGACTGGTCTTTCCTTCTGGAAACATAATAAAAATATTAATATTCTGTTTACCTCGAATGCCCGCGATGGCGGCACTGCCCGTATCACCACTGGTTGCCGCCAGAATATTCAGGCTGGTATTTCGCTGCTTAAGAATATATTCAAAAGTATTTCCCAAAAACTGCAATGCAACATCTTTAAAAGCTAAGGTCGGCCCGTGAAATAATTCCATCAGCTGAACTGGCCCCAGGGTACGTACTGGTGCAATATCAATATGATTGAACGTTGAATAGCTTCGCTCAATCAACAGCGTCAGATCAGCCCGACTAATATCGTCTATAAACGGTGACATTATTTCCACTGCCAACTGCGTGTAGGACAAATTCGCCCAACCATCAAGTTGATCGCTAAGGTCAGGAATAGTTTCTGGTATAAGTAGACCACCGTCAGTAGCCAGACCCATCATCACTGCTTCTTTAAAAGAAATACCTGCAACGTCGCCTCTCGTACTCTTATAATTCATAGGAATTTCTGTATCCAAAAAAGATAAATTATAAGGTGATTTGCGTTCGGGTTGAATTCCGATTGTTAATAAATACTATAACCACAACCGGGACCTTGAAAGCATGATGTCTATATTTGCTTGCCACCATATCTACTCACAGGTTTGGTGGGCGGGTCGGCAGTCACATTACTGTCAACAAGTTCGATCGAACCACCGCTGGCCAGAAAATTCTCGATATCGGTTTCCAGTTGCGTACGCACTCGTTGTTTTGCGTTCACAGTCAGAATTGAGTTTTCATCGCCTTCAACCCTGTTTGATGGGTTGTTATCTGGCATTAGGTAACCTCCAATTGTCCATACTAAAAGAAACACTTTGTCCAAGTGCCCATTAGTTATAGACCAACTAGCAGAGAGGTCAATTCTGGTACTTTAGCTGCGTCGAATTACCCTTTAAGCGCGCCCACGCTACCCAATAAAAACAATAAAACCGCCAAAAAAAAGGTGCCATCGGCACCTTTCCCGTCAATCATATGGCTTTAGGTTAAACTGCTTCACCACCAGTTTCACCGGTTCGAATACGAATCACATCTTCTAAACTAGTGATAAAAATCTTACCGTCACCCACCTTCCCAGTATTCGCTGCGGTACTGATAGCTTCAATCACTGTATCCAGGCTCTCATCAGAAATAGCGACCTCAATTTTTACCTTGGGTAAAAAATCAATTACATATTCTGCGCCTCGATACAACTCAGTATGGCCTTTCTGCCGCCCAAAGCCCTTGACCTCTGTTACGGTCATACCCTGAACGGATATCTCAGATAGGGCTTCTCTTACATCATCAAGCTTAAAAGGCTTAATGATCGCTGTGACTAATTTCATTATTTTCTCCTGCTCAGGATTATCTTATTATTTAAGTGGCAAATGTATCCAAATTTGGGCCTGTTTCCAATGCCTAATGCACCCTTTGACAAAAAAATCACCACGCTTGAAACAACCAGAATGCACCATCTCAATTTCTCATCATATCCCCGTAACCAAGAGACACACACAACCATGCTTGATAAAGCTTAGAGCATCGAACATGCCAAGTTGGTTTATTACTTTAATAACAACAACTTAAACTAATTCAAAAGAAACAAAACACACCCTGGCGCACCAAAAACAACCGCTCCGCACTAATTTAAAGCGCCACTTTACGCTCATGTGCCGACACTAATACAGCCCCTGGTCAGGCCTAAATACAGCATTTTCCTACACAGATTAGGGTCCCCGCCTACAGTCTTCATCGGCGCACCAATGAACAATAGGCTCAGGAGGTCTTCATATGCCAGTAGCTATAACTTATTCTCGTGCCCAGGTGGGAATAGACGCCCCATTAATTACTGTGGAAGCAGACATCTCCAATGGTTTACCGCAAACACTTATAGTGGGTCTGCCCGAAACTGCGGTGAAGGAAAGCAAAGACCGAGTAAAAGCAGCCATTGTCAATTCAGGCTTTGAAATGCCTTCAAGGCGGGTGACAGTTAATCTGGCACCTGCAGATATGCCAAAACAGGGTGGACGTTACGATGTCGCGATCGCTCTGGCAATTCTGGGTGCAAGCGAACAAATCCCCAAGGAGAAACTTGCCACCCTTGAACTGATAGGCGAACTGGCGCTGGATGGCAAGATACGCGCAGTTAACGGCATTCTGCCAGCAACCATTCAAAACTTGCTGGACCAACGTACCCTCATCGTACCCGAACTCAATGCCGATGAGGCTTCATTAGCGACTAATAAGTCAGTCTTTGTTGCCTCTCATCTACTTGAAATAATTAAATTCGTCGATAACCAGGGTACATTAAAAAAAGCATGCCATATTCAACAACCCACTGACCGAAAACCAGGCCCGTTACTTTCGGATATCCGCGGCCAACATCTTGCTAAAAGAGCGCTCATTATTGCAGCAGCAGGCGCGCATAATATTCTTTTAGTTGGCCCGCCAGGCACAGGCAAAACCATGCTTGCAAGTCGCTTATCTGCCTTATTACCCGCAATGACCACCAGCGAGTCTCTGGAAGTTGCTTCTATACAATCAATATCAAAATATTCATTCGATATTTCAGTATGGGGCCAACGACCATTCAGAGCACCCCATCATTCCGCTTCAGGTGTTGCCTTAGTGGGTGGCAGCAGCCCACCTAAACCTGGAGAAATTTCATTGGCTCATCTCGGCGTTTTGTTTCTCGATGAACTGCCAGAATACCCTCGGGCCGTGCTTGAGGTTTTACGAGAGCCACTGGAATCCGGCCAGATCGTCATCAGCAGAGCCAGCCATCATGTTGCCTATCCAGCTAAATTTCAGCTTGTTTCAGCGATGAACCCATGTCCTTGCGGATATTATGGAGACAGCAGTAATCGCTGCAGTTGTTCCCTGGACCGGGTCAGAAAATACCGTAGCAAGATATCTGGACCGCTAATGGATCGCATTGACCTGCATGTTGACGTCCCAAGTTTGCCCAAAGGGGCCTTATCCGATCCAAATTTTATTCATAATGACGCCGAACATTATAATGCCATTGAGCTCATCGAAAACGCGCAAAAACAAATGCTTGACCGAGCAGGCACACTAAATGCGCACCTCAGTAGTAGAGCAGCAGAAACGCATTGCGCACTGACAAACAAAGATCAAAAATTGTTAGACAACGCGATGGAAAGACTGGGCTTGTCAGCAAGGGGGTATTATAAGATCTTAAAAATTGCCCGTACCTGTGCTGACCTGTCTGCGGCTAAACACATTGGCACGCCCCACCTTACCGAAGCACTTGCATTCAGGAAATTAGACCGCTATCAAACCCAATTATAATAATTAGAAAACAGTCGATAATGAATTCTCATCTATTTGGTGCTATCCACCATATAGTCAACCGCTGCCCTTAAATCATCATCAGAGCAGGTAAAACACAACCCTTTCATCGGCATACCTGGTGGCAAGCCATCAATTGCGCTTTTATATAAAACATCCATACCTTTGGCAATTCTCGGCTGCCATGACCCAGCATCACCAAGTTTTGGCGCGTTATTCACACCTACAGCATGACACGTTGCACATGATTTTTTATAGGTCGCCTCACCGCCGCCGCCAGTATCTGCAATAGCCCCGCCGGCGCTAGCTTGAGCACAATCGTTCCCTTCAACACAAACACTGCCCACTTTTTTGATTCGTTCAACTATGCCATCTTCAACGCTGCCAGCACTAACGATTTGATAAAAAAATAGGGAAAATAATAATATTGCAATTTTTTTCACAACAACTGTTTCCTGAATAGCAAGTTAAAAAGCGACGCGCATTGTAACCTAATACAAAGCACCTAACCATCAATTGGACTATTAACAGCCTTGAATAAGCAACCAAAAGCTACCCTGTGGCTGGCCAACTCATTCTCAACAAAATATAACGAACCTCTGATGCATCAACTCAGACTCGACATAGCTCACACCTAACCGGTATTTCCCCAGCTCGAATTATCAAATTTGAATACATTCGATGTACCACCCTCTACAACCGATTGCTCTGAAACCAGTGTTAACACAGCACGCTCTCGAAATTCGGCTAGCGAATCAGAACCGACGTTAACCATTGTACTCTTGAGCTTAAACAAAGTGGTATGAAGCACCTCCGCTAATGGACCTGCCAGCGGCACATAGGCGTCAACACCTTCTTCAAACACCATCTTTTTTGACTCTGCACCATCATCGTAACGCTGCCAGTTCTGCGCTCTGATTGTGCCTTCACCCCAATACGGCTTATACATCTGCCCATTGATCGAAGTCTTGGGTGTTGGACTTTCTTCAGTCATAGCAAAATACCTTCCCATCATGACAAAGTCAGCACCCATTGCCAGCGCTATAACTATCTGAGTATCGTTAGCTAAACCACCATCAGAACATATCGGGATATAACGACCCGTCTTCGCAAAATACTCATCACGCCTGTTTGCCACCTCAAGCAAGGCAGAAGCCTGCCCTCTACCTACACCTTTTTGTTCTCTGGTAATACAAATTGAACCGCCGCCAATACCGACCTTAATGAAATCAACACCGCCATCCTCCACCAAAAAATCAAAACCTTCTGCCGAGACCACATTACCGCCCCCAATAACCACATCTGGCCCATATTTTTTTCGAATCCATTGAATACCTTCCAGTTGATAATCCGTAAATCCATCTGATGAATCAAAACACAGCGCATCAACTTCGGCATTAATAAGCGCCGGCACGCGTTCTTTATAATCATGGGTGTTAATTGCCCCACCCACACACAGGCGCTTCGACTCATCCAGCATTTCCAGAGGATGACGCCTATGATCCACATAATCTTTCTTAAAAACCAGAGCGACCAGATGACCTCCAGCATCAACGATGGGTAAACAATCTTTTTTATGCTTATGCAAAAGCTGATTCGCTTCTTTTAGACTAACACCCTCCAGGCCGTGAATAACTTCAGAATAGGGCGTCATATGTTCACCTACGGTACGGCTCAGGTCATCTTCAAATTCCCAAAAATCTTTGTCCGTAATAATACCCAATAATTTACCTGTCGAACTACCATCATCGGTAACTGGCACGGTGGAATGCCCTGTTTGCGCCATCAATTCAATAACTTCACACAACGTTGCCTGCGCACGTACATTTGAATCACTTTGCACAAACCCAGCTTTATGTGATTTAACCAGCCGAATCATATCAACCTGGCTTTCAATGCTCTGTGAACAATATATAAACCCTAAGCCACCCTGCCTTGCCAAAGCAATTGACAGTTCAGTACCCGACACACTTTGCATACAGGCAGAAACTACTGGGGTATTTATTTTCAATTTCGGCGCTGCCAGTCGCTCTATTGAGGACAAAGGAGTACTCAGGTCGACCTGATCTGCCTGCTGGCCTTTACGCGTTCGCCGAGGAATAAGCAGATATTCCGAAAAGGTGCGAGAAATATCATCCAGTATGGTCGCCATATTGCACTCCAGTGCGGGTTATTAATGTATATGTTGGCTGCTACAACAAAAAATATCGCATATCATTTTATGTAGGTTTGGTGAGAAAATATGTATAAGAAAAAATATGTATAAGAATAAGTTTCACAAAGAAAATTTAGCGTAGCAAACTTTACCCATCCAACCGCAGTACGGTAACGATAAAGTATATAGCTATGCGCTCGGCCTGAGTGATTCTCATACCAACGCACTGAAGGTCGCTCTATACTTCTCTTTGCTGGCAGGTCGAACATAAATAGCTGGCCAGAAAGATAGGGAAATTGATTCCATTTCGCCAGGGCGAATTCTAATTTAACCCTCTATTTGATTCAACGCATTCGGCTAAAGAAAACAAACGATACAATTATTCAGCTATACAATGCCCAGCAAACTAATGCCCAGGAAACATAGAGGTACAAAGAATATAGACTGCTTCTGATAGAGTATCCAACTATCATCAACCAATTCTTCAACCAAACCACTACAATCTCTTTCACAGCCCTGAGCTGCGCGAATAAACAGCCCTGAGCGGCTCGAATAAACAGCCCTGAGCGGTTCTTGTAAACAGCCCTGAGCGGTTCTTGTAAACAGCCCTGAGCGGCTCTTCTGATCAAGAACCTTTAATGCTTTGGCGTTCTTTTTCGATCAGGAAATTGACCACTCTGATCATATTGGCATTACTCCCTGCCATGGCACCTTCGACGCGATATTTACCATTTACCACCATCGCTGGTACACCACTGGACCGATAGGCACGGCCTTTTGAATCAGCCTGTTGCACACCAGCACGAACGCCAAATGAATTATAAGCACGAGCAAAATCTTCCGCCGCAACACCAAATTCAGTAAAAAACACAGCCATAGACTGCGGCGTATTTAGCCTTCGTCTTTCACCGTGAATCGCGTTAAACAAGGCCTTATGAACTTTATCCAGTACTTTCAGGGTTTTAGCGGCATAGTAAGTTTGTGCATAGACCAGATATTCTTGATTATAAAGCGCAGGGGTTCGGTCAAAGCTCACGTCTGCTGGCAAAGATTCATGCCAACTACTAATCAGGGGTTCAAACTGGAAACAGTGTGGACAGCCGTAGGAAAAATGCTCAGCAACTTCAATTATATCTGGACTTTTTGTCCGTAGAGGAATCGGCAACTCAACATAATGAATGCCCTCCTCAAAAACTAAATCGTTCCCTGAAGCTATATTTACAAATAAAATTTGAGCAAAAAAAACACTCACAAACATCGATATTAACGATTTTATTCGCATATTAAGTCCTAATTGAACATTTATTGGTAATTCAGGGAAATAGCATTTACAGCCAGAAATATTAACCAGCCTGGTACCCGCATCTCGATAAATACTGAAAAGTACTAGTAACAGCCCGCCAAGGCTGGCTGTTACTTATCAAACACCTAATTATCTTAACCCAGGATATAAGACCAATTTAGTTTTACTTCAGACCATATATGTAACTGGCAACAGCGGCTATTTCTTCATCGCTTAGGTCAAGCGCAGTATTTCGCATCATACGCCCTTCACCATCATTATCCCGTGCGCCGGTTCGAAATGCTTTCAATTGCGCCTCTATATACTCAGGCCATTGACCCGCAAGCGCGGGAAAACCTGCCAAATTTAATCCTTCACCCTGAGGCAAATGGCATGCAGAACAAGCAGCAATTTTCTTCCTTTTAATACCAGCTCTATAAATAGATTCACCTAGTTTTACTAATTCTGCCTTCGCGGCACCGGTTTTATGCTTCTGATCTGCAAAATAAGCGGCAATATCTTCCAGATCCTGAGCGGACATATTGTCCAACAAACCAGTCATTAACGGCGCTGCACGTTTTTTAGTTTTTATATCGTTTAACTGTTTAAGCAAATATTTAGTATGCTGCCCAGCAATACTGGGAAACGCACCCGCGGGGCTATTGCCGTCAACCCCGTGACACGCAACGCAAGCATTTGTTAACGCTTTACCTCGAGAAACATCTCCTTCGGCTTTAACCTGTGCTACGGATATCGTTAAAATAAGTAATATTATCAGTCGGTACATGCGATTCCTTAAAATTGCACTGGCATGCAGTGTTAAAATTGTTTGCGCATTATATACAAACTGCACCAGAAGACCCAATCCAGCATGAGAAATTTCACTATAACTATGTCTAATAAACCCTCAGCCTTGCCCTTGAACGAAGCCGCGTTTATAAAAAGTGCCGCAAAACTATCCCAGTGTCCTGTAGATACAGGTACAGAGGTCGCTTTTTGTGGTCGTTCTAACGCCGGTAAATCCAGTTCCATCAACTATATAACCGGTCAGAAAAAACTCGCAAGGACCAGCAAAACACCTGGTAGAACCCAGCTTATCAATTTTTTTTCCGTTTCCGATACTTTTAGACTAGTCGACCTACCCGGATATGGATACGCCAAGGTACCTGCTGCAATCAAAAGGGACTGGCATGAAAACATTGATGCCTACCTTCAAAACCGGCAATCTTTACAAGGTCTCATCCTGGTCATGGATATCCGCCACCCGTTAAAGGACTTCGACCTAATGATGTTAGAATGGGCTGCCGAGGCGCAATTGCCAATTCACATACTATTGACCAAGGCAGATAAATTGAAACGCGGCGCGCAACAAAACGCACTGCTTAAGGTTCAACGATTTATAAAAAATTCTGGTAATCAGCAGGCAACATTACAAACATTTTCAGCCACTAACGGGTTAGGCAATAAAACCCTAATTAGACAAATAGAATACTGGGCTGAAAAGGAAAAAGATGAAACTTAAAAAAAAGACCCCGGTCACGTTTGGGGAGGATGTGACCGGGGTAGCGGTCTTCGTCGTTTTTAGGGGGAAAACTCCGAAGTTCATATAGACTTGCTATTAATTAAGACTGGGTATTATTGTCTTAGTTCCCCATTAAATAAAATATATTAAATTTATTTATCGCCGCGCAGCCTAAACCTGAATTAACAGCCTGCTACCAACTAATGAATTTCTGACCTATATCCATTTACCCAACGACCAAAATGGCCGCTTAACGGTACTTTCCTGGCTAATGCGCCACTTCCCAATTTTCTCCAACACCACACTCAACCACCAACGGCACACTGAGCTCAGCCGCTTCGGACATAATTTTCGTCAATGCCGAAACCACCGCAGCAACTTCGTCATTGGCGGCTTCAAGTACAAGTTCATCGTGTACCTGCATAATCATTTGTGCCTTTACACCCGTATCCTCAAGCCATTGATCCACCCCAATCATTGCCCGCTTGATAATATCCGCAGCAGTACCCTGCATAGGTGCATTAATTGCCGTTCGTTCAGCACCCTGACGACGTTGGAAATTGCTCGCTTTAATTTCTGGAAGATAAAGACGACGACCAAACAAGGTTTCAACATAACCTTGCTCAGCAGCAATTTTCTTAGTTTCATCCATATAATGCTTAACACCAGGGTAACGTTGAAAATACAGATCAATATACTCCTGGGCGTCATTGCGATTTATCTTCAACTGTCGCGCCAGACCAAAAGCAGACATGCCATAAATCAAACCAAAATTAATGGCTTTTGCACTACGACGTTGAAAACTTTGAACCTGGCCAATATCAACTCCAAATACCTCGGCTGCTGTTGCATTATGAATATCCTCCCCTGCGGCAAAAGCCGTTAACAGGCCCTCATCCTGAGAAAGGTGCGCCATAATCCTTAACTCAATTTGAGAATAGTCTGCCGCGATAAGTTTATAACCCTCGGCGGCAATAAAGGCTTTTCTCACCCGTCGCCCCTCATCGGTTCTTATGGGTATATTTTGCAGATTTGGATTTTGACTAGACAATCGACCGGTAGCCGCCACCGCCTGATGGTAAGAAGTATGTACCCGACCGGTTGAGTTATTGACCTGCTGCGGCAGCTGATCAGTATAAGTCGATTTCAGTTTACTCAGGCCACGATATTCGATTATCACCTTGGGTAAAGGGTAATCAAGGGCTAGCTCCTGCAATACCGGCTCGGCTGTTGAAGGTTGTCCCTTAGGCGTCTTTTTGATAACAGGTAAGTTGAGCTTTTCAAAAAATATTTTTTGTAATTGTTTGGGTGAACCAAGATTGAATGTTTCTCCCGCAAGCTCATAGGCCTGTGCTTGCAACTCAACCATACGCAGATCAATTTCTTTACTTTGCTGCAGTAGCAGCGATGAATCGATCAGCACGCCATTGCGCTCAATTTTCGATAAAACAGTAAGCACAGGTAATTCAATTTTTTCAAAAACTTTTTGCAAACCAGGTTCCGCACACAATTTCGGCCAAAGCGTTTCGTGTAACTGCAATGTAATATCGGCATCTTCGGCTGCATAGGGCCCAGCCACATCCAAATGGACCTTGTCGAAGGTAATTTGTTTCGCCCCTTTACCCGCTATATCTTCAAAATGGACGGTTTTTATTCCCAGGTACTTGAGCGCCAGGTCATCCATATTATGCCTTGATGCCACCGAATTAAGCACATAAGACTCCAACATAGTATCAAAACTAATACCCCGAATAGTGACATCGTAGCGGGCCATTACACTCTGGTCATACTTAAGATTTTGGCCAACCTTTTTAATCTGTGGGTCCTCAAGCAATGGGCGTATTTTTTCAATAATAAATTCCCGATTTAACTGCTCAACTACATCAGGGTAATCATGAGCAAGCGGTACGTAGGCCGCCTCACCAGCAACCAGGGCAAAAGAGATCCCTACTAGTTCTGCTTGCATATAATCAAGACTGGTGGTTTCTGTATCAAATGCAAATAACTTCGAATTAGCCAAACGTTCAAGCCAGACGTCAAACCGATCAAGGGTTAAAATTGTTTCATAATTTCTTGTTTCAGCGGTTGCAGCTGCCGCCAGGGCGCTGGTTGAATTATTATCAACGGCCAACTCATCAACCCATTGACGTAATTCATACTCGGTAAATAACTTGATTAAGGCATCAACATCTGGCGCTTGTGGCACAAGATCAGCCAACTCACAATCCAGCATCACATCCAGCTTAATCGTTGCTAATTGATATGAAAGTGGCAGCAGCTCCAGGCTTGCTCGCAAATTTTCCCCGACCTTGCCTTTGATAGTATCTGCATTAGCAATCACACCCTTTAAACTTTGATGTCCAAGCAACCATTTCACCGCTGTTTTTGGACCGCATTTTGGCACTCCAGGAATATTGTCAGCGGTATCGCCCACTAGTGCGAGATAGTCAATTATCTGGTCCGGCCGAACACCAAACTTTTCCACCACACCCTCAACATCCATGGCAGTATTGGTCATAGTATTAATCAGACTGACATGTTCATTAACTAGCTGCGCCATGTCTTTGTCGCCGGTGGAAATAACCACAGGTTGCTGCAGTTCTGTTGCCTGCTGAGCCAGAGTGCCTATTACGTCATCGGCTTCAACACCCTCAACAACCAATAAAGGTAGACCCATTGCACGGATAATTTCATGGATGGGCGCAATCTGTTCTCGCAGTTCTTCGGGCATACTGGCTCGATTGGCCTTATATTCGGGATACAGGTCATCCCGAAAAGTTTTTCCTTTCGCATCAAATACCACCACAATCGGGCTTTCGGCATAATCTTTAATAAGCCTCTTAATCATGCTGACAACACCTTTAATCGCACCGGTATTGGCGCCCTTAGTGCTCATCAACTTTGGTAATGCATGAAATGCCCGAAACAGGTAGGATGACCCATCGACCAAAACCAGTGGATTGATTGTTTTCATTGGCTACTCACTTGCTAACTGCTTATAACGATACTGTGAACCGAACTGACTTAAATAAATTTTTCCGCCCGATAATACTCGCTTTTATGTGTTATTGGACAACTGTAATTTATGCCAGCGAAATATATATACCCAGTCGGCAGGATATTAGCGATGGAGATATAGAAATCGTTGCTGGGGAGAATAAAACCGTTTACGAATATCGTGTCAACGGTCGCTTATTAATGATAAAAATCGTGCCGAACGTAGGTTATGCCTATTATATGGTGCCAGCAGACGGCTCAGCACATTATAACAGCCTGGACCATGGCCAGAAGCTTTACCCACAATGGGTTTTGTTTGATTGGTAGTTTGTATTCCACTCGGGTTATCAACCAACAGCTAAGAAACCGCTTTCTTTGCCTGGCGACCCTCTCTTTAATATACAGGTTTAACCGATGGCAACATTTACCCACTTCAAAGCAGAATCTCTGGCCCGCTATTTAATTATGTTTGAGCTGGGCGAATTACATGCTCATACGCCAATTACCGACGGTATTGAAAATTCAAACTATTATGTCACCCTCGAAAATGAAGGCGTGCTTGATGAGTATGTACTTACTATTGCTGAATCACTGTCATTTGACGAAGTGGCCTTTTTTAATGATTTAATCGCTCAGCTATATCATCGTGGCCTACCAGTACCTGCGCCCCAATCAACCCTCGACGGCATGACCAGCACCAGCTTCTGCGGCAAACCAACCTGGCTTTTTAGTCGGCTCACCGGCTCCCACCCACAACAGGTCAACCCTGAACAATGTTATAACCTGGGCGCCAAACTCGCTGAGCTCCATGAATCAGCAAAAAAAACCAGATACAGCCGCAGCAACCCCTATGACACTAAATGGCAGACAGCCAGACTTGCTGAAATCTCCACCAAAATAACACCGGCAGAGCAGCAATTACTTAATGAAGTTCTCAGTCAGTATATTGAGTTTGACCCCTGTGAATCTGAAGCCAGCGCAGACTTACCACGCGGTATCATTCATGGTGATCTGTTCCGGGATAATTGCCTGCTCGAAGGCAACCAGATTACCGGCATTATCGACTTTTTCCATGCCAGTGAAGATTATCTAGTACAGGATATCGCCATATCTATCAACGACTGGTGTAGCTCACAGGGCGGAAAAATGATACCCGACCACCGCCAGGCGTTACTTGACGGTTATCAATCCATTAGAGAGCTTACAGAATTTGAACTTGATGCATTGCTCATATTTCAAAGGTTCGCTGCCATGCGTTTTATACTCACGCGGTTCAGCAGCGGTGATAACAACAATGGAGAACCGCTAAAAGATCCTAATGAATTTCTGAATCTACTCCGCCATCTCAGTCAGGCTTAAGTGTGTTACATCAGAGAATTCAGGATCTGAGTTATTTTCAAGGCCTGATGTGGTGATTTAATAAACCCCTGATACCCACCTGCTGGATTAATAACCACAATAGTTGCGGAATGATCCACCGTATAAGTATCTGGTTCATACCCTGGTACCTTACCGAAGGCTACATTTAGCTCGGTCGCCAACTGGGCAACCTGGTCCGTTTCACCCGTATAACCAATAAATTCGGGATTAAAACTTGGCACATATTGATTCAGTACTGCTGCTGAATCTCTTTCAGGATCCACCGAAACCATGATCACCTGCGGTTTCACCGGTAACTCAACTACAGCCCGATTAAGTACCCCAAGCGTTGTTGGACAAATATCAGGACAGGAAGTAAAGCCAAAGAACAGCAAAGACCATTGACCTTTAAATTGCGCCAGGCTAACTGCTTCACCACTATTATTAACAAGGCTAAATGGGCTTATTTTACGCGCCTTGTCAAAGCTAAAATAACCGAGCTCATAAAGTTGCTGTTGCGACAATGGTTTCGGCGTCATAACACTTGAAAAAAACAACCCTAATACCAACGCTATAATGCCCGCTAAACCGATAAGGGTTCGACGAATTCCCATTTGTTGTTGCGCGTTAAATGCCAAAATAATTCACCGGTAAGTAATGGTCAATGAGTAGTGCTAAAAACAATAACATTAAATAGATAATGGAATAACGAAATGTTTTCATCGGTGCATTGCTATTCAAGCCTCTTAGCAACACTAGATCCCAATAAATAAAACCAGCCCCTAGCACCAATGCAGAAACCAGATAAAACAGCTGACTCATCCCAGAAAGAAAAGGCAACACTGAGACTAAAATCATAATAATGGTATAGAGCAATATATGAATTTTGGTATACATAACCCCGTGGGTGACGGGTAGCATGGGCACTTCAACCTGGCTGTACTCATCTTTACGCTCAATTGCCAGGGCCCAAAAGTGCGGTGGTGTCCAGGCAAAAATGATCAGTACTAGCAACAATCCGCCGCCATCGAGGCTATTAGTTACTGCCGTCCAGCCAAATAAAGGTGGCGCTGCACCAAACAAACCCCCAATAACAATATTCTGTGGTGTCGCACGTTTTAGGTATACCGTATAAATAACGCCATAACCCAACCAGGAAGCCAAGTTAAGCCAGGCTGTAAGCGGGTTAATATAGACGGCAAGTATTAATAAACCCGCAACCCCAGTAACACCAACAAATACCCCAGCCTGTACATTGGATACTCGGCCTCTTGCTATTGGCCTGGCTTTGGTCCTTGCCATCGCCGCATCAATTTTAGCGTCAATTAGATGATTCAGAGCAGCTGCAGAACCTGCAACCAAAGCTATCCCGAGATTACCCAGGATCAATATATGCCAGGGTACCATTGCCGGCGTCGCGAGTAACATACCCACCAGACTACAAAGTAACATGAGCAGCACAACGCGTGGCTTACACATTTCAAGATAGTCACGCCAGAGCGGTTGAGTAAAAACTAAGGAGGCTGAATTGGACACAATAATAAGTTCTTTTATTCTCTGTTAGATAATTTGAGCGCAACAAACCTATTCGAAACGCAATGGTATTTTTAACGCTAAATCAACCGATATTGGAGACTTTCAGAAGATGTTTAAGGTCCCGTAACATACCCTTACCCGCTCGGTCTAAGGAGTAATACATCATAATATTGCCGTTTGGGTCCATTACAAAAATAGTTGTACTAAGCTGGTCCCTTGCAACTACGCTGGATAACTGATTAGCCAACATTTCCCCGTCCAGAGGTAAAAGGCGCATGTCGTGATATTGCTGCATCAATCGCTCAGTTAAATCGGCACTAGTATTCGCTGAGACTATTAGCACCCGCTTAACCCGTTCTGATTCTTTACCCAGCGCAAGATTAATCTGCCGTGCCAGATACAAGCGCTGCTCACATTCGGCACCACAACTGGAATCCACAGGTAATAAAAGCAACCACTTCCTGTCCTCCTTCTCTAGCCCAATCGCTGTATTTTCAATGGGCGGAACAATTAGCTGACCCTGGTTAGTTGTAGTGGCAGGTAACAGGTGCGGGAAAAATACATAGACTACGTAAGCCACCAATACCGGCACCAGGCCAATACTAAAAAGTATAACCAGGCTGGCCTTATTTTTTGAAGTGATAGAATCAGTCATTCGGGTTCCATAATCGATGCGCCATCAAGTTATTCCTGAGCACGAAAAATAAAAAACAAATAGGCCACAGTAATTGCCAACGCCATAGAAAACCAGGTTAACGCATAACCAAAATGCCGATCTGGACTCATCGTCACCAAAGGCCAATGCCTAGGCAGGGCTCCTGGACTTGCAGCGTTTAGTCGAATGACATGGGGATATAAAGCTAATATATGCTCAAGCCTATGCGGTTCAGCTGACTGAACCACAAACGGCGATACATTATTTTCAATAAAATTCTGCTCTGGGCCCGGACGTCGCTGAATATATATATTACCGTTTAATTTTAATTTCCCATCAACCCTGTCAGAGATCGGCACGGAAGGGATATCTGGCAGAATATGTCGGGATTGAGTCATTGGTACAAAACCTCGATTCAGTAGCACAACAATGCCTGATTGATCCTTAAACGGCATCAACACTTCATAGCCCACATGCCCGTTTAACACTCTGTTATCTAGCAGAAAAATTGTTTCTAAATCGTAATCCCCCTCTAATACAATCGGTTGGCCATCGATCACCATCCTGGCTTGCGGCAACATAGAAATTGTTAGACCAGGCTGTTTCCTACGTAGGATATCTTCATCGATAAAGATTTCTTTTTCCTGGCCCCGGTTTATCTGCCAATAGCCAAGATAAAGAAATAGCAGCAGGAAGAACAAACTAAAAAAGGTCATTGGCCAATTAAATTTAGCAGCCATTACTAATACTCATCTGCGGCTTAAGTTGTTTCTTTTTCCAAAGGCGAGTTTTTCTAGACAGTTTGACAGCGAAACAATGCTGATCCAAATCCTCTGATTGCCAATGTACTTCAATCATATCAACCGTATAATCTTTATAAACCCCTAACAGAAGTTCTTTTATGTGGCTGAAAGTCATAATTATAATATTATTGATCGGAAACGTACTCACTCTTGGCCTTGCCTTTGTCACCTTGATAAAGGAGCAGGGACGCGGCGGTAAGCGAACTGCAAACTGGTTGTTGACCCGCGTTACATTGGCAGCTTTGTTACTACTCGCTGTTACCTACGGCGTCTGGTCGGGTGATCTTGGGATATCAGCGCCCTGGCATCATCCAATAAAGTAAGTTTGCCAATGTTAAAATACTAGCGCTGCAGAAAAATTTGCTTCTACTCCAGTCTGAAACGAAAACGATCTCAGTGACGAGATCGTTTTCCTAAGCAACAAGCCAAATTTTATTTCTTTTAACTACCTCTTTTCTAGCTACCTCTTTAACTGCCAAGGATATAGACAAAGAGAAATAAACCAACCCAAACAACATCAACAAAATGCCAGTACCACGCTGCTGCTTCAAAACCGAAACAATCATCCGCGGTGAAATGACCCTTTATTGCACGCCCCAGCATAACCGCCAACATAAACGTGCCGAGCGTTACATGGGCGCCGTGAAAACCGGTCAACATGAAAAATGTAGTGCCATAGATACCCGAATCGAGGGTTAAACCCAAATGCGCATAAGCTTCATAATATTCCAGAACCTGGCAAATTAGAAAAGCAACACCAAGTGCAACTGTTAGTGCCAACCAGTTAATAATCTTTTTCCTATTGCCTTCTTTAATACCGTGATGAGCCATTGTTACAGTAAAACTGGAAGTCATTAGCAGTATCGTATTTGCTAAAGGTAGTCCGAACCAGCCCATTGGTTTGTGTGCACCTGGGAATTGTTCTGGATCAGGCGTATTTAACAAAGGCCATTCAGGCGTGTAGTCCGGCCACAACATATTGCTTGGCCCACGATCTCCGACACCACCGATCCAGTCGATGACAAAAACTCGAACATAAAATAATGTGCCAAAAAACGCGGCAAAGAACATCACCTCAGAAAAAATGAACCAACTCATGCCCCATACGAATGACCGGTTTAGCTGATTACTGTACATCTTGGCATGGTTTTCTTCGATGACCGTCTTGAACCAGAAGAACAAGGTACTACCCAAAACAAGTCCACCCACCATCATTATGTAGGCACCAATAGAATGTTCTGCACCCGCAGTCATATCAATTAAGATATTTCCCATACCAAAAACAGTCAGAAAAATACCTAACGATGCAAATATGGGTAATTTGCTATCCGCTGGTACATAATAGGACTCGTAAGCCTCATCTGTTGCTGTGGACATTTTCTTCTCTCCGTAAAAATCCATCAAATTTTGCAGAATTAATTGGTAACTGCCAACTCGCCGCTAATTTGCTCTGTAATATCAAATAAAGTGTATGACAGGGTTATTGTCTTTATATCCTCGGGCAAATCTTTATCGATGATAAAACGTAATGGCATATCCATCGATTCACCACCAACCAATTTTTGCTGGTCAAAACAAAAACACTCTGTTTTATGTAAATATCGTGCTGCCCTGAATGGCGTTACACTCGGCACTGCCTGAGCGATAATTGTTCTACCGGCTGGATTATGAACAAAAAACTCTGTGGCATTTAGCTTACCCGGGTTAACCGAAAGTGACCTACTTACAGGTCTAAACACCCAGGGCATATCAGCGTTATTGCTCGCCAGAAACTGCATCTTAACCCGTCTGCTGCTCACGTCAGTTTCGCTTTGCTCGTCAACTTGCTCGTCAACAACGTATTGACCCTTTGTTTTGCCATTTAAACCCGTAAGGTCACAAAGTGCGTCATACAGGGGAACTAAAGCAAATCCAAAACCAAACATCCCACAAACAACGCATAGTAGTTTTAACGTTGTTCGTTTAGATGTTTGAGTTTCAATCTGCATAGATCAATATCCTGGCTCAGGTTAACATTTAACCGTGAGCTTCTGTCAGATCCTTAGGCGGTGTTGAAAACGTATGGTACGGCGCCGGTGACGGTATAGTCCACTCAAGTCCATGCGCACCTTCCCACACTCTATCAGTGGCTTTTTTGCCGCCGCGAATGGTCTGAATCACTATAAACATGAATAACAACTGGGAGAACCCAAACAAGAATGCACCTACAGTCGAGACCATATTATAATCGGCAAACTGCAACGCATAATCAGGTATCCGTCGTGGCATACCGGCAAGGCCGACAAAATGCTGCGGGAAAAACAACACATTAATACCGATAAATGACAACCAGAAATGGGTTTTGCCCAGGGTTTCGTTATACATGTTACCGGTCCATTTAGGCAGCCAGTAATATACGGCAGCCATAATCGAGAACACCGACCCAGGCACCAATACATAATGGAAATGCGCCACTACGAAATAAGTATCATGATACTGAAAATCCGCAGGCACTATAGCCAACATCAGACCTGATAATCCACCGATGGTAAACAGAACAACAAAAGCAATAGCAAATAACATCGGTGTTTCAAAGGTCATTGATCCACCCCACATAGTCGCTACCCAGTTAAATACTTTAACGCCAGTTGGCACTGCAATAAGCATCGTCGCATACATAAAATACAACTCACCCGCTAACGGAATACCTACCGTAAACATATGATGCGCCCATACGATGAACGATAAAAAGGCAATGGATGATGTGGCATAGACCATTGAGGGATAACCAAACAAACGCTTACGAGCAAAGGTAGGAATAATTGCTGATACCACACCAAACGCCGGCAGAATCATAATATAGACTTCAGGATGGCCAAAGAACCAGAACACATGCTGGAAAAGTACTGGATCACCACCACCACCAGCATTAAAGAAGGCAGTGCCAAAATGGATATCCATTAACATCATAGTCACTACACCAGCAAGTACCGGCATCACCGCAATCAACAAATACGCAGTGATCAACCAGGTCCAGACAAATAGAGGCATTTGCATAAGAGTCATGCCCGGTGCCCTGAGATTCAAAATGGTCACCACAACATTGATAGAACCCATGATCGAGGATATACCCATTAAGTGAACCGCAAAAATAAACAAAGTTGTACTTGGCGGACCCTGGTCTGTAGATAAGGGCGCATAAAAAGTCCAACCAAAATTAGGTGCGCCGCCTTCCATAAAAAAGGTGCTAGCTAACATCGTAAAAGCAAATGGCAAAATCCAGAAACTATAGTTATTCATTCTGGGTAACGCCATATCAGGCGCGCCGATCATCATTGGCACTAACCAGTTCGCCAGCCCAACAAAAGCCGGCATGACCGCACCAAATACCATCACCAGGCCGTGCATAGTGGTTAATTGATTAAAAAACTCAGGTTCAACTATTTGCAATCCTGGCTGGAACAATTCCGCTCGAATTACTAACGCGAATGAACCACCCAGCAGAAACATGATGAAGCTAAACCAGAGGTAGAGCGTCCCAATATCCTTGTGGTTGGTAGTAAATACCCATCGCATAAGGCCCTTGGCAGGACCATGATGGTGATCATCATGATGATGTTCTTCTATAACTGCGCTCATCCTAGTCTCCTATTGGCCGCCAAGCATTTTGTGTATTTCACTCGGTTGAACCGAATCACCTTTGTTACCCCAGGAATTACGTTCATAGGTAATAACTCCAGCTAATTGCGCAGCATTAAGCTGTTGTCCAAATGCCTGCATAGCCGTTCCAGCCTTACCATTGAGAACAATATCTATATGTTCCGCAATTGGCCCAACTGAAAGGCCCTGGCCAGCAAGGGCAGGAAATGCCGGTGGCAGCCCCTGTCCATTAGCCTGATGACAACTGGCACAGCTCTGATTATAAACTGCTTCACCTTCAGCCATTAATTCCGCCTCGGTCCAGGTTTTGCCTATAGTATTAAAAACTTCAGCAGCTTCAGCTTGCTTTTCCGCCAACCAGGTATCGTATTCTTCCTGCTCAACAACCCGTACAACTACTGGCATAAAACCATGGTCTTTACCGCATAACTCAGCGCATTTACCTCGATAAGTACCGACCTTTTCAGCCACTGCCCATGATTCATGAACAAAACCAGGAATTGCATCTTTTTTAACCGCAAAATCTGGCACCCACCAGGAATGAATTACATCAGCCGAGGTGATTAAAAAACGAACCCTTTTGTTGACCGGAATAACAAGCTCATTGTCCACATCAAGTAGGTAGTTTTCTCTTTTTGGCGCCCGATTATAAATTTCATCTGCCGGCGTTAGCATGGTACTAATGAAAGAGACCTCTTTGGCTGGGTCATCATTCAAGTAGGTATACTGCCATTTCCACTGTAGGCCACGTACTTCAATATCTATGTCAGCATCACTGGCATCGTACATGGCGTTTAACGTCTGGGTAGCTGGAAAGGCCAGTATAACCAGGATAATAACCGGTACTACCGTCCAGCCTATCTCAACCATGGTGCTATCGTGAAAAGTTGCGGGAATTGCGCCAATCGATTTCCTATGAATTAACATAGAAATAATCATCGCACCAAAAACCACAATGCCAATAACAATACATACATACAGCATGACCATATGTAGATCGAAAACTTCGCGACTGATTTCAGTCACACCTTGTCTCATGTTTATATTTGACCAGTCTGCGCCCACAAAACCGGCTGTCATGAGCAGCGACAAAGCAACTAGCCACCTACACTGCTTCGCTCTATCCATTCCAAAAACTCCAATATTCAAATAAAAAAAACAGAACCCACTCGCCGCAGCCAATGAATTTCGGTTAAAAACAGTAAAAAAATCGTATTTGCTCTCTATCCGGTTAACTTTAGTCGGATATGCCAAAGATGCCTTAAAAAAGTACCAACTCAATCTTTTGGGATGATTTTCAAAAAATGACGTCTAGTATCTATGGTAATCACAGTGCATTTTACGATTGTTCTTCTCAAAATGTTTATGGTGCATCGTAACCAAGCCCCATTTTTGGGCGGTGCAATTATAGCAATGCCGAGTAGTTTCACAACAACCAAAACACCTAATTTGTATGGCCTGGGGCGAATTGCTTGACTCTGATCAAGAGATATCACCACAAGTTATGCTTTTCATGTTATAAACAGGGAAAATTGTATTTCAAAAAATATGGAAGCCAAGCACCTAGCATTGGAAATAGATTCGATTCTCAGCCAGTTCGATCCGTCAAAAGTTAAACTGCTACTCGCTGAACGTATTACGCGAGTAGCAAGTTTATATGCTGCAGATATATCGCCCGTTGAATCCCACGATACGATCGTCACTTTCCTGCGTCATTATATTTCTTTCGCACCTGAATTAATAAACAACCTCAATTTGCTCGCCGAACGGCTCAATATGACCGCATTGTTGAGTCCCTATGTACAGCTTGCCAGTAACTATCTCGCCTCAGCTTGTCATGAACTCCATCAAGACGAGGAGTTTGATTCATTCAAAGCATTTATGACCTTGTTACACGGTGCCTATATATTTCTCAGAATGATCGAAGAGCTCGATGACAGGATCCAAAATTTTGTGGGTATCCCACTTTCCGAATGCGATACCTTACATGCTAATCTTATTGCCCATGAGACCATAGGTGATGATTTTGCCAATAGGCTCGACCGAGTTGTTACGTCATTGTTCCAACAATCTAAAATCACCAAGGCGGTCATCGAAGCACAATTAGATAAAACACAATTACAGGCCTTCAGACTAGCTGGTGAAGCCATGTCCGGAGAAAAAATATATTGTCTTGCTGCCAGGCATCATCTCAGCATGATATAGCCTGCTCGTCACAGCCTGACCTAAACAGATTAATACCAGTCAGTTCGAGCAGGACTCAAAAATTGAATAAACCCGCATGAAAGCATGAAAGCATGAAAATGCTAATCAATATAATACTGGCAGCCAATCAGAATTTAGCGGCCTATTGACGCAAAGATTTACCAGCCCGCATTTTTGTAATGACCAGTTCAGTTGCTGTATCAACGCCAAACCAGATTTCAAAAGCCAACGCAGCTTGCTCTACTAACATGCCTAGTCCATCGCTCAGCTGCGCAGCCGAATTTTGCTCGCACCATTGTAAGAAGGGTGTTTGTTGAGCTGCATAAATCATGTCATAGCAACAACTATTTACTCCGACTACAGAGGTCGGTATATCCAGACTAAAATTATCACTTGCTAATCCAGCTGACGTACCGCTGATCACAAGGTCGTAATGCTGATCCAGATCTTCGAGCGCGCTCGCAGTCAGACAATCATCGTTGAATCGGCCAACCATTTGCTGAGCTTTTGCCATAGTTCGATTATAAATATCTACGCTCGCCGGTCGTTCCAACAGAAGACTAGGCAATATGCCCTGTACCGCGCCACCCGCACCCAGGATCAACACCCGCTGCTGACAGATATCCCATTGCAAATTATTTTTCAGGTCAGCAATCAGGCCGGGGCCATCAGTATTATGGCCTTTTATTAAACCATCGGGCAGGATTTGGATAGTATTCACAGCCTGCGATAACGCCGCCGCCTCACTCAATTCGCCAGCCAATTGAAAGGCATCAAATTTATGTGGCACAGTAATATTAAAACCTGCCGCACCGCGACTTAAAAAATGTTCAACTGTTGCTTTAAATTTCCCATCAGCGACCAGTACTTTTTCATAATTGATGTCCAGATTCGCAACACGGGCAAAATAATGATGAATCTCCGGTGAACGGCTATGAGAAACAGGATTGCCTAAAACGCCTAGTAAATTCATTTTGCTGCGTGCCTTATAATTTCACCACTTTTAAAATCTCTTATTTCACTTGCGCCGCTATCACTTATCTGGCCTGGGAAAATATAATCAATGCCAGTGGGGAAATACTGTCGTATCCTTAATATTTTGGTTGCAGGGGGCTTGCCGGAAGGATTAACCGAAGTTGAAACAATCGGACTGGCCACTTGAAGACATAATAATTTGATGAAATCCAGATCAGGAATTCGAAAGGCTATTTTATCACTTTCTCCTGCCACCCAGTTTCTAACGCGTTTTGACCTCGGTAAAAGAAAGGTAGTCGGACCCGGCCAATATCGATCGAGCACTGATCTATCACTATCGGTTAATGGCTCTACATAAGGCGTCAACTGATCGATATTACCGGCTACCAGTATTAGACCCTGCTTCCAGGAACGTTTTTTTAACGCCAGAATTCGATCTACTGATGCTTTAAAGGCCGGTAAACAACCAAGCCCCCATACCCCTTCAGTTGGGTAGGCAATAACCCCGCCGGCTAATAACCGACTCGCGGCATACTGAATTCGCCATAAGCCAGGCTGATTTCGAGACTCAGCAGCCTTTAATTCTTGCATCAGTCAGATATTAATATTGTCATTCTTATCTCTAATAGCCTGGGCATTCTCCGCCCTTTCCTGGATTAGATTATTCCTTATATCTGGATCTGTAACGCCAATGATTTGAGCAGCAAGGTAACCCGCATTTTTTGCTCCAGCCTTGCCAATCGCCACAGTCGCAACAGGTATACCGCCAGGCATCTGAGCGGTAGATAACAGCGCATCAATTCCACCCATTGAACCAGCGTCGATGGGCACACCAATAACCGGCTTTACCGTGTTAGCGGCAACCGCCCCAGCCAGGTGCGCTGCCATACCGGCGCCCGCAACAAAAACAAGACAGCCACGTTTATCAGCGTCAACGACATACTTTTTAGCATCTTCCGGTGTCCGATGCGCACTGGTAATTCGTACTTCATAAGCAATATCCAGCTTCTTTAAGACATCGCAAGTTGCTTGCATGATCGGCAAATCTGAATCGGACCCCATTAGGATCGCAACAAAAGGGGTTGACATTCCGCCACTCCAAGCAAAAAGGAACGCAACTTACCGCAGTCTTAATCCAGTTTCAAGCCAATTCACAGGTTATCCGTTACCGGGCAATATATTTGACAATATATAGTTGCCATATTCTTCAATTACATGCCCTTCGATCTCCAATTTCACCAAATGTGAAACCAGTTCTGATATTTCAATTCCCGTTGACTCATATAAGTGATCGACATTGACAGGCGTGGTACCCATTTGCGCCAGAATCTGCTGCTCGAGGCTCGATAGTAGTGGAGGATCTATGGCAGCCTTTTGACATTCGCGATTAGGAAGTTCATTCACTATATCGTCAATATTCCGCGTTAGTACTGCACCATCTTTAATCAGTTGCAGACAGCCAGCAGATAGCGGATCAAGTATTGTGCCCGGCACTGCAAATACTTCTCTGCCATGCTCCATAGCAAGCCTTGCCGATATTAAAGACCCGCTTTTAAGGGCCGCCTCAACAACCAGCGTGCCAAAGGATAAACCTGTGACTATTCTGTTGCGCTGCGGAAAATGACTAGCTTGGCCTCTTGCACCTGGGGGGAACTCTGAAACCAACAATCCCTGGGCGAGTATTTTCCGGGCTAAACCACCATGGGAACTTGGATAAATAACGTCACACCCGGTACCGAATACTGCAATAGTTTCTCCAGATTGACCCAGCGCACCAACATGAGATGCAGCATCTATGCCTGCCGCCATACCACTGGTAATAACCAGTCCCATTGCGGATAAGGACTGGGCGAACGATTCAGCAATCCGTCGGCCAGACTGCGTAGGTCTCCTACTGCCCACAATAGCCATCTGCTGCTGGTTCAATAATGATCGCTTACCGCGCAGATATAAACATAGTGGCGGGTCGTAAATTTGCTTCAGCAATACCGGATAATCTGCGTCAAAAATGCTAATCAGGCCATTACCACTACCTTCCAGCCATTGCTGATCACGCTCCACAAGCCGATGTAAGGAATCTTCAATGGGACTAGCCAGGGTTTTTAGAATACCCTTGGGTAACTGAATACAACCAGCTTCATAACGCTCAAAAAAAGTCTGGACACTAGGGAATTTCTCGATCAAACGTATACCTGTTCTGGCATAGGCAGAGGATATACGATTGAGCAGCAGGATGGCTTCAATCTCGGATTTTGGCAAATACATACTAAAACCGTCAACGCGCCTGCCCGACGTTGATAAAAGTGAATTAGAATTCCTCAGAAGAGCTACAACAACTTAGAAGTTGATCGCCTCAGCAGACCTGTAACAAGCCTATCCTTTCACTCGCCAATGTTTCTAAAGACATTGGCTAGGGGTTTTGTACGATATCGCCTATACGTAATGGCTCTTCGGTCTCAAGCACCAGACCATAGGCCATTTTTTCGAAACTGCGAAACACCATCAGTAACCCAGCTCGCTCAGAAGGCAGTTGGACTCTTTCACCAGCAACCCGGTCTCGCACTACCTGGCCCTTTTTATGAATTGCGAAGACGTTGCCAACTTTTACGCCGTTAACATTACCTCGATTGATCGCCACCACATCATTTCGCCCGACCTGGGTAACGCCACCCAAAACCGTCATGATAACGCCTTCGGTTTTTTGCTTTGGCGAAGACGGGAAAAATACAGATTCCACACGTCGTTGTTCTGTGGGTAACAGACTATCACCGATTCGTACATCTTCTTTAACCGTAGAAAGCATTAACGTATAGATATCGTCTTCCCGCTTTTCAACAGTTGCAGTGCCCACTTCACGCGCTTCAAAACCCAGCACTTCTCTGGTTTCGGGATCAAGATAAATTTCCCCTCGACGAAACACGCCAAAAACAGCCGGTTTATCCGCCGGCCAATTACCCCTGGCGTAAATGCCATCCCCTGGACCAAATATCAATCGATCTGCCGTTCCCGCCAGAACATGAGGCGCATCTCGTAAAGTATACTGCTCAACGATTCGGCCAGTTGTGAGTAAACTTGAAATAGCATCCAGCGGAATCGCGGGTATCGAACTATTTAATGGTGACCGTCTTACTGTTGGCGACAATCTGATATTCCGATCCCCAGCAGCCTTCGGTTGCACAGGGGTCAGTTTAACTGTCCTCGATTGTTGCCCACGGGTCACCTTTAACTGAGGCTGACCATCAACATATTGGAGAAAAATTACATCGCCGGGGAAAATAAGATGCGGGTTTTTAATCTCTGGATTAACGTCCCAAATTTCAGGCCATAACCATGCGTCGGCTAAAAATATCGAAGCTATATCCCATAAGGTATCGCCATCTTTAACGATATACTGCGTCGGATGATCAGCTTTAATCGCAGGCGCGGCTAACAGCGCACTGGAATAAAAATGACCAACCATAAGGACCATGCTTAACACACAAGGCAGAAGAAATTTCTTCATGGCGCGAATCCCATCCATATTAAGCGTACAATATTAGATAACTCGATATGATTCTCCTGATCTAAAACAGATTTTGCCAAACTGGTTTTTAACTCAACTACAATTAGCAAAGATATACGCCAAGAATGGCGATAGCTGATTAGAAATCATAATAAATCCAATGTGATCATAATCTTAGCAGCATAAGTTGCTTCATTACTAGAGGTATTAGGCTAAGCTGTATGGCTTTATTAGATATATTAGAATTTCCCGACTCACGGCTTCGCACTGTCGCCAAACCCATCAAAAACGTGACCCCTAAAATTCGCCAGCTAGCTGACGATATGCTGCAAACCATGTACCTGGCTCCCGGCATAGGTTTAGCCGCCAGCCAGGTTAACGTGCATCAGCGCCTCATCGTTATTGATATCTCTGAAGAAAAAAATCAGCCTTTAGTTATGATCAACCCACAAATTATCCAACAGGAAGGCAGCATTGAATCCGACGAAGGTTGTTTATCTGTACCAGGTTACTACGAACCTGTATCCAGATATTCCTCGATACGGGTTACTGCGCTGGACCAGAACGGTAATCCGTTTGAAATAGAGGCGGAAGAATTACTCGCCATCTGTATTCAACATGAGTTGGATCATCTGGATGGTAAATTATTCGTCGACTTCATCTCTAAAACCAAACGACAACTCATTCGCAAAAAATTGCTCAAGCGCAAAAAACAAAATTAAGGAATATAGATTGAATATTTTGTTTGCCGGTACACCTGATTTCGCTGCACAACATCTAAAGGGGCTGCTCGATTATGTGACTACCAAACCGGAGCTCAACATTGTTGGGGTAATTACCCAGCCCGATAAACCAGGCAAAAGGGGTAAAAAGGCAATACCCAGTAGCGTCAAGCGTATTGCCAACGCAACTAACATCCCCTTAATACAACCCGCCAAACTTAGCGCTGAGCATATCGAAGAATTTAAAGTAGATTTAATAATTGTCGTCGCCTACGGACAAATCCTAAGTTCAAAATTACTTAATATACCAACCTATGGCTGTATCAATGTACACGCATCTATTTTACCTCGCTGGCGGGGCGCGGCCCCAATACAAAGATCAATCCTGGCCGGTGACACTGAAACGGGTATCTGCATCATGCAGATGGATAAGGGTCTCGATACCGGCGATATACTAGCCAGCCAAACTATTCCAATTCAAGCAACAGATACTACGCATACGCTCAGCTTAAAATTGGCCGAAACAGGTTTATTACGCCTGATAGACGTAATCGATCAAATATCCACCATAGAAGCCATCGCCCAGCCCGATGCAGGCACCACTTATGCCCATAAAATCAACAAGCATGAAGCCCAGTGTAATTGGCAAAAACCCGCTACCGAACTGGATCGAGAAATCCGAGCATTTAACCCTGACCCTATCAGTTTTTCTTTCCTCGGCGAATTGCGGGTCAAAATACGCAAAGCCCTGCCACAAACAGACCAGGATTCAATCAAAAACTCATCAAGTGGTGAAATAATCAGGGTAAGCAAGCAGGGTGTTCTGGTAACCTGCGGCACTGGCAATTTGCTGCTCAAGGAAATACAACTGCCTATTGGCAAAGGCAGTATATTAACCGGAGCTGATATCCTGAATGCCCGCACGGATATCGTCTTTCCTGGTGCGAAATTCATGTAGCCAACCATCATATAGCCAACCATCATATAGCCAACTATAACGGTTAATACCATGCAGGAATATCTCGCCACAACCCAAATACTGAATGCTGTTCTGCATAAGGGCCGCAGCCTGGACGCCAGCTTTTCTAAGACTAATTCGCCGCTAACGAAACAAATCTGTTATGGCGTCATCCGTCATTATTATGAGCTTGAATTTTATCTCGCTCAACTGCTGAATAAACCACTAGCAAAAAAACATCAAGACCTGCACATATTATTACTTGCCGGTCTATATAGTATCAGTCACCTGAGACGTCCATCACATACCAGTGTTAACGCTGTGGTTGAAACCACTATGCTAATGAAAAAACACTGGGCCAAAGGTCTGCTTAACGGCGTATTACGTAACTACATCCGCAACCAGGCTAAACTCACCGCACAGTCACAGCAAGACGAAGCAATCAGTTCCAATCATCCCCCATGGTTATTGCATCAAATCAAACAACATTTCCCGCAATACATTGAGCAAATTCTTAGCGCCAACAATCACCAGGCGCCTATGACCCTAAGAGTCAATTTGTCGAGAATCAGTCGAGATGACTATCAAATGTTATTGAAGGAACAAAATATTAATTCTTCTTCAGGCACCATCACTAATAGCGCCTTGTACCTGGAAACCCCAATACAGGTTGATGAACTACCAGGCTTTAAGGACGGATTGGTCAGCGTCCAGGACGAAGCATCACAAATTGCAGCAACGTTACTCAACATATCTCCAGGCAATCGTATCCTGGACGCCTGTGCGGCACCGGGCGGCAAAACCTGCCATATTTTAGAACAGGCACAAAACATCACCTTAACAGCAATCGACATTGACAATCGTCGCCTACAAAAAATACACGAAAACCTTAACCGACTAAAGTATCAATGTATTGTTTCTAATGACGGCCTTGAATCTCATACCAGTAACGACGGCTATGACAGGATCCTGTTAGATGCTCCCTGTTCCGCTACGGGCATAATACGTCGTCACCCAGATATAAAACTATTACGACGTGAATCTGACATCAAAAATCTTGCAATAACTCAGCTAACATTGTTGCAGAGCGCCTGGAAACTGCTCAATAATGACGGTGAACTCATTTATTCTACCTGTTCAATACTACCGGCAGAAAACGAAAATGTAATCGCTGCATTTATTGCGAATAACGATTCCGCAGTGGTATTGTCTATCGACGCACAATGGGGTTATAAAACCAACTCTGGCGTTCAAATTTTACCTAGTAGAGAAAGCACTGATGGCTTTTTCTATGCCAGATTAAAGAAACAGGCAGTATGAAAATTATCATTCTCGGCGCCGGTGAAGTGGGTGGCAATCTGGCCCAGAACCTAACACAGGAAGCCAGCGATATTACTGTAGTAGATCATGATGCAGACCGGCTACGCGACCTACAGGATCGATTTGATATTAGAACCGTGCGTGGTATGGGGTCTCATCCAGATGTTTTAAGAACCGCCGGTGCGGAAGACGCTGACATGTTGATCGCAGTCACCAATAGTGACGAGGTGAATATGGTCGCCTGTCAGGTTGCTTATACGGTTTTTCATACACCAACAAAAATTGCTCGCATCCGCTCCAGTGCCTATCTTGAACACCAAAGTATTTTCCGCAATGAAGCAATGCCTGTAGACTTCATTGTAAACCCGGAAAAAATAGTTACCGACGATATCTGCCGACTGATCGACAACCCCGGCGCTTTGCAGGTCATGGATTTCGCTTCAGGACAAGTACAGCTAGTGGGTATCAAAGCCCACTATGGCGGCCCTTTAGTGGACCAGGAATTACGTTACCTGCGACAACATATGCCAACAATCGATACCCGCGTAGCAGCAATTTTTCGCCGTAACAGACCCATCATTCCTGAGGGAAACACCATTATAGAGGCAGATGATGAAGTATTCTTCATTGCTGCAGCTGAAAATATACAGGCAGTAATGAGCGAAATGCGGCGTACTGAACGACCCAATCGGCGATTGATCATTGCCGGTGGCGGTCATATCGGTCAGGGACTTGCCAAGGTACTTGAGCGCAGATATGGCGTGCGTGTCATCGAGCGCAGTAAAGAGCGTTGTTATACCCTTTCGGAAACACTTGACCGCGCTATAGTGCTGGCTGGAAACGCTTCCGATCGTGACCTGTTACTTGAAGAAAATATCGAAGAAACTGACGTATTTTGTGCAGTAACCAATGATGATGAAGCCAACATCATGTCTTCTATGCTGGCGAAAAGTCTGGGGGCAAGAAAAGTTATTACCTTAATCAATAACCCAGCTTATGTAGACCTGATTGAAGGCAGTGATATTGACATCGCCATATCGCCACAGCAGGCAACACTAGGTTCGATATTAACCCATATCCGACGTGGCGATGTTGTTAAAGTTCATTCTCTGAGACGTGGTGCAGCTGAAGCTATCGAAGCTATAGCACATGGAGATAAAAAAAGTTCGAAGGTGATTGGTCGCACCCTGGAAAGTATCGAACTTCCCACTGGTGCAAACATTGGTGCAATTGTCAGGGGCAACCAGGTAATCATCGCACACGATGACATAATCGTCGAACCTGACGACCATCTCATCCTTTTTCTTGTAGATAAAAGCCGAATTTCTGAAGTTGAAAAGATTTTTCAGGCGCCACTGAGTTTTTTCTAGATTATGCGTTTCCATATCGCGATTCGAGTATTGGGTGGGTTACTGATGATGTTCAGTTTCACTATGCTACCACCCGCATTTGTCTCCTGGCTCTACGATGATGGCACATCAACAATATTCACTAATACTTTTTTTATTACACTGATTAGTGGCATGGCCCTTTGGCTAGTGTTCCGTAAAAAAAACACCGACATGAAGATCAAGGACGGGTTTTTGGTAACGGTGCTGCTTTATGTCGCTCTTGGCTGCGTAGGCGCCATTCCACTGGTACTAGAAGAAGGCATAGCACTTAGTTGGCCAAATGCATTATTCGAGTCATTTTCCGCACTAACAACAACTGGCGCAACAGTAATCACTCAGTTAGATGACCTACCAAAATCAATATTATTCTATCGCCAACAACTCCAGTGGCTAGGTGGCATGGGTATCATCGTATTAGCAGTCGCCATACTACCAATGTTGGGTATCGGCGGCATGCAACTATATCGAGCAGAAACACCAGGGCCGGTTAAAGATAGCAAACTAACACCAAGGATAAAGCAAACTGCTGTAGCGCTATGGCAAATCTACCTGCTACTCACTGCCAGTTGTGCTATCGCCTATTGGCTTGCAGGTATGACGGTTTTTGATGCGATTTGTCATAGTTTTTCTACCGTCGCAATAGGCGGGTTTTCGACCCACGATCAAAGTATTGGCTTTTTTAATTCACCGGCCATCGAATCGGTCGCCATTTTTTTTATGATTGTGTCTGGTATCAATTTCAGTCTGCATTTTTTTGCTTTCAAAGAAAGGGCGATTTTTCACTACTTCCAGGATGATGAAGTGGTTTTCTATTTAAGAGTTCTAGCTATCGCCAGTATCACCGTAACAGCAATACTTGTTGCAAATAGTATCTATGATCTTCCTACCGCCATTCGATATGCACTTTTTGAGGTAGTATCAATCTTCACCACTACTGGCTTCGCCACTGCAGACTTTAGCCAATGGCCCAGTATATTACCGAATTTGATTTTTTTTGGCGCTTTCGCTGGGGCCTGCGCGGGGTCCACAGGTGGCGGTCTAAAAATCATGCGGGTCATGTTAATAATGAAACAAGGGATAAGAGAAATAAGCCGGCTAATACACCCTAACGCTATTTTTCCTATAAAAATAAGTCGGCGGCCAGTACCCAATAACGTCATTGAGTCTGTATGGGGGTTTTTCTCAGTCTATGTTATTGTTTTTCTCTTCATGCACCTGGCAATGGTTGCCAATGGCATGGATTTTATTACCGCCTTCTCAGCCGTTGGGGCAGCCATGAATAATCTTGGCCCTGGCCTGGGTGACGTAGCATATCATTACAATGACATCACCGATACAGCAAAATTGCTACTCTGTTTCGCAATGTTATTAGGCAGACTAGAAATATTTACGCTATTAGTATTATTTTCGCCACTATTCTGGCGTAAATAAACTATCTGGCAGCCTCAATATGCAGCGCATTTATTGAAGCGCGTCCCAAAATAATAAACTATTGTAGATAGTTTTCCTGAGCCTGTTTTCTGTTCAAATATTGTATCTCAACAGATTATTTTGCTAGTGATAAACATCATCTTTTCTACCAAATTTATACAGTTTTTTCAGCCCAGGCGGACGTTCTCGAAAGCGCTTATATTCCCATTGATATTGATCAATACAACCGCTTACAGCACGCTCAACGGTACTATTCAGGGCCGCCAGAGATTGATCAATTTGCGGTGAATATATCCCTTCGTCAACCTCTATAAATCGCACGACAAATCTAGAATTTTCTCGATACACCGAACAACAGATAGCGGTCGCACCGGTTCGGCTGATTAATCTGCTGGCCAGGATATCTGTTAAAGCCTGCTGCCTAAAAAAAGTCGCGTAGGTGCCCGTTGACGGCACCTGATCAGGCAATATGGTCACCACCTGACCCGCCTCTAAACACCGATATAATCGGGCAATTCCTTTAATACTGGTTGAAACTAATTCATTACCTACCCTTTCACGAATATCTCGAATCAGGCCCTGTAATAGTACCTGCTGAGGTGGTTGATAAAGCGCCGTCATTTTCCCCCTGGTTGCGAAGTAAACATTGAACATTTCCCAGTTTCCCAGATGTGGTAACAATACAACCACTCCTTTACCTTCACGGATGGCTGTATCCAACAGCGCTTCATTCTCAACTCGTAATATCCATTGCCGAGAACGGGACAAAGGGCTAAGCCAAATAGCCGGTGTTTCCATTATTGTGCGACCAGTCTGGACTAGAGATTTGCGAGTCAGATCCTCGACCTCGTCAGCTCGCAGCGTCGAATAACATAATTTCAAATTTTCCCGCGTAACTTTTGCAGATCGGGTATCTAAACGAAAATTGACTATACCAATCAATGTGCCGATTACCTGAACCAAACACAGAGGTAGTGCAGCCAGCAACCATAGAAAACCGCTGACCATATAGCGAAAAAAATAGCGAAAAAATACCCGGAACATATTAGTAGTAAAATACTGAAGTCAATGTACTTAAAGGCCCGCTCTCTGGAGCACTATTTTGACCACTAGTGAAACGCTTCTTAGAAGCCGTTTTTAGGCCCTGCTCTAAAAAACCATGAACCTGGGCCAAATTACATTGCAATAGAAACTGCTTTTGATACTTATTGTTCATTGAATATCTAATTTCCCTGTTATTTACGAACTGGAAACTTCTTATCTCAATACGTCGTATAGCCGCTTATGTTTGAAGCTTTATAACTATCCGCTTTTGTTGAGGTATAATTAGCTTTCTTTTCGCCGCAGGCAATGTTCCGCATGAGTTGTGCTACCTTCCAGGATCTAATTTTAACACTGCAAAACTATTGGGCAAACCAGGGTTGCGTATTAATCCAGCCCTATGACCTGGAAATGGGCGCCGGTACTTTTCATCCTGCCACTTTTCTACGTTCTATCGGCCCAGAAAATTGGCGCGCAGCCTATGTACAGCCCTGTCGCCGCCCAAACGACGGACGTTATGGTGAAAACCCGAACCGTTATCAATATTATTATCAATTCCAGGTGGTTTTAAAACCATCCCCTGACAACATTCAGGACCTTTATCTCGATTCCCTTAGACACCTGGGAATCGATCCTCTGGAACATGACATTCGTTTCGTCGAAGATAATTGGGAGTCACCGACCTTAGGTGCCTGGGGACTTGGCTGGGAAGTCTGGATGGATGGTATGGAAATCACCCAGTTTACCTATTTCCAACAGGTCGGTGGTTTAACTTGCTATCCAGTTACCGGAGAAATTACCTACGGTCTCGAACGATTAGCGTTATACCTGCAGGGGGTTGAAGACTTTAAGCAACTTGTGTGGAGCAATAGTGGCGATCAAATAGTCACCTACGCAGATATTTTCCACCAATATGAAGTTGAAATGTCGGCCTACAATTTTGACCAGGCAAATATACCCTCACTATTTAACCAGTTTGATTTTCTTGAAGCAGAAACCCTCCGATTGCTGGACGCAAATTTACCGTTACCTGCTTACGAATTCGTAATAAAGGCATCACATATCTTTAACTTGCTCGATGCCCGTCAGGCAATATCAGTCACCGAACGCCAACAGTACATTCTTAAAGTCCGAAATTTATCCAGGCAAGTCGCCAACGCTTATCTAGAATCAAGAATGCAATTGGGGTTGCCCCTCGCAGACAAGGAGATAAAAGAAATTTATCTAGCAGAGGTCAATAATGTCCAGGCATAACAACTTACTCATAGAAATAGGCACTGAAGAATTACCGCCAAAAAACCTATCTCGGATGATGAACAGCTTCGGCAAAAACTTCGAACAGGCGCTAAAAGATGCCCGGCTAAGCTTTCGGCAAGTCATCTGTTACGCAACGCCCAGGCGATTAGCATTAGAAGTCGTAGAATTGGCAGACCGACAACCTGATCAAAACGTTGAAAAACGCGGCCCAGCTATTGATAAGGCCTATGATGAGGAAGGCAACCCAAGTAAAGCTGCATTAGGATTTATGCGTAGTTGTAATGTAGAAGATATCTCCTCACTCGACACAATGGAAACTAAAAAAGGCGCCTGGCTTGTCTACCGTGATCAACAACCCGGTATTCATTTAAACAGTCTGATCGATGAACTCATCAGCGCAAGTCTTGCAAAACTGCCCATAGACCGAAAAATGCGCTGGGGAGCAAAAAGGGCAGAATTCGTCAGACCAGTCCATTGGCTAGTGGCAATTTACGGGACTGAGATCCTGCCTGCAAAAGCATTCGGTATTCAATCGTCAAATTTGTCCCAGGGCCATCGCTTCATGTCTAATGGACTGATAACAATACCCTCAGCACAAGATTACACCTCATGTTTATTGAAAGGCAAAGTAGTTGTCGGTTTTGAAGCCAGAAAACAGCTTATTCGCAATCAATTAGAAATTATAAGCCAGACAAATTCAGCTACAGTTGTACTCGATGAGGATTTACTGGATGAA
Source organism: Pseudomonadales bacterium (assembly GCA_019090615.1). GTDB lineage: Bacteria > Pseudomonadota > Gammaproteobacteria > Pseudomonadales > Azotimanducaceae > JAHRVQ01. Next base: position 5,990 of record JAHRVQ010000053.1, on the reverse strand, counting down.
GTAACTTCACTGGTAGAATGGCCAGTGGCTTTAGTCGGTAGTTTTAATTCAACATTTTTAGAAATACCCGAAGAAGCATTAATCTCAGCAATGAAATCTCACCAGCGATATTTTCATATGGTGGACAAAAGTAACAAATTGCTGCCAAAATTTATAACCATAGCAAACATCGAAAGTAATAATCCGGCATCCGTCATACAAGGTAACGAACGGGTAATTGCGCCGCGCTTGTCAGACGCGGTATTTTTCTTTAATAAAGATAAACAATCCAGCCTGGCAACCAATTTGGATCGGCTTAAAGAAATTATTTTCCAATCAAAACTAGGCACCTACTTTGACAAAGCACAACGCATTGCCAAGGTGGCAGGCTTTATCGCCCGGGATATTGGTGCCAATCCAGCACACGCTGAGCGGGCCGGGTTACTTTGCAAAAGTGACCTTGTAAGCGCTATGGTTGGCGAATTCACGGATCTGCAAGGTCTCATGGGTGGTTATTATGCCGAACACGATAACGAGCCTGCGGAAGTTTGTAACGCAATCGCTGAGCATTATAAACCCACGGCCTCTGGCGCAAACCTGCCCTCCACCCTGACCGGCCAATGCGTTGCTATCGCTGATAAGATCGATACTATCACCGGCCTATTTGGAATCGACCAGCCGCCAACAGGCTCTAGAGACCCCTATGCCATACGCCGCCAAACCTTAGGCGTCATTAGAATTTGTATCGAAAACAAACTTCCCATCAATATCAAAACCCTAATAGAACATTCAAACTCGATCCACGGTCAAGATTTTCAGAGCGAAAATGTCGTCGAGTACTTCATCATGAGGTTAGGCACCTGGTACCAGGAACAGGGGATAAATCAAGACACATTCAACGCTATAAGGCTTTCAACAAAACCAATCACCAATCTCTACGAAACCCATCTAAGTGTCGGCATTCTCGACCAACTGAAATCTGAAAGCGAATTCCTGGACTTAATTGCAACAAATAAACGCATCGCCAATATCCTAAAAAAGGTAACAATTAGCGAGCTATCAGTAGTAAGTCCTAAATTATTTGTCGAAGAAGCCGAATCACGCCTAGCAAATGCTATTGAACACACCAGGCTACAACTAACCAAAACAGCAGATTTTCGTCAACAACTGCTAGTACTCGCCACAATACAAGCTGATATAGAACAATACTTCAACGACGTCATGGTGATGTCAAAAGAAGAGAAACTAAAGAACAACCGACTGGCAACCATGGCCAAGATAAAAGAACTATTTCTGTCTGTTGCTGATCTCACTGTTTTACAATAATTCATGAGGCAAAAATGCCACTGGTAATCCTGGATAGAGACGGCGTCATCAATGTTGATTCGAGTAGCTATATCAAGTCCGCAAAGGAATGGGTCCCGATACCAGGAAGTCTGGAGGCAATATCAATGTTATCCCAGGCTGGGTTTCACATCTATATTGCCACTAATCAAGCAGGCCTAAGCAGGAAATTATTTAACCTCGATGATTTAACTTCGATGCATAATAAATTAGAAGCGATGCTGTCAGATATTGGTGGAACAATAACACGCATCTACTTTTGCCCGCATCATCCTCTTGCCAATTGCCTGTGTCGCAAACCAGGCACAGGTTTATTGGAAAAAATAGCTGCACACAGCCGCGAATCCTTAAAGGGTCAACCTTTTGTCGGTGACTCGCTAAAGGATATACAAGCCGCTACATCCATGGGCTGCGAGCCAATCCTTGTTAAAACTGGCAACGGTCTAAAAACTCAAAAACTAATTGATCAAGATATTAAAGTATTTGATAACTTATACGCATTTGCCGTCAGTTATATCAAATACCCTACAAAGTAGGGTATTATTTTTATACGTCCAAATTGGCTACTGATAAGGCGTTTTTAACGATAAAGTTTTTCCTTGGTTCCACGTTATCACCCATCAGGGTATTAAACATATGGTCAGCCGCTATTGCATCCTCAACAGTGACCTTGAGCATAGACCTGGTTTCAGGGTTCATAGTGGTATCCCACAACTGATCAGGATTCATTTCACCAAGGCCTTTATACCTTTGTCTGGATTGCCCCCTTAGCGCTTCTTTCTGTAGCCATTCTAAAGCTGCAGTAAAGGACGTGACAGCATGCTGTCGTTCCCCCCGAGTAACTATTCCAGTACCTTGAATTAACCCTTCAATTTTTTCCCCAAAATCAGTAAAACCAGCATAATCTTGAGATAAGAAAAACTCTCGGTCCAATATATAGTCAGTATTTACACCATTATGGACAACAGTGACTTTAGGATAATAGAGGTTACGATCAATATCAGTCTCGACACCAAAAATATAGCTACGTTGTGAAGTGTTTTCTTCTTCCATCTCATCCGCAAGTTTATTAACCCAAACTTTCACGTCTGGTTCGTTACTTAAAGAATCTACAGCCAATTTTGAATAGTGAACCAGCTTTTTAAGTACCTGCGTCGGGTATATCCGCTTTAACTTATCAATACGAGCTTGAATCATATAATGATTTTCGGCCAACATACGAAGTGCCTCTCCCTCTATAACTGCAGTACCATCACTTTCTTCAGTTGGCTGTAACCGGGACTTGTCTAAAGCTAATTCAAGTAAATACCCTTCCAGTTCCGACTCATCTTTAATATATTGTTCCGATTTACCGTACCGAACCTTATACAACGGAGGTTGAGCTATCAGGACATGTCCACGCTCAATCAATACCGGCATATGACGAAAAAAGAACGTAAGTAACAATGTCTTGATGTGAGCACCATCAACATCAGCATCAGTCATAATGATGATTTTATGATACCTCAATTTATCTGGGTCAAATTCTTCTCTGCCGATACCGCAACCTAGCGCAGTAATTAGCGTACCAACCTCTTGTGAAGATAACATCTTGTCGAAACCGGCTTTTTCAACATTTAATATCTTACCTTTTAATGGCAAAATCGCCTGTGCTTTCCTGTCCCTGCCCTGTTTCGCGGACCCGCCTGCAGAATCTCCCTCCACCAGATAAATTTCAGATTTTGCAGGATCTTTTTCCTGACAATCGGCTAGTTTACCTGGCAAACCTGCGATATCTAATGCGCCTTTACGCCGAGTAATTTCCCTTGCCTTGCGTGCTGCCTCCCTTGCCCTTGCAGCATCAACCATTTTTTGCACAATTTGTTTGGCTTCCGCAGGGTTTTCCATCAAATAATCACTTAGAAAACGCCCCATTTCTTGTTCTACGGCCGATTTAACTTCAGAAGAAACCAACTTATCTTTGGTTTGCGATGAGAATTTTGGGTCAGGTACTTTGACCGATACTATCGCTGTCAACCCTTCTCGTGCATCGTCTCCTGTTGTATTCACCTGGCCTTTCTTACCGCCGCCTTCACTATCGAGATAAGAATTTAACGTCCTGGTTAAAGCAGACCGAAAACCCTGCAAATGGGTCCCGCCGTCATTTTGCGGTATATTATTTGTGTAAGCGAAAAGCATCTCCTGATACGAATCATTCCACTGCAGCGCCACTTCTACAGTAATACCGTCTTCTCGCGCAGCGCTAAAATGGAAAATATCATTTATGGGTGTTTTATTTTCATTGAGGTATGTAACAAAGGACTTCAAGCCACCTTCATAACTGTAGGTGTCTGTTTTAGCCGTCCTTTCATCAAAAAGCTCAATGGTTATACCGGAATTCAAAAACGACAATTCCCGAAGCCGCTTTGCCAAGATATCATAATGGAATTCAATATTTGTAAATGTCTCAGCTGAAGGTTTAAAGCGACATTGGGTCCCCGTTTGGCTAGATTCGCCCACAATAGTAAGCGGAGCTTCAGGTTCACCATGATGATATACCTGCTCCCAAATCTTACCACCTCGCCATATAGTTAGTTTTAACTCTTCTGAAAGGGCATTGACCACGGAAATACCAACACCGTGTAAACCCCCTGAGACCTTATAATTACTATCATCAAACTTTCCACCGGCATGAAGCACCGTCATTATGATCTCTGCAGCAGACTTTCCTTCCTCATGCATATCAGTTGGTATACCCCTGCCATCATCTATAACAGTTACAGACTCATCTGGATGGATTACAACTTTAATATTCGAACAATAACCCTCTAATGCCTCGTCGATTGAATTATCCACAAGTTCCTGCACCATATGGTGTAGACCAGTGCCGTCATCGGTATCACCAATATACATACCAGGCCTTTTTCGCACCGCTTCAAGCCCTTTCAGAACTTTGATACTGCTGGAGTCATAATTTTTTTCATTCATAATCAAATTCCTGTAGTGAAAAGGTTCCTTGTTTCACATGAAACACTTTCCTGGGTATCTGTTGCCAATTTTGTAAGAGAGGCTCTTCATCTATGCCTGTAACAAATATTTGACCACCTGTTTGTAATAAAAGCCGTGAAATCTCAGCACGGTTAACCTGGTCCAACTCAGAGCACATATCATCTACTAGATAAACAACGTTCCGTTGATAATATTTGTACAAAAATAGACCTTGGGCCAAAATAAGCGCCCAAGACAATACTTTAAGCTCTCCGCGGGAGCAGATAGAGCTAGCCGTATACCCATTATGGGTCATCCTTAGATCTGCTCTTTGAAAACCGCTTTGAGTATACTGCCTACCAATATCAATATCTTCTTGTGCCGCGAATACCAGTTCTAGAGATTTAGCTTTATTCCAGCCTCTAATATAGTCACAATTTACCTCGGACAAACCAGGTAAGTTTTCACATATTTCTGTGAAAACAGGCATGAATTTTTCCCAATAATTTCGCCGATAATTATCGAGTAATTCACTATGTACTATAAGCTCTTTGGTCCATGCGCTGAGTTCAGAAGACCTAGGTGATGATCGGTGGAGCAACAGATTTCGTTGTTTTAAACAGCGGTTTGCCATGTCCCAACAATGGGCGAATTTTGGTTCCACGTGAAACACACCCCAATTTAGAAATCTACGACGCAAATTAGGCGACCCAATGAGCAGGTCGATAGAATGTGGGCCTAGTTGAAGAATTGGAAGTTGCCTGGCCAACTGGGAAGATTTTAGCTGCGTTTCGCCGTTGACCTTAATGGTACGACCACCCTTTAGATGTCGCTCAATGCCGATCTGCGTCTTAATACCTTGATCAAATAATGAGCCAACGACCAAACATCCCTTTTGCCCCTTAGTTATCAGAGGGTCAATTTTGTTGGTTCTAAAAGACCGACCAGTACCCAGGAAATAAACTGCTTCCAGGATGCTTGTTTTACCACTGCCATTACCACCCAAAAAAAAATTCAACTTGTCATGTAAATCAAACTGGGCAGCAGATATGTTCCTAATATTGTGAACCTGCAACCGATCAAGACTCATAGCTTCATAGGCATAACCACATACACTGAGTTATCTTCTTCGGGTTCTTCTAGCAGTACGCTACTATTGCCATCATGAAGCACGATGCGTACCTTATCGCCTTCTATAACACTCAATACATCTTGCAAATAAACAACATTAAAACCAATTTCAATATTCTGTCCTTCATAATCCACGACAATGGTTTCCTCTGCTTCTTCCTGTTCTGGATTATTTGCTGACAAAGTAAGCTGACCAGAAGAAAAATTTGCCCGAATACCGCGAAATTTTTCGTTAGACAAAATCGCAATCCGGTTAAGCGCTTGCTTGAATTCTAGCCTATCAATCAGGACAAGCTTATCGCCATTCTTAGGAATTACTCGATCATAATCTGGAAACCGACCGTCAACCAACTTTGAGGTCAATACGAACTCTTCAGATTCAGCACAAATATGGTTTAGACTAATCGAAATATTTACCTCACCTGATAGCTCGTTGAGTAACCTTTGAATTTCCTGTACACCTTTTCTGGGTACTATGACCTGCCGTAGTTCACTCTCTTCTTCAAGGCTAAAGCGACACATTGCTAATCTATGGCCGTCTGTAGCCACTGTTCTTATATGCCCACCGC
>JAHRVQ010000052.1 GCA_019090615.1 Pseudomonadales bacterium | reverse complement strand
CACTTCTAGCTTCGTCGGCAGCGTCAGATGTGTATAAGAGACAGATTAGGGGCTGGGCGCTGGTTCATCGCTGTTTCTGCTTTTCCAGCCTGCGCCTGGGCATTGGTTGCTGTTGATAGTGCTGCGGAGGTTGATATTTTGTCGCCCGCGGCCTGAGATAAAATGCGTCGAGATGATAAAAGTGACGCCAGCGCATCTTTTACGGAACCCTGCAGGGGCAGTAACTTCTGAAATAAATGCTCGGCGGCCTGTTTAGCGTTTGCCTGAAGCCCAATACCCTCGCTCGAAAGGTTCACAAGAATGAGCTGGCCAGGGCGAAGCGGAATTGAGCTTTGTACCTGTATAACAGCCTGAGTATTCAAAACTTTGACGTCAACCATGCCAGTTTTCGCCATTATTTTGATCACCTGGGCCAATAATGTCTGTTGGGCCTCAGTTTTTGCTGGGCTTGATTCGGGGGGTAGGTTGAGCGCTGTACTGCTGGCAGCTACCGGTTGTATTGAAACTGTTGTTGGGGAGATTTGCATCGCCGACCTTAACTACGTCTATGAGTATTATCGGCCGTTGCTCAATTAAGTTTAGCCCTGCTTTTTGTTGCTGTCCAAGACCTGTGGATAATTTGATTATTCGGATATCCCGTTTTGCCGCTCGCTGGGCTACCCAGGCTCGCCAGTATCTCGCGACTCTTTTTAGCGCTCAATTAATGCTTGTAGGATAATCATTGGTTTTTATTCGCTGTATGGGGTTTAATTTCTCTTTTGGCCTTTCTTCGGCCTTTCTTTGGCTTGGCTTTGACATTGTTCTTTTAGGTACATAGATGCAAAAGCTAATGACGCCATAGCTATTTTTATCTCAGCAAAAAACTCTTTACTCAAGTAAGAAGCAAGGTGAATGTATGAAAGATTTTTCAGGAAAGTTAGCAGTGATTACCGGAGGTGGCACTGGTATGGGCCGAGCGCTGGCACTGCAACTGGTGGCAGAAGGCTGTGACGTGGCGATCTGTGACGTAATAGACGAAAATATGGCAGAGACTATCAAGCTTTGTCAGGCGGATGCGCCGCAAGGGGTTCGTATTACTGCGCATAAATGTGATGTATCCAATGAAGCAGATGTACTGCGCTTCCGAGATGAAGTTGTTGCCCAACATAATCGGGATCATATTAATTTGTTGTTCAATAATGCTGGTATCGGTTCGGGTGTAAGCTTTGTTGATGGGCCGAGGGATGAATGGGAACGGACCTTCAATATTTGTTGGTTTGGTGTTTATTATTGTTCGCGGGCTTTTATTTCATTGTTGGTGGCCAGTGATGAAGGGCATTTGATTAATACCAGTAGTGTTAATGGCTTCTGGGCAACCATTGGCCCAGGTTCTTTGCATACCGCTTATAGTTCGGCAAAGTTTGCAGTAAAGGGTTTTACCGAAGCACTTGTGACTGATCTGAGGCGAACCGCGCCGCATGTCAAAGTCTCGGTAGTAATGCCAGGCTATATCGGTACTTCAATTGCGATCAATTCCGGCAAAGTAATGGGCAAACCAGACCCCATGGATACCCCCGCTGAGCAGGTTGCTGCGATGCGACGTCGAATTGAAAAAAGTGGCAAGGATTTAACCGGCGTAACCGATGATCAAATCAGAGGCATGATTAAGGCGCAGGGAGAAAACTTTCGCGATAATGCGCCGACCTCAGCAACCGAGGCGGCCAATATGATGTTGCAGGGCGTTAAGGATGAACGCTGGCGCATATTATTAGGTGAGGATGCAGAAGTACTGGATAAAATGGTACGCGAGAGCCCGGAAGAAGCCTATGAAGAATCCTTTATTAAACGCTTACGCAGTCAATCTTCCTGGACTCTGGGTTAAAAAGATTGACCAAGATTGAGCAAGGCTAAAGGGGTCAGGTAAAATGGAATGGGTTAAGCGGATGGGCCTAAGTCGGTGCTAAATGTCCGTCAATTGTATTGTGAGCGGGATAACCGACAATTGTTTGATGCCTTGTGTTTCAGTTTAGGTGCGGGTGAGATTACGCAAATAAAGGGGCCAAATGGCGCGGGTAAAACTACCCTGTTGCGTATTCTTACCGGTTTATATACTGACTTTGAAGGTTCGATAGATTGGCAGGTGGATCATCATCCGCTTTATCTGGGGCATAAGCCGGGGGTTAAAGATCAGCTTAGTGCTGCAGAAAATCTGGCCTGGCTCTGTGCTTTACAACAGCAACATTTTAGCCCCTGGCAATTATCTAACGCCTTATCTGAGGTTGGTCTGGGCGGTTATGAAGATGTAGTTTGTGGGCATCTTTCAGAGGGCCAGAGGAAACGGGTTAATCTAGCCAGGTTTTATTTGTTAAAAAACGCTGTTTGGTTGTTGGATGAGCCGTTTAACTCTATTGATGTTGATGGCGTTGCAAAATTTGAGGTGCTGATGGCGCAGCATCTTAAAAGCGGTGGGGCTATTTTATATACTAGCCATCAAACCATCAGTATCGATGTATCGATAAATAGTCTTAACCTCACAGGGTCGCTTAATGACGCGCGTTGATACAGGGCTTTATGATTTCGAACGTTAGGTATTTTAGCCGATTGCGGACTAGTAGATAAATGGGTTTATGATTTTTACTGTTGTTAAGCGTGAGCTACTCGCCATTTTTCGAAATCCAGCGGAGGTTTTTAATCCGCTGGTTTTTTTTGTCCTGGTGGTCAGTCTATTTCCTCTGGGAATCAGCCCGTCTGAGACGGTGCTGCAAACTATCGCGCCAGGTGTTATCTGGGTGGCGGCGTTATTGTCAACGTTGCTCTCCATGGAGCTACTGTTTCGGTCGGACTTTGATGACGGATCACTAGAACAAATGGCGATCTCGCCACAGCCATTGTTGTTATTGGTTACGGGGAAAATTTTCAGCCATTGGTTAGTCAGCGGTTTGCCGCTGGTCATGCTCAGTCCTGTGTTATCAATTATGTTAGCGTTAGGTGTAGAGGGTATTCAGGGTATGTTGATTTCGCTTGCCCTTGGTACCCCAACTTTAAGTTTATTAGGTTCAATTGGGGCGGGGTTAACCGTTGGCCTGAAGAAGGCTGGTATGCTAATTCCAATTTTGATACTGCCCTTATATATTCCGGTTTTGTTATTAGGTACCTCACTAATACAAACTGCGGCTGCCGGGGGTGATTATAATGCACATATATTATGGTTGGCAGCGCTACTGGCGTTAAGCGCTGGCCTTGCGCCCATTGCAACAACGGCAAGCATTCGTATTTCTTTAAGTCATTGAATGGTTTGTTGATCTGGCGTGATTGCGGGGCAGTACCATAGAGAGAAATCGTCATGGACAAAGGTCTCGTGACAGCGGTCTCCGGCAATGTGAACCATACTGTGACGCCATAGGTCTCGGACTGCAAAATAAGCTGTATGGTGGTCATAATCCCTGAAGGTATGACGTCCAAACCGCACCTGATCACGGCTATAAAAGACTGCTGAGAACCGATATGAACCGGTATAAACCAGTGGCCCTGGGTCTTTTGCGGCGAGCGCCTGGTAGTGTTCAATTAATGGTTTCTGGTTGCGGTGATCATGTCGTTCAAATAAATAATAGGTGCCCCAGACAAGGATAAAAAAAGCAGTGGTTGCTAACAAGGCCAGTTGCACGACGGTTAGGTTTAATAATTTCTTTTGCTGCGTTTTGCCTGCTTGTGTACGGTCGATTTTGAACAGTAGTGCCATTAAGACTGCACAGGCTGGCACTGTTGGTAACACGTAGGTAAGCAGGATGTTTTTTGCCAGACTAAAAAAAATCAGGGGCATTATTATCCATAACGCCAGGTAGCCGATTTTCTTTGGTGCAGCCTGATAAATTTGCCTGCAGTTGGTAAAAGTGTGGCGACTCAAAAGCTTTGGCAGTAGAAACAGGCTCCAGGGCATTAAAGCGACAATAAAGTATATCCAGATCAGGCCCAGGGGCTGGTCCTTAACTGGGCCGTATAAATCGCCATTCCAGGCAGGTTGGGTAAACCTTGCGAAATGCTCTCCGACGATAAAATAGTCGATAAATCCTGGGGTGGCCTGTTCTGCCATGAAGTACCAGGGGAATGCGATAAAACTCATCAGGGCGAGGCCAGTGAAAAGACGTATCGATATAAACCAGTTTTGCCATTGTTGGTAGATCAATACCCAGCTGCCGCAGGCCATGCCACAAAGAACCAGTGCCACGGGTCCTTTAGCGAGTAAACCCAATGCCAATGCGATCCAGGTAAGGTAGGCCGGTTTGATAATAGTTTGGCTCGATGTATAGGCCATGCCAGCCATAACGTTGGAACCTTGTGTTTTGAGTGGGTTGAAACCTTGTGTTTTGAGTGGGTTGAAACCTTGTGTTTTGACAGGGTAGTCTTTGTCTCGGTGCTGTTTTATCAAAAGCCCTTTTGACGGCTCAGCTAAATGTAATGCATCCCAAAAACTGACCATGACCAGGGTAGTGGCGAAGGTCAGGAAAGGGTCTGTTATCGCCGTGCCGGCTATATAGAGAACCACCCAGGTGCTGAGGTATATGGTAACGGCTAAAAGTGCAGTATGTTGATCCCAATGACGTTTTACCCAGTCAAATAGTATCCAGCCAGTGAGCAGGGTAAATAGCAGGCTGGGCAGTCGTGCGGCTAGTTCGTTGATTCCGAATAAGCCGAAAGATGCCGCAATTGACCAGAATGTGAAGGGTGGTTTACCCCAAAAAGCTTGTTCTGGCTTAAACCAGGGTGTGGTCCAGTCGTTGTAATCCAGCATTTTTCGGGCAATTTCTGCGTAGCGCGACTCTGATGAGTCCATCAGCGGTAGAAAGTAGGACAGGACCAGTCTGCCGATGATTAAAAGCAGAATAAAACAGAGCCACTGTGGATGTTTACGGAAAAAAGCAGGCAACGATAGCTCAAAGTGATTGAAGGCACGGCACAGTAGCAAAATCTTGCTAAGAAATCTTGCTAATAAGTATTGATGGTATTGGCGTGAACTTCTACAAGGGATTGATAGCCAGGCTGGCCTGTTCGGTGGGGGTTAGAGGGCAGCGAATTTTTCGTGGTTATTTTTCACTGTTCATTAATGGTTATATTGTTAACCCTGCCCCGTATTCTGCTAAACTCTGCTGCATTGTTTTTTCAGGAAAATTTAACGCTGTGTGGAAGTGGTTTCATAAGCTGGGTGCGCCTAAGTCTTTTTTCGAAATGACGGGGCTATGGCTACCTTTGTTAGGGGTTCTGACAATATTATTGCTGGTCACAGGGATGGTTTGGGGGCTAGTATTTGCGCCCCAGGATTATCAGCAAGGGCAGGCTTTCAGGATCATGTACATTCATGTGCCAGCTTCGATCCTGGCGCAATCAAGTTACTTGATGATGGCATCAGCTGGCGTTGTTTTTCTTGTATGGAAAATCAAATTAGCAGATGTCGCTTTACAATGCGCCGCTCCCATTGGTGCATCGATTACTTTTCTGGCCTTGATAACGGGTTCAATATGGGGCAAGCCGATGTGGGGTACCTGGTGGGTTTGGGATGCAAGACTTACTTCGACGTTGGTTTTATTGTTTTTATTTGTAGGGGTTATGGCGTTACGGTCGGCCATGGAAAACCAGGCAACAGCAGGCAGAGCTACTTCAATATTGGCGGTGGTCGGGTTGGTTAATTTGCCTATTATCAAATTTTCTGTCGATTGGTGGAATACGCTACATCAACCAGCGTCTTTTAGTCTAACGGAAAAACCAGCAATGCCAGCCGAAATGTATCAACCCTTGCTGGTGATGGTACTGGGGTTTTATGTGTTTTTCTTTTTGATCTGGATAATGCGAATGCGGCTGGAAATCTTGCGCCGAGAACATAGAACCGATTGGGTTAGGCGTTGGTATGCCGCAAGGACACAGCATGCAATTTGATTCTCTGGCAGATTTTATGGCGATGGGCGGGCATGGTTATTATGTCTGGAGTGTCTATGCCATTGGCCTGGCAGTTTTGGTTATTAACCTGATGGTCCCGCTGCTTGGCGAACGACAATTAATCGCTCAGGCGCAAAAGTTGCGAATTCGGGAACTTAAGCGAGCCCAGGCTGAGGCTGAATCGGGCCAACAAAAATAGTAATTATTCAGGTTAACTTTTCAGGTTAACTTTTCAGGTTAACTGTCACAGATGACAAATAGGGTTGACAATTATGAGCCAGGGGATCAGTGATGAAGTTCGGTAAGATGAAAACCCAGCGCAGGAATCGACTGTTTGCTCTGGTATTTATCGTTTTGGGAGTCGGTTCAGCAGTGACTCTGGCGCTAAATGCACTTAACGAGAATATTAATTTGTTCTATGCGCCGGACCAAATTGTCTCTGGTGAAGCCCCTGTCGGGCAACTTATTCGAGCCGGTGGCATGGTCAGTAACGGGAGTATTGAGCGCTCAACCACGGATCTTAAAGTCCATTTTAAAGTATCAGATCTAAATGGCTCAACTTTCACAATTCAATACGAAGGTGTTTTACCTGATTTGTTTAGAGAAGGTCAGGGTGTGATCGCAAAAGGGCGTCTCGATGCAACGGGCATGTTTTTAGCAGAAGAAGTGCTGGCTAAACATGATGAAAATTACATGCCTCCAGAAGTGCTGGGAGTCCTGGAAAAAAATGCTGTTACTGCCCACGCAGACAACCAGGATAGTACCTTATGATTGCTGAGCTGGGTCATTTCAGCCTGATCCTGGCGTTGGGTTTGGCGATCTGCCTGACCGTTATACCTGCGCTTGGCGTATATCACTCCCGCGTGATCTGGATGCGTTTAAGTCATTCGTTGTCGATGGGCTTATTCGTTTTTGTATTATTAAGTTTCGCCTGCCTGACCAATGCATTTTTAGCGGACGACTTCTCGGTGGCTTATGTGGCCCGAAATTCGAATACTGCGTTACCGATACAATATAAAATTTCCGCGGTTTGGGGTGCCCACGAGGGGTCCTTTTTACTCTGGATATTGATTATGGCGGGTTGGACTCTGGCTGTAAGTCTGTTCAGTGGCGGTCTTACTGTGGATATGAGGGCCAGAGTATTATCAGTAATGGGGGCCTTAAGTATTGGTTTTTTACTGTTCCTGTTGTTGACATCGAACCCTTTTGATCGCTCCCTGCCGGTTTTTCCTAAGGAGGGTTCAGACCTGAACCCCTTGCTGCAGGATTTTGGCCTTATCGTTCATCCACCCATGTTATACATGGGTTATGTGGGTTTTGCGGTACCTTTTGCGTTTGCTATTGCAACCCTCAGCAGCGGGCGTCTCGATAGCGCCTGGGCCAGGTGGTCGCGACCCTGGACCAATGCTGCCTGGGCATGTTTAACCATAGGTATTACGTTGGGTAGCTGGTGGGCGTATTACGAGTTGGGCTGGGGTGGCTGGTGGTTCTGGGACGCGGTAGAAAATGCCTCTTTTATGCCCTGGCTGGTTGGCACGGCTTTAATTCATTCTCTGGCTGGATCAGAAAAGCGGGGGGTATTTAAAAGCTGGACGGTATTGTTGGCTATTTTTGCGTTTTCTTTTAGTTTGCTGGGCGCGTTCCTGGTTCGTTCTGGTGTATTAACATCGGTACATGCTTTTGCGGTGGACCCTGAGCGGGGTATTTTTATTCTGGTATTTCTGGTGCTGGTGATTGGTAGTTCGTTAATTCTGTATGCGATTAAGGCCTCTAATATTCGTAGCGAGGCAGGTTTTGATTTAACCTCAAGAGAAACACTGTTGCTGGTAAACAATCTGTTGCTGGCGGTTGCAGCAATGGCTGTTTTGTTAGGCACCATTTACCCGTTGATATATGAAACTATGACCGGTGGCGGCAAAATTTCAGTGGGGCCGCCTTATTTTAATACCGTGTTTGTGCCTATTGTATTATTGCTATTTATTCCGATGGCCATAAGTCCTCGGTCGCGCTGGAAAAAAACTTCGCTGGATAGATTATTGCTAGCACAGGTTTGGCCGCTGCTAAGTGCACTATTGATCGTCAATGGTCTGATATTGGCCCTGGCGCCTGCATACAATGTTGTTGTTGCGGCGATAGCCAGCATTGCGCTATGGATTTTGATTAACCTGGCACTTGACTGGAAAAACAAAGTGGTCAATAAAAGCACTCGCAGCAGAGGTTTTACGCTGGCCGCTTTATTCAGTCCTGGTTGGTCCTATTTCGGTATGCTTTTAGGCCATGCAGGTATTGCGGTTGCATTATTGGGCGTGTTGATCACTGTTTACTTCAGTGAGGAGAAAGACGTCAGGATGGGGCCCGGTGATGTTGTGACCCTGTCAGGATATGATTTTAAACTGAATAAAATAGCCAAGGTTCAGGGCCCTAATTATATAGCGGATGAGGCAGAGATTGAAATTACCCTGGAGGGTGAGTATATCGTCAGCTTATATCCGCAGAAGCGTTTTTATTCCGCTGGCGGCAGTTTGATGACGGAAGCGGATATGGACGTTGGTTTATTTAGAGACCTTTATGTGGCCCTTGGCGAACCCATCAATGATTCAGACTGGGCCGTCAGAGTCCATTATAAACCTTTTGTACGTTGGATCTGGTGGGGAGGCATGTTAATTGCTCTGGGCGGCCTGATAACTATTTTAGATCGTCGCTACCGTACGCGCAGGGCGCCAGCAACGGTTCGAGCTAATTCGACCGCCTCCGCCGAAGGAATACCCTATGGGCAAGGTTAATACCCCCCTTGAAGATCGTCTTGAAGGCAGTCTTGAAGGCAGTCTTGAAGGTAACGTTGAAGATAATGCTGAACCCGAATCGCTAGGTCCTCTGAACAAAACTCTTCTCATACCGTTGCTGGTGTTCCTGGTGCTGGTAGTGGTGTTGGCGATTGGATTCAAGCTGGAAGATCCGCATCTGTTGCCTTCGGCGTTGATTAACAGGCCATTTCCAGAGTTTGAATTGGTGGACTTAAACGATGAAACCCGTTTGATCACAAAAAAAGATCTATTGGGTGATGTCTCGTTGGTGAATGTGTGGGCGACCTGGTGTCCCAACTGTGTGGTTGAACATCCTGAACTGATTCGCATCAGTGAGCAGGAACAGGTGCCGGTTTTTGGTATAAATTATAATGATAGATCGGATAAAGCCAGACGCTGGCTGGCTCGTTATGGTGATCCCTATAAACGTATCATGGTTGATGATAAAGGCACCCTTGGGATTGATCTTGGGGTCTATGGGGCACCAGAGACTTTTCTGCTTGATGCTGATGGGGTTATTCAATATAAGCATATTGGTATTGTTAGCAACCGTGTGTGGCGGGAAACACTGTTGCCATTAATTGCTCACCTTAGAGAAAAAGAATAAAGGAAAAACCTTGAAACGCCTGATAATGCTAGTAGTTGTTCAGTTCTTTTGTGTCGCTACCACCTATGCGGCGATTGATGCTTATGCTTTTCCAGATACTGAGACCCGTGAGCGATATAATACGCTGATTGCTGAATTACGCTGTCCAACCTGTTTGAATACTAATCTTGCTGGTTCAGATGCGATGATCGCAAAAGATCTACGCCGAGAAGTACATCGTTTGTTGCTTGAAGATAAAACAGATGCTCAGGTATTAAGTTATATGTTAGAACGATATGGTGATTTTATCTTATATGATCCGCAGCTTAATAAAGGCACTCTGTTACTTTGGTTTGGGCCGCCGGGTTTATTTCTGATCGCTTTGTTTGTTGGTTTCAAGGTGGCAACACGGGGCTCCTCTGCGGCAACTATTTCTGCCACTGAACAGGCAGAAATTGATCACCTTATAAACCAGGATCAAACTAAGTCATGATGATATTCTGGTTGGCAGTGGCAGCACTCTGTGTGCTGGCGGCAGGGTTTATACTTGTGCCTGGTTATTTTATGCATCAGGCTGAGGCTGATATAGACAGCCGCCCTGCCGAGGCAGGCCCGGAAGGCAGGCGGGGTCTAAATGTCGCTATTTACGCTGAAAGAGCCGCTGAATATGAAACGGCATTGGCCCAGGGTGATTTAACTGCTATCGAGTATGAGCAGTTAAGTGTTGAACTGAAAAAGAATTTATTGGCGGAGTCTAGCGCCGATGAAGTCAATTCGGGCGTCCGTTCTGTGGGTAAGCTGCCGTTGTTACTGGCGTTACTTATGCCTTGCCTGGCAATATTGGCTTATGCCGATTTTGGCTTGTCACTGGGCGCTATCGACGATTGGCAACTGGCGCAGGAGTTTGGCAGTGCAGAGCCCCATGACGAACAAGCCATGCGGCGCAGTGTGCAACAATTGGCCAGTCGGTTAAAAGCTCAACCTGAAAATGATGATGGTTGGTTTTTATTAGCCCAGTCCTATATGAAATTAAAATTATACGAAAAATCAGCAGCTAGTTTTAAACACCTGTTAAAGAAATTCCCCACTGATCATGGTCTTTCCTCCTATTATGCAGAGGCAATTTATCTGGCCGACGAACGACGTTTTACTGCCCGAGCAAACGAAGCCATTGCTGCCACATTGGCGCTCAATCCACATGATATTACTATGCTTGAGATGCGCGCTCTGGCTGCTTTTCAGGCAGGCGAACTGGAAACATCAATCGACTATTTTCGGCGAGCGCTGGCGGCGGGGGCTGATGAGGTCAGGGCTGAGATGATCAATCGGGCTATTACTCGGATCGAGGCAGATATGGGCACTGAAACGGCGCTAACAACAGCTAGTGGGGCTACAGAAGCTCGCTCACAGGCAAAAACAAATTCAGCAGAACAACCAATGCCAGAAGCAACGCAGGCGCCGTCAGCGACGACCAACCAACGTAGCTTGCAAGTATTGGTTGAAGTTGATGATGCTGTGCAGGTTGGGGCTAGCACGCCGGTGTTTGTATTTGCGCGCGCGCTGAATGGACCACCCATGCCACTGGCAGTGGAACGAACGGTGGCGGGTGCCTTGCCAAAATTAGTCCTGTTGGATGAATCAATGAAAATGATGCCTGGTATGGGACTGGCAAATTTTGATCAGGTACAGGTGGTTGCACGGATTTCCATGACAGGTATTGCGAACGTAAGCCCTGATGACTATGAGGCATTATCCGAGGCCATAGACATGACCCAGGATAATGCGGTCATAAAATTACGTATCAAAAATAAGGTGCAGTAGTGTCATACCTGATTAATAGTCCTGGTAACCTTTTAAGGGACTGGTATGAAAATTAAATAGCGTAAAAACCACATTCTGCGAATAACTATTGAATGAATAAACCCAAAGATATTGCTGGAGAAATAGTGAGTAAATTATTTGAGCCGCTGAGTTTTAGGCGTGGACCAAGCATGAAAAATAGATTTATGCTGGCGCCACTAACAAATTCTCAAAGTCATGATGACGGTATTATGTCTGATGCAGAGTTTAACTGGTTGAGCATGCGCGCCAGGGGCGGTTTCGGTTTGACCATGACCTGTGCGGCGCATGTTCAGGCTAATGGTCAGGGCTTTCCAGGACAAATGGCTGTGTACGCAGATGCGCATATACCCGGCTTAAGACGCCTTGCAAGTGAGATAAAGGCGCATGGCAGTATTTCAAATGTTCAATTGCATCATGCGGGCATGCGCTCACCAGCTGAATTGATCGCCAGCGATCCTGTTTGTCCATCAGAAAATGCCGAGTTTGGTGCTAGAGCGTTAACCACGGAGGAGGTTAAAACTGTCATTGCAGATTTTGTGGCAGCCGCAGTAAGGGTCGAGACTGCGGGTTTTGAAGGGGTTGAAATTCATGGTGCGCATGGATATATCGTATGTCAGTTTCTCAGTAGTGAAACCAATCAGCGTGAAGACCAATATGGTGGTACATTAGAAAACCGTAGTCGGCTTTTATTTGAAATTATTGATGGTATCCGTGATCAATGTAGTGAAAATTTTAATATTGGTGTGCGGCTTTCTCCGGAACGTTTTGGTATTAAACTAACCGAAGCGTTGAGCGTCAGCCAAAAACTGATGAACCAGGGGAAAATAGACTTTCTTGATATGTCGCTCTGGGATTGTTTTAAAGAGCCAGTAGAACCTGAGTTTCAGGGTCGTAGTTTGTTGTCTTATTTTACTGAGCTGGATCGCGGCGATGTTCGACTAGGCGTGGCAGGCAAGATTAGAACTCCGGCCGATGCAGAAAAAATTATTGCCAGTGGGGTTGATTGGGTCATGCTGGGTCGAGCGGCTATTCTGCACTATGATTTCCCCAATCAATATCAAAATAATTCTGATTTTGAACCAGTAGACTTGCCTGTTAGCCGAAAATATTTAAATCAGCAAGGTCTGGCGGATATCTTTGTTGAATATATGAACAACTGGAAGGGGTTTGTGGCCGAAGCGGAATGAGGGCTAGTGCATCCGATGCTTAGATCAAAATAACGGGGTTGCCTGCCAATAGAGTGAAGCTATGCCGCAGCTGATTGCTGCAAATAAAAATTCCAGGCCGACTATTTGATACGGGCGACGGAATAGTTCTGCCAGCTCCGATTTTACCTGTAGTAGATTGAGGTAGGCGAAAAACGCCAACAGGATGCCTGAGGCTTTAAGGAGGTTGGTGCTTAAGCTGGGTGATACATCAACGACTAGCATGATAGTGCAATAGGCCATCACCAGCGCTAAAAGCCCTTTGCCGATTAATACTTTGCGTTTCTCTTTTGGGCTGAAATAGACAAACTCATAGTTGGTTTTTTTGTTCATATTTCTGCCTGTTGTATTGTTGTAGTCGTTTTGTTGATTGAATAGGTGTTGTTGGTTTTTAATAGATAAAGAGCGAAATTATGCTGCAGGGAAATGCTATTATTATAAATTCAAACCCAGTAAATGGGTATGGTGGTTCGAAAAGTTCGATTAATTCAGATTTAATATTGAGGAGATTAAGATAGCCGAAAAAGGCTGAAAGCAGTCCGTTAATATCCAGAAGGTCAGATGAAAGGGTCGAATTTTCATCAGTTACTAGAGGTATTAGCGCACACGCCATTATTATGCCCAACACGCACTTGCAGATAAAAATTTTTCGTTTTTCACGCGGACTTAGTTGACGATGACTAGACTCTTCATAATTTTTCGGCATCTTATCTCTCCTTGATCTTAGGGGGAATTAGATAAAAATCGTTACCAGTTTCGCCGGTACCGCATACTTCCGCCACTTATTCGCCTTGACCCACGCCTGGAAAAACCGCGAAAAGTTCGAAATAAGGATTCTCCAAAGCTCATTCTTGAATGCCTTAAGTTAAATCTGTTAATACTGCCGCCTATTTCCGATCCGACACCCCACGCGACAGCCATTCCTCCAAAAGCTCCAGAAGCTCCACCCGGCCAGTTGGACCCGGGTATAATAAACCTGCCGCGGCTAAAAGGCAGGACAAACCCTTCAAATCCGCCACTGACCTTAGCTATTTCGTTTTCATTAAGTTCTCTCATGTTATTGCTCCAATTGTTTAAGAATGCTGTATTAGACAGCGATTGAATCTTAGAGCAGGTTAGTGGTGTGTTTAATCAGCTTTGGCTGAAGTTGCTGTAGGCCTTAAAGGCATCGTTGTGGGCAATAGCTTAATGTGTTTGGCGCTTTATCCTGTAGGATATTGCCCATTTTCGGTGTAGGAAAATGTGGCTTTAAGGGGCATTGCTAGTATTAAATGCGATCAGGAAAGGGATCTTCCATGCCCTGCTCAAGGGGTATCTTGAAACAATTCAGGGTCAGGGAAATAAGGCAGTAATAGCCAATGGTTGCCACCAGTTCGATCATGCGGTTTTCTGTAAAAGCGGCAATGCCGGAAGCGTAAGTGGCATCGGACAGGCCGTGGTTTAATAACATTTCAGAGGCAATTTGATAGGCTGTCATTTCATCGCCAGTAAAGTCGGGTTGATCTCCCGCTTGAAGTTGATTTAAAGGCGCTTCGGCCACGCCAGCTTTCATAGCTAAGTTTTTATGGGCAGAAAACTCAAATTTGGCATGGTAGTAGGCGCCGACGGTACAAATAGCGACTTCTTTGACATTTTCCGGTAGAGAGCCGGCATATCGCACCGCGGCACCCAATGCCTGTACTGGGCCGCCTACCTCAGGTGCTCGAACTAAAGCATTAAATGGGCCAATTAAACCCAGTTTGCGGCCTTTGCCCCTGGGGCCCTGTTCAATCTCTTCTAATACGGTTTGCTGAGCTTTAGTTAGCTCATGTCGATCTAATTTTGTTAGTCGCATAGGTCCTCGTAGGCAGTTGGTATATCGCGCTTTTAGACGCAATTTGGCTGAGTATGAGCTAGAATTAGCAGTCATCGCAGGTGTTACTGTCCGACGATTCTAGCTTTGGCCAAGGTAGCGCGTCAATTAAAGTGACAGGTCAATACGCGGGGTCGTGATCTATAACATTAATGGTTTCATTCCTTAATTTGAGATTGCCCAGCAAGGCTTCAACGATAGCGCTTAATTCAACCGAAACTAACTGAACCCATAAGCTACCATATTCATGGAATCTACAATTATCGCCCAGTGTTTTATCATCATCCTAGATTTGATGGTAGCGTTATCCCTTTGGTTGAACTACAACAACCTGAAGCGTAAATATTTGCTCTACGTCATATTTGCGACTTTACTGGAGGCCCTGCGGCAAACCGTTGTACTTGGGGTAACCTTTTATCCTGATTCACAGATTTTATTCTGGGGCGCAGGATATGTTCAGTATCTGTCTTCAATTTTGTTATTTGCAGCTCTGAAAACTGTTAGTGCGCCTGGGGTCAGGTTGCGTCGTCGTCTGGTTATGCTCTGCCTGCTATTTGTTGCGCTACCAGGCCTGTTACTGATTAAGGGTTTCGAGGGTAGCGTAGTTGATTACTATTGGTATTATCTGCCGCTGATATTTGTCACTGGGCTTATTATTCAGGCCGCCTATGGAAACAACGCCCGCTGGAGTCAGGGTCGAGTTTTTATGCTGGTGACAACTATTCCATTATTTGTTCTGCGGATATTGCTGCCCTATAACATGGGTAGTGAAAACGCGTTTATTATGATGTATTTTCTCGAATCCCTGCTCTACGGTTTGTCTTTGGGGGTTCTAATATTGCATTCAATGGAGGACATGCATCGTCAGATCCATCATGTTTTGGCAGAAAGAATTCAGGCAGAAAAGGATCTGCAATTTATCTTTGATGAGTCAGCTGATGCTATTTTAGTGACCGATGAGGCAGGTGTGTTTATTAGTTGGAACTTGCGTGGTGTTGAACAGTTTGGCTATACCCGAGATGAGGCGATTGGTTTTTTGAATATTCAACAACTACTGGTTGCTGAATATCCAGCTTCTAGTTTGACTGAGAGTGTTGAATTTGAAAATGTAATTAAACATCAGGATGGCACTGAGGTACCAATTAAGGCCAGAGTTAAGGGCACCATTCGTAATGAGGCACGATTTAGTGTTTATATTCTTCAGGATGTCAGTGCTGAAAAAGAAATGAACCGTCAGCAGGAAGTGATGACTCAGCGGCTTGAGCAGTCACAAAAACTGGAAAGCCTGGGCGTATTAGCCGGTGGAATAGCCCATGATTTTAACAATTTGTTGGCAACTATTATGGGTTATGCCTCGTTGGCACAGGGCGATCAGGCAGAGGAACTTGCTGGTCACCTGGATCAGATATTAAAAGCTGCGGACAAAGCCGCGGTTCTGACCAGTCAGATGCTAACTTATGCGGGGCAGGGTCATTACGACCCGCGTCCTATTGAACTAAACGCAGCCGCTGCAGATATGTTAACGCTACTTCGGTCGTCGGTCAGTAAAAAGGCGCAGCTTAATTTTGATTTATGCCAGGGTGAAATCTGGTTCGCAGGAGAAACCAGTCAAATTGACCAGATAATTATGAACCTAATTACTAATGCCTCAGAGAGTATTGGTGACAAGGTCGGTCAGATTACGGTGAGTACCGGTAGCAAATATGTGAGTAAGCCTGAGCTGGCCCATTTCTTATTTGGTGAAGATTTATCTGCCGCAGAGTTTTGTTATATCTCGGTAGCTGATACCGGTTGTGGTATGGATAAACATACTTTGGCGCATCTATTTGAGCCGTTTTTTTCAACCAAGTTTGTTGGTCGAGGGTTAGGTCTGGCGACCGTTGCGGGCATTGTAAAACGTCATGACGCGGCTTTGCAGGTTGAGTCAATATTAGGTGGGGGCACGACGTTTACTATTTATTTTCAGCCCTGCGGCAAACCAATGCCGGTCGCAGTTACCGACATTACGCAGGTGATTGACCCACTTGGTTTAAAAATCCTGTTATTAGACGACGAACCAGAAGTGTTGAAGATGGCTCGACAGATGTTAGAGCGGCGTGGTTTTCATATTATTACGGTGCTGGATGGTGAAACGGCGATAGAGCAATACCAGCAAAATAGAGACATTGATCTTTTGCTTTTTGATTGCACCCTGCCGACCTTGTCAGGTTTTGAGACTTACCAGAAAATTTGCGATTTGGGTGATAAACCACCGGTGATATTTCTTAGTGGCTATTCAGAGGATCAGGTGAGTGAAAAAATTGATTCGAACTGGCCAGCGATCTTTGTCCATAAGCCATTTAAACAAGCGGTGCTGTTACGCTCAATTTCAAATTTAATGTCAAGTGTTAGTAGGTAGGTGTTTGATAGGCAGCTGTATGATAGGTAAGTGCCTGAATATAGCTGCCTGCCATGCCCGTACTATTTGTCTAGTATTTATAAACACTTGTCTAAACAGCACGGCCATGTCAGGTCGCTAAATTGGCCTGCTAACCTAGGCTTTAAGGTTGCGCATAATATCGCGGTTAGAATCTGCGATAGTTGCAGGGTTGGTGGATTCACTGAAATCAGTGATCACATCCCAGGCCGCATTGATATCTTCAGGGGTGAAGTTTTCTTTAATGCTGAATGTTTTGCCCTTGGTGCGTTCCCAGCGTACCTTACCAATATAACCCGCACCCACTTCGAATAAACCGCCGGTTTCATTGCTATTTTCATCACATAGCTTGAGTACCAGAGGCATTACAAATTCTGGACGAAGCGCATCAACGATCTTTTTCGGCATAACAGTTTCTGTCAAACGTGAACCAGCAATCGGCGCAATGGTGTTGACGAAAATATTTTTGCTACGGCCTTCAAGGGCGAGAGTTTGCGACATGCCATGTAAGCCAAGTTTTGCCATGGAATAGTTAGTCTGACCAAAGTTGCCATAGATACCTGCTGCTGAAGCAGTAAAAATGAGTCGGCCATAATTATTTTCACGCATATAAGGCCAGGCCGCATGGGTAACCTTGTAGGCGCCTCTAATATGAACGTCATAAATAAGGTCCCAATCCTGATCGGACATTTTATGGAAAGTTTTATCACGCAATATACCTGCGTTGTTGATAACGATATCCACTCTGCCAAAGTTATCCATTGCAGTTTGTACAATCTTGTCGCCGTCGGTAACAGAATCGTAGTTGGCAGCGGCTTCACCGCCGGCAGCTTTTATTTCATCTACCACAACATCAGCGGCTGCCTTATCGGAACCATCGCCAAAGGCCGAACCACCAAGGTCATTTACAATGACCTTTGCACCTCGTCGAGCGAGCTCAAGCGCGTAGGTTTTGCCAAGGCCGTTACCAGCACCTGTGACGATTGCAACACGATCATCAAATCGAACATCGGACATAGTTTTCTCCTGAATTAATTAACTAACGAATATTTTGTAGTGACTTTTTATCAAGTGACTGTTGATCAAGTGACTGTTGATCAAGTGACTATTAATCAAGTGCGATGACTGCATCGCCTAACAGGGTTTTTACGCCTTCGCCGACTTCGGCAATGATTTCCACTTTAACTCTTTTCTCGCCGTCTACTTCAAATTTTTCCACTACCTTGCCATTGCAGGTAACCGTGGCATGAATAGGGGTAATTGAAGTGAAACGAACGCCATATTCACGGAGTTGTTTTTGTGGTACCCAATTGGTGAGTAGTTGAGCGAGATAAGCCATGGACAACATACCATGGGCAAATACATCGGGCATGCCAGATTTCTTGGCAAAATCCAGGTCGATATGGATTGGATTATGGTCGCCAGAAGCACCGGCAAACATGGCCAGATTAGTACGGCTGATGGGGCCGCAAGTATGTGTTGGCAGCGAATCACCTACCGCAACGGAATCGTATTTTAGTTCGGTCATTTTTTTCTCCAGATTGCGGTTGTTAAGGTCGGATAACCAGGCTATTGGTCATGCTGCCAACAGATTCGCCATTTTGATTAACAGCACTGGTTTCGCTCACAACAAATTGCAGCGCGCCGCCTTTTTTATCGTAGGCATCAACAACTTTTGTGGTGAGGGTGATTTCATCACCGGTATAAATTTGAGCGCCATAAGTGAATCGTTGTTCACCATGCAGCACCTTACCAATATCAACGCCAAGCGTTGCAAGCACAGAGGCTTCTTTAGCAGGGGCCAGGTTTTCAAGGCAAAACAGAAATGTAGGTGGTGCTGGAATAGCGGGATGACCGGCAGCTTTAGCTGCTTCAAGGTCCCAGTGAATGCGGTCTTTTGAGCCGGTGGCTTTGGCAAAAAATTGCACCTGGCCCTGCTCTACAGCGATGGTTCTCGGTTGGGTTTCACGCCCGATAATACTGGTGTCTACCATGGAGGTACCTCAGAATTGGATGTTAAAAATACAAAGCCCAGGTTCAATTAATTATCTTGAACCTGGGCTTTGGAATATAAAAATACTGCTTTGGTCTGTGCCTGGGAATCTTTGATTCAGTGCTATTTCGGCCAATGCGGCATCTAATCACTGCTTGCTTAATCTAGTTTCCCAGTCGCGTACTAGTCGAGACCGTACATGGTCACAACACAGGCGCCACCTAAACCAAGGTTATGTTGTAGCGCATTTTTTACGCCGTCAACCTGACGTTTTTCTGCCTGGCCGCGTAGCTGCCAAACAAGTTCTGTGCACTGTGCCAAACCGGTTGCGCCCAGCGGGTGACCTTTAGATAACAGACCGCCAGATGGATTAGTAACAACCCGTCCGCCGTAGGTATTGTCGCCATCACAGATAAACTTCTCTGCGGTGCCTTCAGGGGTTAGTCCGAGGGCTTCGTAGGTCAAAAGCTCATTAGCGGAGAAGCAATCGTGCAATTCAACCACCTGAACATCTTCTGGGCCAACACCTGATTGTTCGAAAACGCTCTGTGCTGCGGCTTTAGCCATATCAACACCGATCAGTTTACGCATTGAATGGGCTTCCATAGTGCTTGGGAAGTCAGTGGTCATGGCCTGACCCTTGATGGTAATAGCATTCTTAACGCCATTCTTTTTAGCGAAATCTTCAGTACAAACTACGGCTGCTGCTGCACCACAGGTGGGTGGACAGCATTGATAGCGAGTCAACGGACCATAAATATGTGGTGAGGCCATGATTTCTTCAACGGTGAGCTGGTTACGAAAAACTGCATAAGGGTTATTAGCAGCATGTTGCCTGGCTTTTACAGAAATTTTGGCAAAGGTTTCGTCTTTGGTGCCGTATTCTTTAGCGTATTCAGCGCCTGCACCACCAAAAAATTGCGCGGCACCAGGGGCTTTTTTGTCGATTTCCTGAAGTTCAGCCATTTCCATAAACATGGGTCGCATTGGGCTAGGACGGTCAGTGAACATGGCTCCCAGGGCGCCTGGATTCATCTGCTCAAAACCGAGCGCCAGCGCGCAATCAACGATGCCGGCTTCTACAGCCTGGCGGGCCAGAAATAGCGCCGAAGAACCAGTGGCGCAGTTATTGTTAACGTTAATAACCGGTACGCCAGTCATGCCCAGGCGATATACAGCGGCCTGGCCTGCGGTCGAGTCTCCGTATACATAACCTACATACACCTGACCGATATCGGCATAGTTTACACCTGCATCTTCTATTGCGATGCGCGCTGCGGTCTCGCCCATGACGTGATAGTCATCGCTTTGACCCGGTTTGGTGAAGGGGATCATACCTACGCCAGCTACTTGAACTTTGGACATTGTGAGGCTCCTTTTAAGGTTTCAATTTATGGCTTCAATTTATGGCTGTTATTGCAGTGAATATTTCATGCAGCCCAAACTGGCGAGTAATATATTTATGGCGCTGGCATAAGTCAACCGCTGGATTAAAAGGCGGCCCTTTGAGCCCAGATACTCAACCTTTTATTCTTTTAAATGCCAATTTCATCGGAATCACGTATTGGGATAAGGTTTTTAAGATTTGTCAGTAGGCGCAGTTAGACAGGCTTTTGAGTGGTTATGCAAACAGCAAATTAGAAGCGCTCGGCTGATAAGACCAGGTCCGGCTCCATGCCAGTTTGAACAGCGGCAAAGTAAGCCTTACATCTGGGTAATATATGCGCTGCGTAGAAGCGGCAGGTTGTTATCTTGCTGGTATAAAAACCGCTGTCCAGATTGGGTTCATTACTATTATCGCCAAGGCTGTTTGTGATCTCGCCAAGGCTGTTTTTGATCTCGCCAAGGCTGTTTGTGATGCGACTATTGTCTATAAGCTTTTGATGCGCGACTAGCGCTGATTTTGCCATGAGCCATCCAGCGATGCAGGTGCCGACCCCCATTAGGAAATTACTCGCAACGGTTGCTGCAAGACCCTGGCTAGATTGATGATTTGCAAATAACCATTGCAGCCCTTGCTCTAACGCCTGGCTAGATTCATGTAAATTATCCTTGATCAGTTTGAGCGATGAAATATCTTCGAGTTCAGTCAGGGTTAGCTGCAGTTCGTTGAGCAATAAGTGCATTTCCGCGCCCTGATCACGAATGATTTTTCGGCCTATAAAGTCATTCGCCTGAATGCCAGTGGTGCCCTCGTAAATTGTGGTGATACGGGCATCGCGCATCAATTGTGCGGCGCCTGTTTCTTCGATATAACCCATGCCGCCATGCACCTGCATTCCCAGGGTAGTCACTTCCTGCGAAACTTCAGTTGACCAGGCTTTAGCTAGCGGCGTAAGTAGTTCGCCACGACGTAGTGCCGCATTGGCGGTCTGCGGGTCTAAACAATGATTGCCCATGTCGAAGTTAGCCGCCGTGACATAACACAGGGCACGGGATGCTTCGGTGAGCGCCCGCATCAACATCAACATTCGTTTTACATCCGGGTGATCGATAATCGCACCGTTTGTCTCAGCGCCTGGGGCGATACCCTGGACCCGCTGTTGGGCGTAGCTGACCGCCTGTT
The DNA here is from genome assembly GCA_019090615.1 of Pseudomonadales bacterium. Taxonomy (GTDB): domain Bacteria; phylum Pseudomonadota; class Gammaproteobacteria; order Pseudomonadales; family Azotimanducaceae; genus JAHRVQ01. Next base: position 138,137 of record JAHRVQ010000052.1, on the reverse strand, counting down.
GGTAGGCGCGGTCAGACAATGCCACGCCCTGGGTGCCAACGTTGAGTCGGGCGTTATTCATCATGGTAAACATATAGCTTAGGCCCATATTTTCTTCGCCAATCAGATAACCGACTGCCCCCTCGCTATTGCTGCCGTAGCTCATGACGCAGGTAGGGCTGCCATGAATGCCCATTTTATGCTCCACCGATAAGGCCACCACATCGTTTTGTTGGCCTGCCAGGCCATTCTCTTCAGGCAGGTATTTGGGCACTAAAAATAACGATATGCCCTTGACACCGGCTGGTGCACCGTCGATCCGTGCCAGTACCAGATGAATAATATTATCGGTCATCTGATGGTCGCCCCAGGTGATAAAAATCTTATTACCCTGGATAAGATATTGCTGCTGATCATCGTTGGTTAGGTTGGGCTGGGGCAAAGTGTTAGTTTTTGGCCTGGCGCTGGTATTAATAGCGGCCAGATCAGAGCCCGCCTGGGCTTCGGTGAGGTTCATAGTGCCAGTCCATTGGCCGGCAATCATATTAGCCAAATATTGCTGGCGTAAATAATCACTGGCATGTGATTGCAGGGCTTCAATAGCCCCCTGACCAAGCATCGGGCAAAGTGCAAAGCTGAGGTTGGCGGCGGACCACATTTCCATGGTCGCAATACCGACACATAAAGGTAGGCCCATACCACCAAACTCAGGGTCACAGGGCAATGTAGTCCAGCCATCGTCAATAAAGCGCTGGTAGGCTTCGGCAAATCCGCTGGCCTCTCGTACCTGGCTATCGACGATGGTGGAACCGATCAGGTCGCCTACGGTATTTAAAGGTGCCAGTATATTGGTGGCAAATTTTGCTGCCTGGTCCAGCACTGTGGTGACAATTTCTGGGCTTGTGGTGTCAAATCGAGGCTGATCACAAACTATTCCAAGATTGGCAACAGAATTGAGCACAAAGGACATTTCTTTAATGGGTGCAATATAGGCGGTCATGGAATAATTCTGATCCTGTTGGCGGGTAAAGCCGAGTAAATAGATTTTGGTCGCCGCGATGGTAGCAGATTGTTAGCTATGGAAAACGATGATTGGAAGTATTTGTTAATCTTGTATCGGTGTTTTGCTATTTATTGGTATTAAATTGACCGAGTGATACAAGAGTTAACCGCTGCAAATGGATTTATTTTATTGAATCAAACGAACGTTTGATTTAACATGCACTGTACTAAAAGTCAGCCAGCCGTCCGCTATTAAAAATCAGTCACAATCCAGTCAGGGTTCTCTCGCAACGCGGGATAAAATTCTTGATGCAGCAGAAACGCTGTTTATCAATAAAGGTTTTGCCGCAACTTCGCTGCGTGCGGTGGCTTCCCGTGCAGGTGTCAATCTGGCCGCAACCAACTATCATTTTGGTTCCAAACAAGGTTTATATTCAGCCGCTATTCATCGTCGGATCGGGCCTATTAATGTTGCGCGACTGGCCGAACTGGATCGACTGGAAGCATCGGGTGAAACACTTTCGGTGGCTATTATATTAGCTGCGTTGTTCAGGCCGTTGCTTGATGAGGCACTGGTGCCAGAGTTTCCGCGTTTAATGGGTCGAATATATGGTGAACCTGAATCGCTGACCAGGCCGGTCTTAAAGACAGAATTTAGCGAGGTGGCAAAACGATTTATAACGGCATTATGCCGGTTGTTACCTGACGTTACTGAAGATGAAATGCGGTGGCGATTTCATTTCCTGATTGGTGCCCAAAATCAGCTGCTAAATTTTGATCGTCCGATGGGCATGGAAAATATTGACCCGGAGCGAAAGCCCAGGTTTGAAAAGTTATTATCTTTTGTAGTTGCTGGGTTAACACAGACCGAGCCGGAAACCGCTGAGTTGTTGTAGGAGCGTCACGCGTGAAACGATTAGTTATTCCCTTTTTTATTATTCTGGCTGGTTTTGGTTTGGCGGCTGGTCTGGTGCTTACTGGGCCAACGCTACAACCGGCACCGCAGCAAGTCAGTGCACCGTTGGTACGGGTGCAACAAGTTGTGCCGAATCGGGTCCAGCTCAGCACATTTACCCATGGCACCATTGTGCCGAGAACCGAAAGTGAACTGGTGCCAGAAGTTGCTGGGCGTATTATTCAGATATCTGATTCCATGGTTTCAGGCGGATTTTTTAAACAGGGTGATATCTTAATTCGTATTGATCCGCTGGATTATGAAGTGGCATTGCAGCAGGCCAAGGCCGGTTTAACACGCGCTCTGAGTGAGCTTGAAAATGCCCGTAAATCCCATCAGCGACAACTTAATCTGGCCAACAAACAATCCACCAGTGCGTCCCAGAAGGATGATGCCTTTAATCGTTTGAGAATTGCTCAGGCCAGTACCGACGATGCGCGTGCCAGGTTGTCCCGTGCCGAGCGAGATCTCACCCGTACTCTGCTTATAGCGCCGTATGATGGCAGAGTAAGATCTGAGCATGTGGATGTTGGACAATTTGTCAAACGCGGTAATACGGTTGCCAGTCTTTATGCTACCGATTATGTGGAAGTAAGATTACCTATTCATGATGAAGAATTAGCTTATCTGGATCTTTCACTGGCAGAAAGTAATGCCCCGCTTGCGCGGCCAGTGAAGGTGACTTTGCGGGCCAGGTTTGCAGGCAATGATCATGAATGGCAGGGTACGGTAGTACGTACCGAGGGAGAGCTGGATCCACGTACGCGGATGATTAATGTGGTTGCCAGTATCGCGGCGCCTTATGCGGTTGCGCAAAATCGCCCGCCGTTATCGGTTGGGCTGTTTGTTGAAGCAGAAATCCAGGGTTCAGAAGTGGAGAATGTAGTCATATTGCCCCGTCTGGCTTTACGTGGCGAACAACAGGTGTATGTGGTTGACAGGAATAACCAGTTGCGGATCAGACCAGTGCAGGTATTGCGGATTGTTGATGATCAGGTCTATATCAATGCCGGTCTAGCAGCTGGTGACAAGGTGTGTTTGTCAGCGCTGGATAATATTTTTGATGGCATGCCGGTCAGGCTATTAACTAGCAAACAGGTGGTGGGCTCATGAGGCAGGCAATTGCCTGGTTTGCAGAGCATTCGGTCGCCGCCAATCTACTATTGGTACTTATTGTTCTGTCGGGGTTGTCGTCAGTAATCAACATCCCGCAAAAATCCTTCCCGGATATCGATGTTAAAATCATTACCGTAACCGTGCCTTATCTAGGTGCGGCGCCAGAAGAGGTAGAGTCTGGGGTTTGTATTCGGATCGAGGAAGAACTGGAAGGTATTGAAGGTATTGATCGGATCTCCTCTACCGCTAACGAAGGTCTTTGTTCGGTTACTGTTGAATTATTTGAATACGCCGACGATGCACGAGCGCTGGATGATGTAAAAAACCGGATTGATGCGATTGATACCTTTCCAGATGAAACTGAAAAACCCATCGTTACGCTGGTATCGCCGGTTCGTTCTGTACTGGATATCGCGGTTACGGGTCCAGAAGATGAACGAACACTTAAAGTTATTGGGCAACAGGTAAGAGATGATATCGCCAGTTTGGCAGGGGTTACCCAGGTTGCACTGCTTAATACCAGGCCCTATGAAATAGCGATTGATATTTCCGAGCAGTCATTGCGCAGAAATGGTCTTAGTTTTAGCCAGGTGGCGGATGCGATCCGTACCGGTTCGCTTGATTTGCCTGGTGGATCTATAAAAACTCGTGCCGGTGAAATATTACTGCGGACCAAGGGCCAGGCCTATTCCGGGTTGGAGTATGAGCAACTGGTTATTTTAACCCGTGCCGATGGGACCCGTTTATATCTACGTGATGTGGCCAGCGTCATCGATGGGTTTGAAGATACTGATCAACTGCTTCGGTTTGATGGTAAACCAGCTGCTATGGTGCGGGTTTCCCGCGTTGGTGAGCAGGATATTCTTGCCATCACCAGAGCGGTAAAGGATTATCTTGCCAATTCGCAGGGCCGCCTGCCGCCGGGTATTACTTTAACGGTGTGGAATGATAATTCCAAAATGCTAAGGGACCGGCTGGACACGCTGCTTAATAGCGCCCGACAGGGGTTTTTGATGGTATTGATGTTGCTTGCAATATTTTTGCGACCAAGGCTTGCCTTCTGGGTAAGTGTTGGTGTGCCGGTGGCCTTTATGGGTGGGCTGTTTATGGTTAACTGGTTTGGCCTGTCAATTGATGGCATTTCGTTATTTGGTTTTATTCTGGTGCTGGGCATATTAGTGGACGATGCCATAGTCGTGGGTGAAAGCGTGCACTCCGCCCAGCAGCGCAGCCATTCGTTGATGGTGGGGGCCATTAAAGGCACTCAAAAGGTATCCACGCCGGTGATATTTGGCGTGCTGACGACATTTGCTGCCTTTATGCCACTGATGTTGGCGCCGGGTACCATTGGTCAAATTTTTTCTGTAATTGCAACTATTGTGATGTGTTGTCTGACTTTTTCATTGATTGAATCGCAGTTGGTACTACCTGCTCATCTGGGGCATCAAAAAGTGACTTCAGCCGCGGGTGAAATTGGTCTGTTATTGATCCCAATAACCGGCATTGTCCTGCTGGAATTTGCCTGGGATTTTCGATCGTATTTGGCACTGATTATTGCCGTTGCATCATTACTATTTGGCATTCACCTGGCCGGCTGGTTTGAACCGGTGGCGAGGAAGCTGATTGTTCTGCAGGAAAGCATATCTAATGGACTAGAACGGCTTATTCAGAATCAGTTTCGTGCTGTAGCAGAGCGTGCTATCGAATATCGGTATATTACCCTGTCAATTGCACTGGTCGCTTTTATGTCCTGCGCCGGTATTTTAGCCAGTGGTCGACTGCCATTTTCATTCTTTCCGCCGCTCGAAGCAGATCAGGTTATTGCTAAATTAACCATGCCGTTGGGTACTCCAGCATCGATTACCGAGGCCGCAATTCTACAGTTAGAGCAAAGTGGGCTGGAGGTTGCTGAATTACTGGCCGAGAAAGACCCCGCAGCAGCGCCGGTTAATCATATCTTATCTGCTCTGGGTAGCCATCCGAGTAGTGAAGGTGGTGCTGGGCCCCCTCAGGGCGGCAATATTCGTTCGTCAGGTGGGCATCTTGGTGAGGTCACAATGCAACTTACACCTGGTCAGAGCCGAGATTTAAGTACCCGTGAGATTGCTAATATCTGGCGTGATCAGGCGGGTGTTATAGCTGATGCGGTGGAACTTAAATTCCAGACGTCCTTATTCACCGTCGGTGAGGCCATTAATATCCAGCTAGAAGGGGATGATGTGGACGAATTGAGGATTGTCGCTGAGAGGCTGCGACATAAACTCAGTGAGTATCCCGGTGTTATTGATATAACAGATTCATTTCGCTCCGGTAAACAGGAACTAAAGCTTAATATATTACCTGCGGGTGAAGCGCTGGGTTTATCTCTCGGCATGCTGGCCAGTCAGGTTCGACAAGCATTCTATGGTGAAGAGGTGCAGCGTATTCAGCGCGGTCGAGACGATGTTAGAGTGATGCTTAGGTATACGGAGACCGAGCGTCAATCATTAAGTACCCTTGATCGAATGCGAATTCGTACCCCTCAGGGTGATGAAGTACCCTTTGTTACCGTTGCAGAAGCAGATATTGGGCGGGGTTTTTCATCGATTAAAAGATCCGAACGGCAGCGGGTGGTGAATGTGGTGGCTGATGTTGATCGAACCCAGATTACAGCCAATGAGGTAATTGCCGACTTAAAAGCAGGTGCCATGGAGCAGATGTTAGCTGAATATCCGCGCATCAGCTACGGTCTCGAAGGCCAACAGCGAGAGCAGGGCGAGGCATTGGCAAGTCTCTTGCCATCCTTTGTTATAGCGCTATTTGTTATCTATACGTTATTGGCCGTGCCGTTGAATTCCTATAGTCAGCCGCTGGTTATTATGAGCGTTATCCCTTTTGCCCTGGTCGGTGCAATTTGGGGGCATATAATTATGAAATCATTTGGTCTTGTCTCGGGCCTGGCAATGATGTCAGTGATGGGGTTTATTGCCGCTTCCGGGGTAGTGGTTAATTCCAGTCTGGTATTGGTACATCATGTGAATTTTTTGCGAGAAGCGGGCGCAAGCATTCGATCGGCTGTGCTGGATGCTGCAGCATCTCGTTGTCGGCCAATAATATTGACTTCGTTGACAACCTTTGTCGGGCTATTACCCTTAATGCTCAATCGCAGTGTGCAGGCGCAGTTCCTGGTGCCGATGGCGACATCTTTGGCTTTTGGGGTATTGTTTGCGACCATGGTGACATTGTTGGTAGTGCCGTCGGGTTATCTGGTTTTAAATGATCTGCAGAGAAAGTTTGCCAATCTTGTGGGTGCTTTAAAGGGGCTGCAACCAGCCTCGCCGGTTGCCGTTGGGGTGCCTGATTATGCCGAGCTTTCTGTTTCAGAGCTTTCTGTTTCAGAGCTGGCGGCGAACGAGCAAGCCGCGAACATATCTGCTGCCACTGAACAGGAGACGATAGAGTCAGCAACAAAAACCCAGTCAGACTCAGAGACCGGTGATGATCGAGCAACTTAAAATTGAGTGGCAAAAACGGCCGGTCTGGATGAACCTGATATTTCTATTTTGTCTGTTCATGGTTTTTATCTATTCACCGTTTGATATATTCACCAAACCTTATGCGCAGTGGGCCGATGTCTGGTTAGGCTATACCTTGACTGGTTGGTATGCCAAAGCGGGGGAACAGCTGCATTGGCTAGTGTACAGCCTGGGTGCCTATGGGTTCTGGAAAATGAAATCCTGGATGTGGCCCTGGGCGGCGATTTACTCAGCGCAGGTAGTGGTTGCGATGGTAGTCTTCAGTGTCGCTCATAGTGCTGATTTATTCACAGGTATTATGCAGGCGGCAGTGACTGGGGGGATATTTCTTATTCCCACCATTGCCTTGTGGCGAGCAAAAGCACTTTTTACCGAAGGCTGATACTGGCTGACCATTCGTCGTTCAGTCAGCCGCTGCATTGAATGTCGGTTAAGCCAGAACTATTGTCGCGCTGATGATAAACTAACTGCCCTGTTTTTAATCAATCGAATGCTCTTTAATGCGCGCAAAAATTCCGAGTACCTCGGCTGGGCCTGTAACCAGTCCTAATATGTCACCAGACAGCACCGATGGTGTAGCGAGGGCTGGTATGTTTGGCGCGTTGAAAATTCGTGATTACAGGTTTTTATGGGGTTCAAATTTATGCACTTCGTTTGCCATGCAAATGCAAATGGTGGCCCGTGGCTGGTTAATTTATTCTATGACCAGTTCGACCATGGCGTTGACCTGGGTGATGTTGGCTTTTATGTTGCCTTCGTTTATTTTTTCCCCTGTGGGCGGCGTAATAGCGGATCGATATAATAAAAAGAATATCATGATCGTAGCTGGTCTGCTGAATACTATTGCCACCTTATCGTTGGCTTATATTATCTATAGTGGCCAGGTGGATTTTTGGCATTTTATATTTTTTGGTATTTTTAACGGCATCGTTTTGTCCATTAATATGCCTGCTCGGAGTGCCGCGGTGCCCGAGGTGGTGGGTCAGGACAGGCTGGTTAATGCGATGGCCTTACAGAGTGCAACGTTTAATTTAGCCCGGGTCCTTGGGCCGGCACTGGCAGGGTTGATGATTGCCCTGTTTGCGGATGATGGGCAGGATTCGACCCATGGCGTGGGGCTGGTTTTTTTTACCATCGGCGGCCTCTATTGCCTGGCGATGCTGGCAAATATTTTGTTGAAATATCAAGGTAAATCTTTGCAGCAAAAGAAAAAGTCAGTGGCCAACGATGCAAAAGCCGGTTTTCGGTATATTTTTCAGCAAAAATTGATTCTAGGTTTGCTGTGTATGGGGTTTTTACCAGCAACTTTTGGATTTTCTGCCTCCTTTTTATTGCCCGCCTTTAATCAGGATGTGGTTTTGGGCGGCGCGGAAAGCCTCGGTTATTTGATGACTGCATTGGGTAGTGGGGCATTATGCGGTTCTTTACTGTTGGCCAGAATGGGCGATATTGGCGATAAGGGGCGGGTATTATTTATCTGTGCTTTTTTCTGGGCAGCTGCGCTGTGCGGTCTTGCACTTTGTTCAAATTTGATGCTGGCGTTGTTGCTGCTCGGGTTATCCGGTATGTTCAGTGCAATTTTCAGCGCCCTGAATATGAGTTTGGTACAACTGTTGATTAAGCCTGAATTTCGCGGTCGGGTAATGTCCTTGCTGATGATGTCGCATGGATTAATGCCAATAGGGGTAATACCGATTAGTCTATTGGCCGAGTACTTTGGGGTGGATATCGCGCTACTTTTTGCTGCCCTGATGTTGATTGTTAGTGTCGTTTTCCTGGGCGCATTATTCCCCGATCTAAGACGAATCAACAAGGGCCATCAGCCGGCGCAATCGCCGGTTTGAATTTTGCATACCGGCGACTGGTGCCAAAGGTTGCCTAAATCACTCGCCGCGCACATATCTGTTGCGTCATGGCAGGTTTTGGTTGGGTTGTATAACCCTGACTAAATTCGATAATTGACAGCGCTTTAAATGCGGTTTTTAGCTCGTCAGGTGCTAGCAGGAAATCTGGGTTTGAGGGCTTGCCATAGGTTTCGTTGCCTTGCATAAATGTCTGATAAAGTAGCAGTACCTGGGGCGCAAGGCTATTTATTAGCTGGTCGAATATCGGCCGATATAAATAGTTGGTAACCACAATGGCATCGAAGGTTTGTTGCGCCAGTGGCCAGCTTGTTCCGTCTTCGAGGTTGGCGGTTACTTTATCGCAGGTAAGGTCGCTGACTTTTGATAAATTGAGGTCCAGCGCAGTGACTTCAAAGCCCTGTTGAATTAAAAATCGGCTATGTCGGCCAGCCCCGCAGGCAAGGTCGAGTACCCTGCCTGCGGGGTGAATTAATTTGCTATGCTGAATAATCCAGTGGCTAGGTTGCATATTGCTGGGTTTCTTCTGGGTTTCTTCTAGGTTGTGTTGCGCTATCTTAAATCTAATTTATGATGAATGTTGTCAAAAAGGCAATTAATCGAATAATAATGTTCTTCGCTGAGTTACTCGGCTACGGCTCAGCTGGAACGGTTAGTCCACAGTTATTGTAGACGGTTATTGAAGAGAACTATTATGGCGTGCATACAAGCAGCTCAGGTGTGGAAAGCGGGTGTGGAGAATAGTGCTTGTTGAGGCGGATCATAATATCAGTTGGCGTTGCGGTTTTGCTGGTCAGTGCAAGTGTGTATCTTGTGTGGTGGTATAGTCCGCTATTGACTGAAATTGTTGTTAAAAAGGCGCTCAATTCAAATGGGTTTGAGTTGCTAGATTTCGATATGCCTCGCTGGACAGACTGGCAGCCCGCTATTCGTCAGCTGAAGTTTGCATCAGAAGATGCGCAAATTAGCCTCACTAAGCTACAAATTCGGCCGTTTGAACTTCTGCGTGCTGACTATCGGCTGGATATTGAAAGCCTCAATATAAGCATCCAGACAAGTCAGCAAAGCATGGCTAAAGCGCCGAACTGGCAGGCGGTTTTTCAGCAGCTGGATAACAATATAGCGTTCGTTCCTCGGGCAGGGTTTATTGGTGAATTGAAAATCTGCCTGCCTGAATGCCAGGCGCTGTTAGTACGCTGGCAAAAGAAAAATGGCCGGGTGTTGGTACAGATAAATGACCCAGTTAACAATCTTCATCTGGCATTGCAGGCCAGCGCCGCGAAAATAGTTTTACAATCTGTGGGCCTGGGCAAAAAAACTTATCTGGCTAACTTTCACTTACAACCGGTCAATGTTTCGCAGCTGGAACTTAGTGCAGACGGGTATTTTTCTGCGTTGCATAATCCCATCGGTTTGCAGGGCAGCAGTGACATCGACGGCGAACAAGTTGGCTATGCGCTAGATATGTTTGCCGCCAGGGCGAAGCTGTTGGGTAAACTGCCATTAGAAGGGCTGATAGATACCACCGAGATTAAGCAACAATTTAGTGGCCAGCTGAATCTTAAGGCGCAGATTAATACCTATGTTGACGCAGAGTTTGTCGATATACAGGCTGCGAGCATACCCCAGTCACTTATGCTTGAGGCAACTATGGATGAGGGGCAGTTGCAATTTGTTTTACAGCAGCCTGTCGAAATTGAGATTAATTCAGCGTTGCTGGAGCAAAGCAGTCTAGTGCTAGACGCGGGGCTTAGCTGTGATTATAAAGTTGCCTTACAGTGTAAATTGCCAAAGATTGTATTGAACGCCACCAGGGCGCCTTTTACAGTTGATTTAGTGCTTGTTGAAGGGCAGCTGAGTGCGGTCTCAGAGGGGTGGAATTCGCAGCTGATATTGAAGCTAAGTATCGACCAGAACGCGCAACTATTATTTGCTTCAACGATCGGGCTGGATATCAATCAGCAACAAGTATTGGCCACGGGTTCTGAAGCAGAGTTGTTGGGCGTGGCGATCGATCAACTTAAAATTGTTCATGATATACAAAGTCAGGCAGGTGATCTGAATATTCAACTGGATGCGGAATTAAATACGCTGAGCCAGTTGATAGATAATCTGGATTTATCAGATATTGTCCTGTTAGCAGGTGATATGACCTTTAATGCCGAGTTTGGCTGGGACCTTTCGGTAATGGATACCAGTGCTGAGTCAGTCGAAGACTTAATGTCCAGTCTGTTATTCTCTGCGGCTATTGCAGGGTCCGATATGGAGTTGACCTATGTCGACTATCATTTTTATGGCGGTGATATAAACCTTAAGCTGGCGGGCTGGCCAGTAGTGCAGTCAACTCAACCGGTTTTTATGACTTGGCAACAAATAGATATTGGCTTGCCACTTGATAACCTGAATATGAAATTTGATCTGCAACTGGCACCATTCAGCAATAGTGTTGCCGTAGCTGGGCATGGTTTCGAGGCCACAATACTGGGTGGCCAGATGTCTGCAACTGACTATATTTTCTCACAGACTGAAACCAGCAACGGCTATGTAACTTTACAGTTGGACCGCTTGATGCTGAATCAAATATTAGCCCTGGAAGACCAGGCCTTTGATACATCGGGTTTTATTTCAGGTTCAGTACCTGTTCATCTGGTAGACGATAACCTCAGTGTTAGTCAGGGTACAATTGCGGCATTATCTCCAGGTGGTTATATTCGCTACCAGCCTGAAAATACCATTAAGGCGTTAATTAGTGACAATCCGACGTTAAAGTTGGTGCTCGATGCAATGTCGGATTTTCAGTACCAAAGCCTGGAGGCAGACCTGGAGTATTCATCATCTGGCCTGCTGGTTGCAAAAACTCGCCTCAAAGGCAGTAACCCTGGCTACGAAAATGGTCGGGAAATTCATTTTAATCTTAACCTTGAAGAAAATGTTGATGTACTATTGCAGAGTTTACGTTTAAGTCGGGATGTGGCTGATAAACTGGGTGATCGTGTAGAAAAGGGAGTGAGTCAATGAAATGTAGCAATAATTTTGAGCCCAGACTGGGTAACAAAATTGGCCAGGCAGCCGGGCCGATGGTGCTGGTATCTGTTCTTTTACTGGTATTCGCCTGTACCCCAACAATTCGTGTTGAGGCACCGTCAGAGCCGATTGAAATTAACCTGAATATTAAAATTTCACATGAAATAAAAATAAAGGTTGATAAAGATCTTGAGCAATTATTTGAAGATGAAGCAGATCTTTTTTAATTTGCATTTTATTAGTGCAGGCCTGTAAACAGGTCAAAATGGCACTTTATCGACAGCGCTATTGCTAACAAATTGTGTTTAGAGTGAACCAGGAGTAATAAAATAATGGCAACAATATCAGCGTCAGAATCAACAGCAGAAAAATTGCGAGCAAGGGTGTCCGGGATAATAAAACCGGAAAATATTTCAGGGGTTACTTTTTTTAGGAATGTAACCTTTGTGATGTTAGTTAGCGTTAACGTTATATTGGTGAGTTTTGCCCCTTTGGCGTTTGCCAGTCCCTTGAGTGATGCGCGTGCGGCTGGTTTGGTGGTTGAGTTAGCTGACGGTTATGTGCAGGCGAAATCTAAAAAAACAGCTGTTATTAATCTAGTGACAGATATTAATACCCGACGACAAGCCGCTTATGCACGAATTGCGAAAAAAAATAAAATCCCCATCGCCAAAGTCGCGGCGGAAAGTTACCTTAAACGAACATCTGACGGAAAACCCAGATAGAAAATGCCTCAGTCAATGCTACCCAAAGGTGATTAACCATGAATATTAAGCCCGACAATCTTTGTCAGTTAACGTCAGCGATTCTGGTTGCTGCGGGGTCGCCATTGGCAGAGGCAAATATTGTTGCAGATCATTTGGTCGAGGCCAATCTAAAGGGGCATGATTCACACGGGGTTGGTATGTTGCCCACCTATGTGCACAGCATTAGTAAGGGTTTTTGCGTTCCCCAGCAGCATATTGAAGTGGTTTCTCAGACAGGCTCGAATATTATTATTGATGCGAAATTAGGTTTTGGCCAGGTGACAGGCCTGGAAGCCATGGACCAGGGGATACAAATCGCAAAACAACAGGGTATTGCGGTGGTTGCGCTGAAGAATGCGCATCATCTAGGGCGGATTGGTGGGCATGCTGAACATGTGGTACAGCAGGGATTAATCTCCATGCATTATGTGAATGTGGTGGGGCATGATCCGCAGGTTTCACCCTTTGGCGGTACATTACCCAGGTTGGGTACTAATCCTTTTTGCTGTGCGATACCGGTGCTAGATGGAGACCCTGTAATATTGGATATGGCCACCAGTGCTATTGCAGCGGGGAAGGTCAGGGTGGCAAGAAACAGCGGTTTGCAAGTGCCCGACGGTTGTTTGATTGATCATGCGGGTAACGAGACCACCGACCCAAATGTAGTGATGCAGGACCCTAAAGGGTCGCAAACACATTTTGGCAAACATAAAGGGTTTGGTCTTGCACTAATATGTGAGCTGCTGGCAGGCGCATTGATTGGCGGTTGGTCTTCTCAGCCCGATCAACCTCGCCCAGGTACGGTAGTTAATCATATGTTAACTTTTATCCTCGACCCTGAAGTGGTGGGTGATACAGTCAAATTTGCCACAGAAACCGGTGCGCTGCTTGAATATATGAAATCTACACCCACCGCGACGGGGGTTGATGCAGTACTGATACCGGGCGAGCCGGAGCGTATTGCGCTGTCTGATCGAGAAATAAATGGCATCACTCTGGATACGCTGTCCTGGGAAAGTATTTTGCAAACTGCGGACAGAGCAGGCCTTAGCAGAGACAGGATTGAAACTTTAAGTACCTGAATAAATCACATAACCCACAGTGATGCTTCATAACGGCTTCATAACAGCGTCTACGCAGCGTTTGAATTGTGGATTTGCTGGTCTGCATAGATTTGTGATAGTAGCCAGGTATTGAATTTCTCTGGGCCAATCAGTATGCTCGGCCGCCGTGCCATAATACTGTACGCTCTATGATCGAAAGAAGAGCGAAAGATGAGTAAAAATGAGCGACAATAGCTTTACCAATATTCAGTTTGACGTCAATGTCCCGCTGGCACTGATCACAATTAATCGGCCGGAAAAGCATAATGCGGTTTCTTTGCAAATGCTTCAGGAAATGCATTCGGCACTGGATCAGGCAGCTGCGGACCCTGCTGTTAAAGTCATAGCAATTACGGGTGCTGGCGGTCGATCATTTGCTTCTGGCTCTGATCTTAATGAAGTTGCTGAGCGAGATTTGCGCAAAGCGCTTGAGCCTATTGTGCAAGGTTTTGCCCAGCGATTAGAGACTACGCCCAAGCCGACTATTGCTGCCATCGATGGTATTTGTATGGGGGGTGGTCTGGAAATCGCACTGGGTTGTGATATGCGTATTTGCACCCCACAGAGCAGTTTTGCAACCCCAGAGGGTAAGTTGGGCATTATTCCAGGTGGTGGTGCGACAGTGCGCTTACCAAGAATAGTTGGTCGTGGCTGGGGGCTGGAAATGTTGCTAATGGGTCGGCCTGTTGATGCTGAAAGGGCGCTTCAGATTGGCCTGGTTACCGGTATTGTAGAGGTTGATGGGTTGATGGCTGAAGTTGAGCAAAGGGCTGTGCATCTTGCGACTTTTGCGCCCTTCGTGCCACAGTTTATGAAGGTGATGGTGCATCAGGGTATGGAAGGCAGTAAGGAATCAGCGTTGGCTATGGAAAAATTTGGCCAGGGTGCGCTGGTGCAGACCGAGGATAAAGTAGAAGGCATCGATGCCTTTCTGAATAAGCGTACGCCCAGTTTTAAAGGTCGCTGATAATATTATGGCACGATAGGCTAAACCGCAGTTGTATTAAAATACTAATTCGATTGCTCAATTAAAGCGCTCAATTAGATCTCTAAATTATATCTCTAAATTATATCTCTAAATTATATCTCTAAATTATATCTCTAAATTATATCTCTAAATTAAAGTGCCAAATTAAAGTACGGGTTCGGTGCGTTGGATAAGTTGAAACCGCCATATCCTTGATAGCCTCAATATATCGATGGGGACAATGCCGTCCAATCCCCCCCCAATCCCCCCTGTAAAGGCTAGCTATTTTAATCGCTGCTATAATAAGCAAGTTGATACTTTATTATTAATGTCGATGTTAAATAGATGTTGATCCGGTTGGGTGCTGTCCTGCTGAGTATATTTATAGTGGCTGTTAGTCAGGCATTTATGAAGTATTCCCTGAAATGATCGATTAATTTATGATGCGTGTATGAAGGCGACCCATGCCAAAAACAGCCCGGCAGTGATAAAGCGATATTGCTGGTCCGGCCTCGTTTCATGGTTGCTGTTGCTGTTGCCTGTTTATTGCCTGAGTTGTGACGATAACGTGGCTGTTCTTTCTGGCGCGACCCATTATCCCCCTTTGACCTGGCGCTATCAGGGTAAATTAGTCGGGCTTAGTGTTGAGTTAGTGACCAAGATATTCCAGGAGCTGGATGTTAGTACTCGAACTGACCAGGGAGGACCCTGGAAGCGAGTACTGCATAATGCCAAAGTGGGCCAGGTGGATGTGCTTATGGCGGTGCGTAAAACACCCGCGCGGGAAACGTTTCTGCGCTTTGTAGAACCACCCATTACTCCAGCGGTGCAGGGGGTGTTTGTCCTCACGGGTTCGCAACTTGAATTTGAACACTGGCGAGATTTGGTGGATGTTTTAGGTGGTCGAACTGCAGGGGCGAGTTTTGGTGCTGAATTTGATCGATATATGCGGGCTAACCTGAAGATTGAACATGCCAAGTCAGCTGAGCATAATTTCAAAAAGTTACTCAAGGGGCGAATTGACTATATGCTTGGCCCGCTGATGACCACCCGGCTATTTATCATGAATGCAGAGTTGACTGGACTTATCGCTAGTTCCGACAATCCGCTGGTAATTATCAATGAGTATATCGCTTTTTCAAAGAAGTCCAGTTGTGTACAACATAAGGTTTATTTCGAGCGCCGATTAGGTGAAATGATTAACAATGGCACCATGGACAGAATGCTTGAGGGCGCTTTTGAGCAATGGTTTGAACAGGCAGATGATAAATTAACTGTGCTGGATTAGCCTGAGATAGCCAGATCACTAAAGCGAATACTCGGCATCAAAGCAGTACGCTGCCAGTTCCAGGTCTGTTTATCACCGATACAGGCAATTTCTTTTAACATTTCATAGAAGTTTCCTGCCACAGTTATACCGCGCACCGGCTGGATCTGCTCGCCGCCCTTACAAAGGAAACCGGAAGCACCAAAGCTGAAATTGCCGGAGATTGGGTTGGCGCCAGAATGTAGCCCCGTTAAATCGGTTAATAGAAGATATTCTCCCTGATACAGGGTATTTGATGGGTCGGTACCGGCAGCGATTTCCATCTGGTGTAAGGCCACGCCCAGAGTTGATTTTGGCCCGCGGCTGGCGTGTCCAGTGGTGCTTATATCAAAATGCGCTGCGGTGACACTGTTGTGTACCAGAGATTGCAACAGGCCGTCTGTAACTAAGGCGGTTTTTTTCGCCGCTGTGCCTTCAGCATCAAATAAGGTATAACCAAAACCACTCAGGTTTTCCGGTTGGTCATAAATTGTCAGACGGGTATCAGCAATAATACTGCCTACTTTGTCGCGCATAGGGTTAACCCCATCTTTGGCAGATTTACCAGAGAACATCATGGCAAAAACTGAAATAACATCAACCTGACATTCCTGGTCAAATATAACGTCATAACGTTTGCTGGGCACGGGTTTGCCTTCCAACAGACCAATGCAGTCATCATAGGTCTGGTTGATAATCGTATTGCCCTCAAGCGCTGTGAATAGTCGTGCTGCCTGGCCTGTACCCTGCATCACATTAAGATCGCCCTGTTCCACCAATGCGTAGGTATAGGCAGAGCAAATGCGGCTTCGACTGACGGCATTTAAGCCGGCGCTGGTATAAATATGCCGTTGGCCGGAAACATCCTGGACGCCGTTATAGGGTACACTTTTTACTTTTGCCATAGCGGCCAGGTCTTTTTCCATGGCTAAGATAAATTTAATTTTATCTTCAATGGGGGTTTCTTCATGAGGACATAAAACCGCATCATCGGTTGCCAGGGTGGCTGCATTGGGCAGGATTTTTTCTAGTGGCTCGGGTTTTGCGAAGCTGGCGTTACTCAATGCCTGCTCAACCACGGATTGCAGCGCAGCTGAGTCTACGGCTTCACTATAAGCCGTACCCACATGCTCGTCTTTGATTACGCGTAGGCCAAGCGCCATGCTGGAGCTGACCTTGTATTCTTCCAGGTCGCCATCGCGGGCTTTGAGTGACAGAGATTTACCTTCATCAATGATTAAATCACAGCTTGCATTGGCTGCTTTGACCAGATCTAGCACCTGTTGTGCGATTACTTCGTTAGATGCGTCCATTAAGCGTTGCCTCCGACCAAAATACTATCGACCTTTAATGTTGCCTGCCCTACGGTAGTAGGCACGGCACCAGAGACTGAACCACACATGCCGCAAGCCAGCGAAAAGTCATCGCCAATCATTGATATTTCTTTAAGTACCTTTGGCCCAGTGCTAATAAGAGTGGCTGCCTTGATAGGATATTTGATTTTACCATTTTCAATAAAATAACCTTCAGTGACGGCAAAATTAAATTCTCCGGTGCCTGGCGATACCGAGCCACCACCCATATGAGAGGCATAGATACCCTTGTCGATAGAGCTAATCATTTCGTCGAGGCTTGAATCACCGGGTTCGATAAAGGTATTACGCATTCTGGATGCTGGGGCAAATTTATAAGACTCTCGCCGACCAGAACCTGTTGCTTCATAACCGGTTTGCTGGGCACCGATTTTATCAACCAGAAAATTATTCAACTGGCCATCTTTGATTAGCTGAGTCCTTTGAGTGGGCAGGCCTTCATCGTCAATGTTAATTGATCCCCACTGCTTAACCATGGTGCCGTCATCCACCGCACTGACGATTGGGTTGGCTATCATTTCGCCCATTTTGTCATGGAATACAGAGGCTTTTTTGGCAACGGAGGTGGTTTCCAGTAGATGACCGCAGGCTTCATGAAAAATAACCCCGCCAAAACCATTGCCAATAATGACCGGCATATTGCCTGAAGGGCAGGGTTTGGCAGATAAATTGATGAGTGCCTGGCGAGCGGCTTCTTCGCCTGTTTTCTGGGGGTCAATAGCTTCCTGTATTTCCCAGCCTAACAGGCCGCCATCGTTCCAGCTGCCAGTGGCCTGTTCGCCGCCATCAGAAGCAATGGCAGTGAGCACGGCGCGTATATACTGACGTTGGTCGGTGGTATGTAAGCCATCGCTATTAAATAATTCGATGTTCTGCTCGCGCTGCATACAATTACCGCGAGTTTGGGATATCTGGTTGCCTGCGGCGCTAGCGGCGCGATCTGCTTTTAGCAGATAGGCAATTTTGGATTCTACATAGGGGTCAACAGAAAGTGCTTTAGCGGGGCTGTGGAGGTCATTTACCTGTTCAAAGTTAAATGCCTGCATACTGCTCTGGGGATCTCGAAGATCCTTGGCTGCGAGCTCTGAGATGATACGTTGGAGTTCTTTTTTATCGACTTTATTGGTGTATCCGTAGAGCACTTTGGTGCCATATACCATACGTAAACCGATACCGAAATTAATGCCCGATTCAACCGACTGAACTTCGCTACTGAGGGTGCTGATGAGATTGGTTTCATTCTTCTCAATATAGACTTCTGCAAAATCAGCCCCCAGTGACAGGGCATGGTCGATGACGTCATGGGCAATTTGAGCGTTTAGCATGGGCGGTTAATCCTTTATTAAGCTGGCGGCGTTTAATAGGCACTGGGCTCTTTGTGTTGAGCGCTCTGGGCTCTTTGTGTTAAGCGCTCTAGGCAGTTTATAGGCTCTGGGCAGTTTATAGGCTCTGGGCAGTTTATAGGCTCTGGGCAGTTTATAGGCTCTAGGCTGTTTATGTCCGCTTTGGGCAATCAATAAGCTCCCGGCAACAGTATAGATATAATAAGGCCGGCTTGTTAGTGATTCTGCGTTTTAGATTACTTACAAGCGGATGTCAGGTGGGTTTTTTATTGAAATTTTTATGATTTTTGGTTTTACGCGAGGCTATGGCCACTAGCGGGTCATCAGGCCATGGGTGCTTTGGATAGCGGCCCTTCATTTCCTTTTTTACTGCATGATAAGAAGATCGCCAGAACCCTGCCAGATCCTGAGTGATTTGTAGTGGTCTGCCTGCGGGTGATAATAGATGAATTAATAAGGGTACCTTACCATTCACGATTGCCGGGCTCTGCTCGGCACCAAACATTTCCTGTAATTTTACTGCTAGTACCGGCGGTGACTGGAGATAGTCGATTGTCACCGAGGAGCCGGAAGGTACTTTCATGCGTAGTGGCGCCAACTGGTTTAAACGTTGTTGGCGGTCAAATGATAATCGGCTATGTAAAATATCCGCTAGTGGTAGTTTTTTAAAATCCTGGAGCAGATTAACATCGTTCAGCCAGGGCCCAAGCCAGGCTTCTAAATCCTGTAATAAAGTAGGCTGGCTAAGGTCTGGCCAGTCGGCCGCAGGTTCAATGGATCTGACCAGCATTACTCTGGCACACCATTGCTGTAGCTCGGCAGTCCAGGGTAACTTTTGTAGTCCCTCTTTTTGCAGATATTGAACTAAAGCGGTCGTTTTTGCTGCAGCGGGGACTGTTTGAAGTTTGTTTCTTTTAAGTACCAGTGCACCCACCATCTGGCGTTCCTCAGCAATAAAACGTTGGGTTTTTTTATCCCACTCGGCCCGCGTTTGCATGCCCACAAGGTCTTGTAGGCAACCTTGTAAGAGAGATTCATCAAATGCTGCGGCTGAATAAATGGTGTCGCCTTTACTACCGCCACCGACCTCTGCTACGGCGAGAAATCGATGTTGGTCCAGTGGATTGCTGCGCATTGATTGTGCGCTACGCCCATTAGCGAGTTGGAATCCGCCGGAGTGCCGTCGCCGACCGATGCGGTCGGGATAGGCGCAGGCAATCAGATAACCCACAATCTGAGAATGATCTGGGCCAACGGCCATTTTGCCAGGGTTTGGTTTGCTTTTACTACCCGCATTGGCCGCATTGGTCGCAATGGTCGTAGTGTCAGTGGTTATTTTAGCCGGTAGCAGATCGCTGTTACGGCTGAGCTGGGTTTCAAACCCTGCCGCCAGCTGTTGCGTTCGCCTTAACCAGCCCTGGTGCTGACGAGGGCAATTTGTTGCGCCGGTTAACATATCCAGACGCCAGCTAATGTCGGGATTGTTGTGGCCAAAAGGATCGCGGTCGGAGAGTAGACTGGCGAGCAGGGCGGCAGTATTGATAAAACCCTGCTGTAAACCGCAGATAAGTAGATGCGATAAACGCGGATGCAGGGGTAGGCTGGTCATTGCTTCGCCGTGCGCTGTGAGTAACAGGGTTTTACCTTGCCTGGTTACTGCGCCGAGCGCTAATAGTAGGTCAATCGCCTGCTGCCATGCGGCGGAGGGTGGAATGTCCAGCCAATCGAGCTCCTGCGGCTGATCCACGCCCCATTGCAGGAGTTGTAAAGCCAGTGGTGCAAGGTCTGCCTTGAGAATTTCTGGCGGGGTATAGGGGGCTAATTGTGTTTGCTGATTGGCCGACCAGAGTCGATAACATTTTCCAGCGGCAAGCCTGCCCGCCCGTCCCATCCGTTGAATGCTGGCAGCCTGGGAAATTCTGCTAGTGTTGAGACGGGTCATGCCGGTTGCCAGGTTAAAGGCTGGCTGGCGTACCATGCCTGAATCGACAACAACATGGATACCTTCAATGGTTAAACTGGTTTCGGCAATATTAGTCGCCAATACCACTTTTTGTTGTTGGCTTGCTGAGCCGGTTAAGGGTGCGATAGCGCTTTGTTGCTGTTCCAGTGATAAGTGGCCAAATAATGGTTTGAGATGAATGCCGGTTTTTTTTGTATCACTGAGCCAGTCAGCAAGCGCCGTATGGGTACGGCGTATTTCCCCCTGGCCAGGCAGGAATGCCAAAATGCTGCTGGTTGGGTTATCGTTGATGGCCTGTTTAAGAGCGCTAACCATACGCAAAACGACATTATCTCCAGGTTGGCTGGCCTTGCCATAAATGATTTCAACGGGAAATTGTTTGCCTTTGCTGCTGATAATGGGCGCATCATTGAGTAATGCTGCAATATTTTCGCTGTCGAGCGTTGCTGACATGATAAGGATTTTAAGCGCTGTGGAATGTTGCTCTAGCGTGCGGTACAGGCTGCGGCCGTGGAGGCAGAGGCTGAGGGCGAGATCAGAATCAAGATGGCGCTCGTGGAATTCATCAAAAATTACCAGTCCGACTTGCGCGAGCGCTGGGTCCTGCTGCAGCATCCTGGTTAGAATGCCCTCCGTGATAACTTCTATTTTAGTGTTTTTTGTCACCCGGCTGTCCAGGCGGATACGATAGCCTACGGTTTGTCCTGCTGCCTGATTGATTAAACTTGCCATGCGATAGGCGGCAGACTTCGCCGCAATCCGGCGTGGTTCCAGCATCAGGATTTTTTTACCGGCAAGCCAGGGTTCGTCAAGCAGTGCTAGTGGGATAACCGTGGTTTTGCCGGCACCCGGCGCTGCCTGTAGAACCGCTTCATCGCGGCTGAGTAAGGCTGTTTTTAACGAGTGGATAATGTCGATGACTGGCAGGCCCTGAATGGGCATGTCTGCAATGGCTACCGGCAGCATAGACAAGTGGGAGTACCTTTGATGGATGGGTATTATAAGCATTGTGTGGCCTGGCGGGGGTTTCTCGCCGGGCGTTAGCCAGCTTTATCGTCTACGTTTCAAGCGCAGACATT
The DNA here is from genome assembly GCA_019090615.1 of Pseudomonadales bacterium. Classification (GTDB taxonomy): domain Bacteria; phylum Pseudomonadota; class Gammaproteobacteria; order Pseudomonadales; family Azotimanducaceae; genus JAHRVQ01. The sequence continues at coordinate 116,804 of JAHRVQ010000052.1, read as the reverse complement.
GCCAGCGCAGACATTGTAAGCGTATTGGATACCTATGGATATCGATAACAATAGCAATAAACCCAGCCGGGTTAGCGGATAAATTGTGATTTGCAGCTTGTGGATTGTTCAATAAAAGTGACAGGCCTTAGCTACTCATATACTCGGCAGTCTCTGAGTAGCTGAGTATCTGAATAGCTAAGGCCCAACGTATTTTTCCGATCGGTGCTGCGCTGGGTTATTTATCCGGCGCCGATTCGAATACATAGGGATCAAGGCTCGACTGGGCATGATCTCGGTATTTTTGCCATCCGCCACCGCCGTAATAGGCGAGGCTGCCGGGCTCTGCGTTACCTTCGCCATTATAATAGGAAATACAATCGCGCAAAGGCAGTGAGGCCAGGTCCGCTTCGCTGCAATGAGCAGCATATTCATCTTCCGGCTCCTGTTTCATATCAACGATATCGACCCCACGTTCGCGCATGGTATTTAACATCCAGACGATATAGTCGCAGTGATCTTCAATGGCGTCGGTGAAGTTGAAGCTACCACCACCGCCCTGGGGACCGGTAACAATAAACATATTAGGAAAGCCTTTGCTATGTAAGCCTAAAAAGGTCTTGGTGCCGCCGGCCTGCCATTTATCTTTTAATGATTTGCCATCTCGGCCGTAGATCATCTCAAAGGTTGCGGTGGCCATCCACTGGAATCCGGTGGCATAAACCAATACGTCAACAGGGTATTCCACACCTTCGTGGACAACACCTTTACTGTTAATCTCACTGACGCCTCTGGGGGCGGTATCAACCAGGTTGACATGGGGCATATTAAAAACGGGTAAAAATTCATCGTGAAAAGTGGGTCGTTTACAGCCGTAGGCATAGTAGGGTTTGAGCGCCGCGGCAGTTTTTGGGTCTTTAACGATGCTATCAACCCGGGCTCTAATCTGTTCCATTATGCCAAAGTTGGCATCTAGCTGGTTTTGCATCCAGGCGTCGGCAGAGAGGCGTTCGGTGCGTCCGCTAGGTTCTTTATAATGGTCGACCTTGCCGGATAGATATTCATCGTTAGCCTTGACTGCAAGGCGGACCGAAGATATTTTTGCGAATCTCGCTCGTCGGGCTTTAGCCCAGCCGGGTTCTGTTTTCCAGGTATCAATTTCTTGTTGCGTGGTCGCGCGTTGATCCCGAACATCAATAGAGGAAGGTGTACGTTGAAAGACGTGGAGTTCTTTAACAATTTTAGCAAGCTCTGGTATAGCCTGCACTGCGGTGGCGCCGGTGCCGATAATGCCAACTTTTTTGTCCGTCAGGTCGACATTATAGTCCCACCGAGAGGTATGGAATGCTTCACCTTTAAAGCTTTCCATACCGTCTATTTTGGCCAGCTTTGGGGTGGTTAAAATGCCATTGGCAATAACTACATAACGGGCTTTCATCTTGTCACCTCGGTCGGTGCCAACAATCCATCGGCCTAAGGAATCATCCCATTTGGTCTCTTCAACCGTTGTATGAAACAGACAATGTTCGTAAAAACCGAATTTGGTCGCCATGGTCTGACAATATTCCATGATTTCAAAGCCACTGGCGAATTTCATGGTGGGTATATAACCGGTTTCTTCTAATAGCGGCAGATAACTATAGGCTTCGACGTCACAGGCAATACCTGGATAGCGGTTCCAGTACCAGGTGCCACCAACATCGCCGCCTTTTTCACAGAAGCGGACATCTTTAAAACCTGCTTTGCGCAATTTATGCCACAACAAAAGGCCGGCAAATCCTGCTCCGACCACCAAAATCTCACATTCATCGGTTAATGCTTCTCGCTCTACGGGAGGCTCTGAATGGACATCATCAAGATATTTGCTGAACTCGCCTTCCATATTCATATAATCAGCAGCACCGCTTCGGGATTCTTTAAAGGCACGATATTTTGCTTGCTCATCGGCGTTAAAGACCGCCCCTACAGGCACTTCGGGTAGTGTTTTGAGGTCGCGATCTTTGATAACCGCATAACCTTTGCCGGTGAGCTTGTCGCTGGATTTAGCCGCGCGGGTATTAAAAACCTTAAGGCCTGTTTCTGGATCTATGCTGATAGCCATGTATTAACTCTCTTTTCCCAAAGTGATGTACAAATTTAGATGTGTAAACCCTATGTCGCATTAACGCCTTGTAGCGCCATTCTATATTCGCTGTGGCTACGAGCATAAATTATTTTTACTCTAAAGCAAATGTTAGCCAGGAGCGGTGAGTTGCATGGCTGTGATTATGGCCCCGTTTTCAGAATAAATGGTTTGCAGAATAAACTATTGTGCCGCTAAGGGACAAGAGAGGGACAAGAGAGCTGCAAGTTGATGGCGAAGGCTTGTGGGTTGTCGGGATAAAAGCTGGGCTGTTTAAGGCAGCTGTGGACAATATTAGACAGCTAGTATTAGATAGGCTGCGGTAAACGACCTGGATAGGTCGTTTACCTTAGATCAGTGCAAATTTTTAAGTTTGGCGGTTATAATCGATAGGTGAATTGTGCGCCGTAAGTGCGCGGCAGGCCAAAGGCATAGTAGTTAAAATTGAAGCTGTCTAACGGAAAGAAAATCGTGCTATAGGTTTTGTCGGTCAGATTCTTACCCCACAGGGCCACCTGCCAGTTTTTCTGTGCATAGGAAATTTTCATATTAAACAGGCCGTAGGCATTACCCTGGGCTCGGTCTCGGTCGGTAATATCGAAATTGCGTTCGGCATGAAAATTGTAGTCGGCATGCAAATGCAGGTTGCCCATTGAGGTTGGCAGCTCATAATCTGCGGCTAGCGAAAAGGTGGTATCGGGGGCGTTAATTAATGGGTTGCCATCGCCGCTAATAACCTGCGCACCGGAAAGTAAAATTAGATCATGATATTCAGAATGTAGCAGGCCTAATGCGCTGGAAACATAAAGCCTGTCTGTTAGATAGGTTTGTAGTTCAACTTCCAGGCCATAGATTGTGGCACTATCAGAGTTGGTGTAGTTTTCGGTGGCGATATTGCTGGCATTGATATCACCCACCCGTGCCTCTGCGACGGTAAATACCTGGATGTCCTGATAGTCGTAGTAAAAAAGTGCGGTATTTATTCGGGTGGAATTGGCAAATATTTGTGATTTTATGCCAAATTCATAAGCAGTGAGGACTTCGGGCTCATACTTTTCGCCCGCAGTAACCAGTCCGCCATTAAACCCGCCGCCCTGAAAACCTCGGCTGAGGCTGTAGTATAAGAGCGTATCGTCGGACAGTGACTGGTCGAGGATAATACGCCCAGTCCACTCTTGCCAGGTTTCGTCGTCCCTGAAATTTGTTGTTGCCGAGGGCACGCTGTTAAGCCGGATATTCTTTTTATCCACCGTATAACGGCTACCCAGGGTAAGTTTCCAGCGGCTATTAAGGTTAAAAATGAATTCGCTGAAAGCGGCGACTGTGTTGGTGTCGCTAGTATACGCCTGAGGTAGGGTTGCGCCTGGGGCGAGCACGCCAAGGCCTGCTTCAGAGTCCAGGTCTTCAGTGAAATAATATAAACCGAATACCCAGCTAGTATCCTGCGCGTCAACGGTATTGTTGCTCAGCCTTAGTTCCTGTGAAATCTGCTTGGCTTCTACATCGCGGGTGATGTTTATAATATCGAAAGGTGATTGATCGGCTTCCAGTGAAATAATACGCGAGGCATCGTAGCGGGCGGTGATAGAACTTAAGGTCATCGACCCCAAATCCTGGTGTACGGTGAGGAAATAGCCATTGGTGTCTACATCATCAAATTCAGGAAAGTTTGAATAGTTTACTCTGACCGATGGATCAGGATCTTGCCAGCCAGAGCTATTAGTACCATCGGCGCTGGTGCCGTAACCCTTGTATGGCGTTCTATCGTCAAAGGCCTCGGCATGATTAAGATTCAGCAGAGCGGTGGTATTGTTGTCTGCGTAGTTTAATAATATGCGCACTGCTTCTTCATCGATACGGCCATTGTCACGCACTTTGACGTTATTCTGGTCTCTGGTTTCGGCATAACCATCTCGTTTGCGCTGGTTAATGGCAATGCGTCCCGAAAATGCCTCTGTTAAAGGCAAATTTATAGCCCCTTCAAAGTCTAGTTGGGCATATTTGCCGGAGGTCACGGTGCCATAAGCTTCAAATTCATCATGGGGCAATCTGGAATGAAAACTGATCGCGCCAGCTGTACTGTTTTTGCCGAATAAAGTCCCTTGTGGTCCTCGCAGCACCTGTACCTGTTCCTGATCATAAACCTGAAATAGTTTACCTGCCGGTGCATTGAGGAAAACTTCATCAATATAAACTCCGACGGTGCCGCCCGAGTTATCGTTGTAATCGCTGTTGCCGGCGCCACGTAAGTATATATTGGGCGCGCTGGCTGAAAATGCATTGGCCATGGTGAGATTGGGTATATATCCCTGTAGTTCTTCAGATAAACCCAGGTCGTATATATCTAGCTGATCACCTTTAACGACGCTGACAGCAATGGGTACCTTCTGCAGATTTTCAGAGCGCCTGCGGGCAGTGACAATAACCTCAGCGATCATGCCAGGATCGGTGGGGTTAGCGTTTTTGGCGAGCGCATGGTCAACATAGAGTAGATTCAAAAGGCAGGTAAAGCAGGTATAAAGTATTAGTTGTGTACAGCCAACTAATTTTTTAAACCTTGTGGGTAGGTCTTTGAGGGTAAGGTTTATGGCAAAAAAAATAGCGCTGGATCGGGTTTGCAGCATCATAATGTTTCCTAGGAGGTATGCTCAAATTCAAACTATTGTTAGCCACTATGGCTAACAATAGTTAATTAGGTTCCCTGGTTAGAATAAGGAGGTTATCCTGCCGCCTGATGTTCATTGTGTTGCCTGATGTTCATTTTGTTAAAGGTGTACAGTAGTGATGGTATAAAAAAGGGTTTACAGTTTTCCCTGATCGACGAGTTGGCTGTAGGGTAGTGGTTTGGAATAGTAGTAGCCCTGATATTCGTCACAGCCGATTTTTTTAAGCGCCTCTAGTTGATGTTCAGATTCAACGCCTTCAGCAACTATGCGCATCCCTAGTCCTTTGCCCATGGTTACCATGGCTTTAACCAATGACATATTCACCTTGTCATCAGGTATGCCGTCGACAAACAACTTGTCGATTTTTAACACACTGATGGGCAGCTGCTTTAAATAGGCGAAGGATGAATAACCGGTGCCGAAATCGTCGATTGCAATGCCGAAGCCGAGTTCCTTAATAGCGCTTAGACGAGCGATAGAATCATCAGCATGACCGATGAATACGGACTCTGTGACTTCAAAATCGATTAAGCTAGAATCTATGTCAGCGTTACAAAATATCTTTTTGATATTGTCTAGTAGGTCGTATTGTAAAAGCTGGATTGGCGATAAGTTGATCGCGACGTGATACTTTTTGCCCGCTTTTGTCCAGGCCTTAATGTCGGCTGCAACCATGTATAGAACCATGGTGCCAATCCTGGAAATAAGCCCGCTTTGTTCAGCCAGCTCAATAAATTGTACTGGCGGAATGATTTTTCCGGCTGGGTTATGCCAGCGGATTAAGGCTTCCATACCAAACACCTCGTTATTCGCGATCTTTAGTTTCGGTTGATAGAATATTTTAAATTCATTGTGCTCAATTGCGTGGATCAGGCCTTTTTCGGTCTGCAGCTTGTTTATTACCTGCGCTTCCAGGTCTTTTGAGAACAGCACATAATTATTTTTGCCCTTCTGTTTTGCCTCGTACATAGCAATGTCGGCTTTTTTTAATAGCTCGCCGGTAGAATCGCCATCCTGAGGATATACTGCAATGCCAATACTACAGCCGACATTAAAGGTAGTGCCCTGCACCTTGATATTGCCGCCAAGTAAATTGAGTATTCGGGAAGATAATTCATGGGCTTCAGAAATATGCTCCATGGTTGGCTGTAATATTGCAAATTCATCGCCGCCAACCCGGGCGATGGTATTTTCACCGCGGCAGCTACCCATGAGCAGTTCAGTTACTTTGATCAGTAGTTGGTCGCCTATGTCGTGGCCCATGCTGTCATTGACATTTTTGAAGTTGTCTAAATCCAGATATAAAAGACAAAATTGTTGTTTTCGCCGATGGGCAAACGAAATACATTTAGCGATTGAATCTTCAATGCTCTTTCGATTAGACAGATTAGTTAGCGAGTCATGGAAGGCCTGATGTACAAGCATGGATTCGCTGAGTTTGAAATCGGTTACATCTGTTATGGTTAAATTGATGGTATTATAGTTGCCGTTGGCATCTCGAACGGGTTCTAAACCGAGCTTGGCAAACAACATTTTTCCGCCTTTACGAAATAGCTGCATGGTGCAATGGGTCTTTTCGGCGGCATTTTGCAGGCTTGTAAGGCGGGCGAGGAATTTTGGTCGATACTCCATGGACAGAAAGCTAACAAATTCACGCTGGATTATATTTTCTATGGGCACGCCGACATATTCTGAAAAATACTGATTGCAACGTAAAATATTGCCATCAGGCGATAAAGTGACGTACCCCACCGGGGCCAGATCAAAAAGTTTTTGATACTCCTGTTTTGCCTTCAGTAACTCGGCATTAACTTTTTGTAACTCCTGGTTTTTATCAGCCACCTTTTTGTCGAGGTGCCATTTTCTCGACAAGGTAATGGCTAATTGACGTATTTCTATAACATCAAAAGGTTTTTTAACTATTAACAGGTTGTCTGAAGGGTTCAGTGCATGTCGGATTTGCTCTGAAGAATAGTCTGAATAGGCCGTCACTACGACTATCTGAATGGCTGGGTCGAGATTATACATTTGTTTGATGGTTTCAAGGCCATCAATGCCTGGTGGCATTCTCATATCAATAAAAGCCACCGCGAATTGTTTTTGGCTATCCAGAGACTGGGCCACCTGGTCTATTGCATCGGCACCCTGCGAACAACTTACCAGTTGAAAGTCGATATCCTCCAGGTCTTCATCTAGCGGCGGTTTTTTTTCTGCAATTTGAATGTCGGTCTCAGATGGCGTGTCAAACATCGCAAGCACCGAATTTTTGCAGTTTTGTGTGTCGTCACTAGATTCGGCCAGAATTGTCTGGTAAGCATCGATGACTTCGGCATTATCATCTGCAAGCAAAACTCTGGATTTAAACATATTCAATATAACTCTGGGCGATCAATTGAGTGAGCCTGACCCTGTTAAAGTTTCTCAAGCGAGCGATTTTAGCGTTAGACGCTGGAAAACTGCTGAACTACAGTAAGTAAAGCACACAGCTGATAGTTACCGATGGTTCAAAAGGTAATGTCCTGTGCCCTGTTTAGTACTAATCGCGATAGTCCTGTTTTTGATAATGGCTGCGAGAGACGTGCGGATTAAATGTTGGCTTATCTGTGGTCGTAAATAAATCGTAGTCAGCTATGTCCTAATGACAGGAAAATGCACGATGAGGGCCGGCCATTGAATAGCGAGACATTAGGTAACACCGTGTGGGGCGTAGAGTGTTGAGCACGCTAATTGATAAGTTTTTACCTTATTGTAAGCAGGTTGTTGCTAGCCCGTGCCAATCTACTCTACAAAGGCAGTATCTTAGTCGCACGGGATTTAGGCTATTATATCCTGTGACAGCTGTGCTGATGAAAAGTCTTGCTATGATCTTTTTATTGGTAGAAGTGTTGCTGGTGTTGATGTTATTAGCAGGGGTTTATTTTGCAACGCAGCCGATGAAACCGGACTGGTTGTTGTCCATTACCAATTTCGCCCAGCAAAACCTAACTTTTAGTAGGGTCGATTTTTTAACCTTTGAGCGAATACTATATGTCTGCTTTTTTATGCCGTTATTGTTGTTTTGTTGTCAACAAACTGGCGACAAGCTTGCTGGTTTTTTTTGGCATAAAAAATATACCCGCCTAACAGCCGCCAACAGATATATTAAGGATATACTGGTTTATCGAACCAGTTTTGTATTACTGCTAGCTAACTTATATCTGAGTATCTTGCTATTTGGTTGTTTTCTATTGGGTTGGCTGGTCAATGTCATTTGGCTAGCGGAACCCCTTATTGACGAACAGATCGTTGCTGGACAGATGGCTGGTCAGATACTGGGCGCTCAATTAGCGTCTACGCCATTAGAAAATGTCCGCCTGTTGGCGCTGGTTAATATCTGCGCCGCATTTGCGGTGAATTGTGTTTGCCATGCCTATATCTTTAACCAGCAGCCCTATATGCATAACTTATATATATCCTATAGTTACGCCATTTCCAGCCCATTGTTAAGCTGCGCAAAACAAGCTGGCTATCTACTGCTATTGTCGGTTCTGGCAATGCAGTCATTCGTGTCAGCGCCGATTATCTGTGTGATATTGTTTTTTGGGCTGGTTATGCGGTGGCGTCATCAACCTGCTTATATGGGCAGTATACTGCGGCTAGTTGCGCTTTTATGCCCGTTGTATGGGTTATTGATGATTCTGTTGGTCAGTGTTCTGGAGGTGGCCCTGGCGGCTGTTAGTGGCTTCAGGGCTAGCCAGGTTCAGGTGTCGTTGTTTGAGCTTGGTGCTTGTTCAGTGTTGGCGGGCATATTACCTATCTGGCTACTCTATCGTTATGTCTATATTCCGCAATGCGCTGAGCTGCTCAATACGGCTGAGGGAGTCGAAACCGACAAAAATGCGATTTTGATGCATGCGGTGGAACAGGGTTATGATCTGACGATAATGACTTGTTGCGATTTGGGTGCTGATCTAACACAGCTGGACAAGACCCGCGATCCCTTGATCAACATTGCCAGCAAAAATGATCGTATTTCCACTGTGGAAATTTTAACGCGGTTGGGTTGTGATGTAACCGCGACCAATAAACTCGGATTAACGGCCTTACACATTGCAGCGAGTAAAATAAATCTGCGCCTGCTCAAAATTTTGATTGCCGCAGGGGCCGATGTGAATTGCAAAGATATGCATGGTAAAACTCCTTTGCACCGGCTTTGTTCACATATCGAGACGCATATAGCGGATCAAAATAGGTACTTTTCGGCGATCCAGCTACTATTGAAAAGCGGGAGTAATCCTGAGCAGAAAGATAAACGTGGTAAAACTGCCTATACCCTTGCAGCCGATTCAGGCCAGCAAGCGTTGCTGGATTTTATGCGGTCATTGTCGGTTGAGCGGGGTTTATCCAATGAAATTGTTTGAGATGTGAATTAGTCAGGAACCCCTATGCAGGCCAACAGTGAATCTGAGCTACCTAATAACAAACAATACCGCGTTGAAAAAAGTACCATAACAGCCGCATCTGGCAGTGTCTGGGCCTATAGCCGATGGCGGCCATTGGCGGTGCCGCCCAGAGATAGAGTGGTCATGCACCATAGTCTGTTTATGGATCGGCAGCTATGGGATGCGTTGGCCGATGAGCTCTGTGCGAATTATAATATGGAGCTGTATATATTTGATCTACTCGGTCACGGCAGTAGTAGTTCAGAACTTGAAGGTTTTACCTATGAGCTGATTCAAAACGATATTATTGACGTATTAGAAACTCTACAGCTTACGCCGTGTCATTATATTGGCTGCTCTATCGGTTCAGAATGGGGTTTGCGGACCAGTGTCAGTCATGCGGAGTATATCAAGTCGCTGATAACCATTGGCCCGACCACGTTTGTCGCCGATCAACAAACGATGGATTTTCTTAACCGGGTGGTTAATGACTGGCGTCGCGAAGGCATTCAGGCGGTCAGTGAAATTATGTTTTCCCAGCCGATCTGGTTTAGTAATAAGTTCCTTACCGACGAAGGCAAGATTGGAATACGCGATCATGTCCGATCAAAGATCGAATTAGCCGATCCAAAATGCGCAATATTTTGGCAGGAGTTATGGTGTAATCAAAAAATAATCTGTGATTATGGCAGTGTCCAATGCCCAATATTGGTCATGTGCGGGACTGACGATGAATACTTCTTGCCTCATGCGGAGCACCTGTTTTCGTTGCTTGATGATGCCAGGCTTGAGCTAATACCGGATGCTGGGCATGAAGGTCCGATCGAAAACCCGGAATTTGTAAATCGCGAGGTATGTGCTTTTTATGAGGATATTCTTAATATATAAGGCTGTTCCAGTTGGGGCTAGCAGGGTTGTTTCGTCTATGTCTGGCCTGGTTGCCCTGTCAGTGCCTTTTTAGCGCGACATGAAGCAATGATTGTTTTTCCTGTAGCAAGTCTTCTGGTGCTGTGTTTTATACAGGTTTTTTTATGGCTTGCAAGCAGGAAAATAATGTACCTGCTAACAGGCCTGACAAGTCTTGCAGTATATTGGTTGATGGGGCCGGTCACCATATTTCAAAGTGGTTTGATTTATGGCTTGATGATATTGAGCCTGTTGGTCATTTGTCGCAATGCCTATATGGCTAAAGTTTCACCTGGGCTGTTTCTGGCCGCCAAATATTTGATTGCGGTGATATTGCTATCGTTGGCATTTACCCTGTTGCCACTTTTTATTGTCAGTTTGTTGAGTGAATTTACCGATACCGTGCAGCTCGACCTGTTACCTGGTGGCAAGCTGCCTATTTTACCTGCCAGTAACCTGTTGGTGGGGTTGTATGTTTTGTTCCTGGGCGTAATAACTGGGCAGATAATAAGATTGTATTTGCATAGGATGCAGGCGCCGGAAATGCGCAGACTTAACCAGCACCCGCCAATAATAGGATTGTTCGCGGGTGTTGTAACGATCCTATTATTGATTCAGAGTTTCGCCCTGGTGGATAATCTGGCTGCCATCTATATAGATAACCTGTTGATTTTTGCGCTGGTGGTACAGGCGGCGATGGTGATTCATCTGCAGCATGTCAAATATCAGTCGATGCTTGCAGAGGGTAGTGAAGAGCGACAACTACTGAAACAGCATATTGAAGACTACAAGGTTGCAGTTGCTGAGCGATCTACAGAGCTACAGCAGGCCAATAAGGTGGTTGCTGCATCCGCTCATCGCGCTGGTATGGCAGAAATTGCCACCAGTTTATTACATAATATCGGCAATGCTTTGAATGGCGTTAATACGCCTATTCAGCTAATTCAGGAGCGTTTGGGTAACTCCGCAACGGCATCTTTAGCGAAATTGGTTGATGCTATGGAAGGCCATAAAGCAGATCTCGGCCATTTTGTCACCACAGACCCACAAGGGAAACGGACCCTTGAATTTTTGCGCCAGCTTTCTAAGGTGCTGGGCGACGAGCAGCAGGATTTAGCAACCACGATACAGGTTATTAGGAAAAACACCGATCACATAGCCAGTATCATTCAGCTGCAACAGGATTATACCCATGAAGAACTATACGAAGAAGCCATTAATGTCAGTGAGCTGGTTGATGATGTATTGTTAATTGTGGATGCCAATCTCCAGTCCCATTTTGTGGAATTACAACGCAAAGAAGCCAAGCTGCCTGAACTGCTGCTTTGTCGCCATAAGACCATGATGGTGCTGGTTAATTTAATTAATAATGCCGTTGATGCCTGTAGCGAAAACGCTAAGGTGACCAATAAACGCGTACAACTAGAATTGGGCGCTGTTGATAACAAGTCACTTTATATCAGTATTTCGGATAATGGGGTTGGGTTTAGCAGGGAGCAGTTTAATCACCTTTTTCATCAGGGTTATACCACCAAGAAAGAGGGTCATGGCATTGGTCTACACAGTAGTGCAATTGCCGCTGGCGAAATGTCTGGTGAGCTGAGTGCGAAAAGCGAAGGGCTAGGGCTAGGGGCAACATTTACCTTAACTATGCCATTGCGTAAATCACTTGCTTTTCGGTCTGCTGAATAAAACTTTGTTGATTGGTGTTTATTCGAGCCGCTCAGGGCTGTTTATGTAAGAGCCGCTCAGGGCTGTTTATGTAAGAGCCGCTCAGGGCTGTTTATAAGAGCTGCTCAGGGCTGTTTTTGATTTAAGGAGAAATATTGCGGCGAGGTAAATTGGGCGAATTTTAAGATCCAGGTTTTCTCTGTTCCGGTTATTGCGTTAATATGCTCGCAATACAAATTACCGCTTGTTTACTGTTCAAATATACAGTATAAATCATTTTATTCATTGGGTTGCTCAACATTGGGAAAAGCATATGGCAGATAACTACAAAAAGGGTGGCCAAAAGGGCGCTCAGGGAGAGGCGCAAAAAGATAAGGCATTGAGCGCTGCATTGTCACAAATAGAGCGTCAGTTTGGCAAAGGCGCAATGATGCGGCTAGGCGATGCCCCGCAGGAGAAAATTCCTGCTATTTCTACCGGTTCATTGGGGCTGGATGTTGCGCTCGGTATCGGTGGCTTGCCCAAGGGTCGTATCGTAGAGATCTATGGCCCTGAATCTTCGGGTAAAACCACTTTAACTTTGCAGGTTATTGCAGAGGCGCAGAAAACCGGCGGCACCTGTGCGTTTATTGATGCAGAACACGCGCTGGACCCAATGTATGCTGAAGCGCTTGGGGTTAACATTAGTGATCTGTTGGTTTCGCAACCAGATACTGGCGAGCAGGCCCTTGAAATATGCGATATGGTTGTGCGCTCTGGTGCAGTAGATGTAGTGATTGTGGATTCTGTAGCGGCCTTAACACCCAAGGCTGAAATAGAAGGTGATATGGGTGATCATCACGTCGGATTACAGGCGCGATTGATGAGCCAGGCGCTGAGAAAAATGGCCGGTAATATCAAAAACTCCAATACGCTGGTGATCTTTATTAATCAGATTAGAATGAAAATCGGTGTGATGTTTGGCAGCCCTGAAACCACAACGGGTGGTAATGCACTCAAATTTTATTCTTCTGTCCGATTAGATATCCGGCGTATCGGTGCAATTAAGGATGGCGACGAAATAATCGGCAATGAAACCCGTGTTAAGGTCATCAAGAATAAGGTAGCGCCGCCGTTTAAACAGGCAGAGTTTCAGATTTTATACGGCAAGGGCATTTACCTGTTGGGTGAAGTTATTGACCTGGGCGTACAGCTTGGTCTGGTTGATAAGGCAGGTGCCTGGTATAGCTATAAAACAGATCGTATTGGGCAGGGTAAGAAAAACGCAGCGGAATATTTGTCCCAGCATCCAGAAATTGCAACTGAGATCGAGAGCCTGGTGCGTGCCCAATTGCTTGATGGGCCAAAGGTAGATGCAGATGGCAAAGGTGAGCCGGCTGATGATGATCAGAATGTAACGCCTATTTCTGGATAGTTAATTCATGGCTTGTCAGCTTAAAAATGGTCTGGACAGTTCTGATATTGGACGGCTTTGATGTCGAACGGCGTTGATATCGAACAAGTATTGATGTCAGGCAAGCCGCCGCACAATCAAATTTGCATGGGGTTGTTTTGTAAACATGCCTGAAATCAAGCCGAGCGATATTCGCCGCGCCGCAATGGACTTGTTGGCGCGGCGAGAACATAGCTATCAAGAGTTAATGGTCAAGCTGACACGCCGGTTTCGCAAAGTTTTATTGGCCCGCGCCAGCCGTGAAATACCTACCAGCTGTAAAATAGAAACCGAAACCCAGCTCGATGTAAGAGCCGAAATCGATACTAATCTAAATGATGCTGAGAAAAATGATGCTGAGAAAAATGATGCCGAGTCAAATAGTGAAATAGATATAGAGCATCTAATTGAGATTGAAATAACTAAGCTGCGGGACGAAAACTTGCAGAGTGACTATCGATTGGCCGAAGCCTATATTCGCAGCAGGTCAAATCGAGGCCAGGGGCCAATTAAAATCAAGGCAGAATTACGCGCCAAAGGCCTGGTTGACAGGATGATTATTGACGCTTTCGATATGGCTGCTATTGACTGGCCTTTGCTGGCCCAGGTGGTGCGCGATAAAAAGTTTGGTGATGCAGAGACTCGATGCAAGCAACAAGATGAACTCAGTGCTGTGGAGTGCGCTCTGGAGCATAACTTTGAAAATGGCTTTGAAAATAGCTTTGAAGATAGCTTTGAAAATAGTTCGGAAGATGGACCTAACAAAGGCCGGCAGAAAAAGGTTTCCCAGTGGCGTCGTAATATTTCTGCCACCTTAAAGAAATCCAGTATGCAGCAGCAGGCAAAACAGAACCGGTTTCTACAACAACGCGGATTTACCTTTGAGCAAATTCAACAAACGAAATAAAGACCAGTAAGACTTCAATGCAAAACTTCAATGCAAAACTCTGTATCAGATGTGCCGTTTGTCTCATCTGAGTAGCACCTGTTTATCTTGTCTCGTTTATCCAGGTACGTTCAAATAAGAAAGTTGTGGTGGTTGATTGTCATTAGCCGAATTTATGTAGAATTAGAAGAATATCTAGCCCAGGCTGATGAAATATTTTATTACAACCGCCGGTATATATAAGTAATGGCCAGTCGCAGTATCAAAATAAAGCACTAAATAAAGACCAAAACAGTAGCTATCGATAACGTTAAGGCTAAAAGTTTGGCGTAATTAGGTTGCGATGATGATATTTATTATTCTTAGGTATAGAAATTGTTGGTTTTTCTGTATCTTTAGCCCCCCCAAATTTCAAACGAAGTAGTTATATCCATGGATAGTCGCGAATTGCGCCAAGCTTATTTGGACTTTTTTGCCAGTAAAGGGCATACCGTTGTCGATAGTGCTTCCCTGGTGCCTGATAATGACCCGACCCTGTTATTTACTAATGCTGGTATGGTGCAATTTAAAGAAGCACTCGCATTCCGAGAGGACCGTGGCTATACCCGCGCTGTAAGCTGTCAACGATGCGTTCGGGCCGGTGGCAAACATAATGATCTGGATAATGTGGGCTATACCGCTCGGCACCATACTTTTTTTGAAATGCTGGGTAATTTCAGTTTTGGCGATTATTTTAAGCGTGAAGCCATTCAGTTTGCCTGGGAGTTTCTGACCGAAGTGCTTAAGTTGCCGGCTGAGAAATTGTGGGTAACGGTACATACCGATGATGATGAAGCTGAGGCCATCTGGATTAATGAAATCGGATTTGATAAAAATCGAATCACCCGCCTGGGTGATGACGATAACTTCTGGACTATGGGTGATACTGGGCCCTGCGGACCCTGTTCAGAAATATTCTATGATCACGGCGATACTGTCGCTGGTGGGCCACCAGGTTCTGCCGATGGTGAACTGGATCGATATATTGAAATTTGGAATTTAGTATTTACCCAGTTTGACCGTTCTGCCGATGGTACGCTGACGCCACTGCCGAAGCCCTGTGTTGATACCGGGATGGGTTTTGAGCGTCTGGCAGCGGTATTACAGGGTGTTCATAGTAATTATTCTATCGATCTATTTCAGGCGCTGATTGCCAGGGCCGGCGAGTTATTACACTGCCAGGATCTAGCCAATAATTCCTTAAAAGTGGTGGCTGACCATATACGTTCGGCGGTGTTTTTAATGGCAGATGGTGTTCTGCCTTCCAATGAAGGTCGAGGTTATGTATTGCGTCGGATTATTCGTCGTGCTATCCGCCATGGCCATAAACTGGCGTCGAAAGAAGCGTTCTTTCATCAAATGGTGGGTGTTGTAGTGGTGCAGATGGGCGACGCTTACCCGTTGCTTAAGACCACGCAGGCACAAATTGAAAAAATTCTGCTTAAAGAAGAACGTCAGTTTGAAGTTACTCTGGATCAGGGACTGAAGATCCTGTCACAGGCGATCGACAACCTGGCAACGGATACAATTCCAGGCGATGTGGTTTTTAAACTGTACGATACCTATGGTTTTCCTACCGATCTAACTAACGATATTGCCCGAGAGAAAAACCTGCTGCTAGATATGCCAGGTTTTGAACAGGCGATGGCGGCACAACGGGATCGAGCCCGCGCAGCCAGTAAGTTTGGTGATATGGATGATGAGATTTTCAAGTTTAAAGAAGAGACTGATTTTGTTGGTTATGTAGCGTTAAAAGCCGATTCAAAGGTTGTAGCGTTGTTTAAGGGGCAGGATCGAGTCGAATCAGTCGCTAAGGGCGATGAAGCTACGATGGTGTTAGATAAGACGCCTTTTTATGCTGAATCGGGCGGTCAAGCAGGGGATACCGGTAAAATTCAGGGCAATGGTTTTGTCTTTGAGGTGATGGACACCGTTAAAGGTGGTAATGCTTTCCTGCACAAAGGCCGGGTTGAGGCCGGTGAAATTACGCTGGACGCAGTCGTTGCTGCCGAGGTGGATCAAACTAACAGAGATACAACGCGGCTCAATCATTCGGCAACCCATTTATTACATGCAGCGCTGCGGTCGGTTTTAGGTGAGCATGTTAAGCAGCGCGGTTCATTGGTTGATGCCGATAAGCTAAGATTCGATTTTTCACACTTTGAAGCGGTAACAGGTGTTGAATTAAAACGAATAGAAAATATTGTTAATCAGCAGATTCGTCTGAACTCATCTATCCAGACAGAAATTTTGGGCCTGGAAGAAGCTAAGCAAAAAGGCGCGATGGCTTTGTTTGGCGAAAAGTATTCGGCTGATGTACGGGTTTTAACGATGGGGGATGGGTTTTCGGTTGAATTATGCGGGGGTACGCATGCTAATCGTACCGGTGATATTGGAATAATACGAATTACATCAGAGGCGGGTGTTGCCGCTGGCGTTCGGCGTATTGAAGCCTCTACCGGCAATAATGCCATGCTGGATATAGATGATCAGGACCTGACCCTGGCAGAATCGACTGGACTACTACGGGCCGATAAAACGAATTTTATTGATAAAATTAAAGGTTTGATTGCAGATAATAAGCGGCTTGAAAAAGAAGTATCGCAACTTAATATGAAGCTCGCCAGTGGTGCAGGGCAGGACCTGGCCGAAACTGCGGTTGAGATTAAGGGTGTTAAGCTTGTGGCCCAGGTGCTCGAAGGTGGTGATTCAAAATCCCTGCCGGGGGCGTTGGATAAGCTTAAAAGTAAGCTACAGTCGGGCGTGGTTGTACTTGCGGTAGTGAAGGATGGCAAGGTTGCAATCATTGCCGGTGTTACTAAGGATCTACTCGATAAGGTTAATGCTGGCAAGCTGGTTAATTATGTGGCGCAACAGGTAGGCGGTAAAGGTGGTGGTCGGCCTGATATGGCTCGTGCAGGCGGCACCGACGCGGCAGCTTTACCTGCGGCGATGGCATCGGTTTTGGCGTATGTAGACGGATTGCTGTAGATCAAAAAATAGTCATATTGTAGTTGTCAATTATTAAGCCTTTGCTGTTTAATAGGCGCCTTTTTATTTCAGAATAAGTTATCTCGGTCTCATGTCTCTAGTGGTACAAAAATACGGTGGTACTTCGGTACAAACATTGGCACATATTGAAAATGTTGCCAGGCGAATTATCCGTACTCGTAAAAAAGGCATTGCGGTTGTCGCAGTGGTTTCAGCAATGGGTCATGAAACTGACCGGCTGGATGAATTGGCTAAACAGCTTGATGTATCAGGTGCCCATATGGGGCGTGAAATTGACGTCTTATTGTCAACTGGTGAGCAGGTAACGACTGCTTTGCTGGCGATGACCTTGATGAAACTTGGTTGCCCGGCTAAATCGTATACCGGGGGCCAGGTTCGAATATTGACTGATGCGGCGCATACCAAGGCGCGGATATCAGAGATCAATACCGAGCGTCTACTGGCTGAAATTGGCAACGACTGCGTGCCGGTCGTGGCAGGGTTTCAGGGGGTTGATGAAAATCAAAATATTACTACCCTGGGTCGCGGCGGTTCCGATACTACAGCTGTTGCACTGGCTGCTGTGTTAGAAGCGGATGAATGTCAAATCTACACTGACGTTACCGGCGTGTTCACCACCGACCCCAGGATGGTTGAATCTGCTCGCTGTCTCGATGTGTTGACCTTCGAAGAAATGCTGGAATTAGCCAGCCTTGGCTCAAGAGTTTTACATACCCGTGCAGTGGAATTTGCCAGTAAATATAAAATTCCAATCAGAGTGCTCTCAAGCTTTGAGGATTGTGATGGCACGCTTATTACCAACGAGGAAGACCTAGCTATGGAACAACCCGTTATTTCAGGTATCGCCTTTATGCGCGACGAAGCCAAAGTTACTGTGCTAGGCGTTAAGGATATACCCGGTATCGCGTCGAAAATTCTCGGGCCGATTAGTGAGGCCAATATAGAAGTCGATATGATTGTGCAGAATATTGCTGCAGATCAAAGTACTGACTTTACTTTTACTGTCTCACGGCAGGATTATGCTCAGGCTATGCAGATATTAAATGCTATCGCATTGAAGATTGGCGCGCGAGAAGTGCGTGGTGATAATGAAATTGCCAAGCTCTCACTGGTAGGTGTTGGGATGCGATCCCATGCTGGTGTGGCGGCAAAGATGTTTGAGATTTTGTCAGCAGAATCAATTAATATTCAGATGATCTCTACATCAGAAATTAAAATATCTGTGGTTATTGCAGAGAAATACCTGGAGCTAGCAGTAAAGACCCTGCACACGGGTTTTGATCTTGACCAGACCGGGTGACGAACAATTGACTGGAAACCTGCACTAGACCAACCAAACTTTTGACGCCTCGGGGCAGAAACCCTCATGTTTTCTGGTTTCGTTGCAGCGTTATTAAGATTCGTACTAAGTACGCTTTTGATTTTTTTAGCGCTTGGACGATACTTAATTAGTAATTCTAGTGCATCTCGCTTCACTTCAATTGAACAACAGAAAGCGTGAATGTAGCAGTCAAGGATTTTGAAAGGAGAAAACAATGCTTATTTTGACTCGGAGAGTCGGTGAGACATTAATGATTGGTGATGACGTAACGGTTACAGTACTCGGCGTTAAAGGTAATCAGATTAGGATCGGTGTGAATGCGCCGAAAGAGATCGCAGTGCACCGTGAAGAGATTTATCTACGTATCCAGGCCGAAAGTGAAATGAAAAAGAATGGCACGGATGATTAGGCGTCAAATGTGGCGTCTTAAACTACTAATATACAACGCTCGGGCCACTGCCAGAAGAGCCTGCGCGTGTTGATTGTGAATAGCTGCTGAGGCTTTATTTATTGTTGGCAGTTTGTAACAGTTGCTGAGGCTGTAATAAGCCCGGCAAAGTAAATTTATATAATGCGCTGGGGTGTATCTTATCGGTTTCGGTAGGTGACCTGCATTAATAGGTTGTAATAACCCTGATCGAAGGTCATGCCTGTATAGTAGCCTTTCTGTAATAGCAGGTGGTGCAACTTTTTCAGTTGGTAAATAGGTGCGGAGGGTAGCAGGTGGTGCTCCAGGTGATAGTTCACGTGGTGCGGTGCTATCAAAAGCCGCTCTAGCCAATTGATGTAAAGGGTGCGGGTATTTAATCGTACGTCGGTACTGAAGTGATCTGTTACGCCCGCATGTTCGGCAATTTGTCTGATCCTTACCACCAACATATGGCTAGTCATAAAAGCGCCTACCCACACCAGGTACAGCCAGGGCACAGAGAATAACGTCAGTATAGCTAGCATACAGAGATTGACCCCGATACTCCGATATAGGCTCTGTTTGTGGTGGGCATTTTTCTTCTCCCGCAGATCTAGTTGTGGTAATTTGGTAATCGATCGAGCAATTGATTTAATTCGCCGCCAGCCCACCTGGCCGGTAGCATCGCGGACGAACTTTCTTTTTAGACTTGATCTGCTGATGGGATAAGCTTTGAAATTGGCCAGATCGGGGTCGGCTTTGGTGCCTGCATGTTGATGGTGTTTAATATGCGACTGCATATAGCTTTGGGTATTAGAAAATACCCAATAGCCCGCCAACCAGTTGCCGACAAAGTGATTCGCTGAAGTCGAGGAGAATAAGCTGCGGTGTCCCGCCTCGTGCACGATAACGCCAAGGCCTAATTGTCTTGCGCCAATAAGAAGCACTCCTAACAGCAACGTGAAGGGATTTGGATAATTGGCCATCAGTACAAAGGCTAAAATTATAACCAGCCAGTCGAAAAGAACGATGCGCAGTGCAAGCCAGTTATTCTTGCAGGTTACCTGTGCCAGTTCCTGTTCTGAAAGTAGCTGTCTGATGTTGGTATCTGATGTTGTTTGATTGCTCATGATGGTAGCGGCCACTGATCGACTAAAAAATTACGGGTAGGGATGATGTCTGGGCGTTCATGGTAAGCGGCGTGTTGAGGGCCGGACCATATGTCGCGGCCAGCTGCATCGTATTCAAGCATTGCTTGCCATAGCGCTTCTCGTGCTGCGGGTGGCTGGTACTCTTCGGGTAATAACGGATCTTTGACCAGCAGCTGGATGGCTTCGCCGCCAAGATGAAAGCTTTCTTGTTGGGCCTGCTGCACCGATTGATGATAGAGGCCCTGCTGGCTGGCTTTGATTTGCTGTTCCATACAGCTATATGCCTGCTCCAGTTGCAATATGTTGAATTGATTTAACCATGCCGATTGTGAGCTCGTATCCATCTGGGCACGAGTAATCACCACCGCATCTGCGGTCAGCCCAAGCGCTCTGAGTTTGTTGGTTAAATGGCTACCGGTGTCAATCAAATTGTCTGGGCGGACCAGCAGGTTTTCAGTAATTCGACGAAAACCGTTGTTGAATAATGCCCAATGACTTTTGTTGGTTTTGAGGTCTGAATCACGGGTGGATTTTTTGCTCGCTGTTTTTCTTACCGTGGTTGGCGGCAGGACAACGCAGGCCCATTCATTATTTGTCCATTCGCGTCTACGTTTTTCTCCCAACCGCCATTGTTCAATGAATTCGTTGATCGGATTGGTATTTAAGGTCAATCGATAATAACCGCGTTTGAAGTTATCCAGGGTATTTTTAGCCACCAGCCGTGACAGACTGACTCGCATCTGGTTTTCATTAAAACCAAACATACGACCCGTGGACATAATGATCTTCGCGCTAGCGCCGCGGTTGCGGTAGGTGCGAAGTAGATCGAGGATAATATTGGCGGGTTTCATTACTTACACATAGTGCCCATAACTCACAATAGTTGTAATATTACGTTTGTTATCAATTTTTGCAACAAATTTGTAATATTAGAAATAATTTCATTTGACTGTTGATAGCATTCGACTAGTGATAACAAATGCAGGACTGTTCGGGATGACCATAGAATTGAAAAAAACCGAAAAAATATCCTCTTCGGGCTATTTCGTGGTTGACTGACAAGTGTCTCATCCTGATAATACGCCCTCTTCGCGCGCCAGTAGCTCAGCTGGATAGAGTGCCTGGCTACGAACCAGGAGGTCGGGGGTTCGACTCCCTCCTGGCGCGCCATTATTTGCAAGACAGGCATAATCGAATGAAAACACTGGCTAGAGACAGCTCGCAGTGTCTTCAGTCGGTATATCAGATGTAGGGCTTTATTGTCCGGAGAGGTGGCCGAGTGGCCGAAGGCGCTCCCCTGCTAAGGGAGTATGGGTTTAAAGCTCATCGAGGGTTCGAATCCCTCCCTCTCCGCCATCTATTTCGCATTTTCGCAAAGCGAAAATGCGAAACACAAAACCCAGTCCACAAAGGTAACAGCAAATTCACGCAGTGAAATTGCGAGCGCCCCATCCAGCTATGAAAAACTCGCGGGCGTAGAGATCGCATAGCGAAAATGCGAAATACACAATACCAACACCCGTACATCGACCAGCGCCAATGCTCCCTTCAGTCGTTCTGTGACCTTGATGTCAGCAGTGCTGGGATTGGGTAAACCAGAGGGATGATTGTGAGTAAATATAACCGCCCCAGCATTTAGCTCTATTGACCTTCTTACTACTACCCTGGGGTAAACAGTTGCGCTATCAATAGTGCCCCTGAACAGTTTCTCAAAAGCTATCAGTCGATGCTGGTTATCAAGGAACATGCAGCAGAAATGTTCATCCTTTTCTTCTGCTATCTGTAGCTGGCAGAACTGCTTAACATCGGTAGGGCTGGTGAAGGGTTTGGTATTGCGGCGTAGTCGAGATTCAAGAATGCCTATTGCTTCCTGGATTGTTGCTTGCTGATTGGAGTTTAGGTCTGCATGGTTGTTGTTATTGCTATTGGCAGTGGCGCTGTAGTTATTATTCATGTTGAGGTATCCGGATTGTTTGATTAGGTAATCGCCAGGCATCAAGGTTTATTTATTCCTGTATGTCGGCGGCTATAGGGTTCCGTTACCTACGCGAAGCGTCACTTCTAATACATAACCAAGGCTGACTATCAGTAAGGATAATTGTCTATCTAACTGACTGTCTCTATGTGTAATGGTGTAAGGTGGAATAGAATAGTCCTCCCCTCAATTGATATGAGAGTAGGACCAGATTGGTTGATGTTAGTTAAGCTGCCCTGGGTACTTCAGTTAGTGATAGCTTGAGTTCATTAAGCCTGGCTTCACGTTCTACTTCTGCCTCTGCTACGAATGCAGCTGATTCCTCTTCAGCCCAGCGTGCGTAGTTATCTACTGTTGCAACGGTACGGTTGAAGGCGGTGAGTGATAGTACGATTGAATGGAAGAAAGCTCTGAATGCTTCTCTCATGGTGGTGCTCCTGATCAGGGTATGTGGTGGCGGTATTGCCTCATCACTGACGAAGTCGCTCTAGGGGGGGTAGTTTGGTATTTATGTGATCAGGTAGGGAGTAATACACCAGTACTTAATTATGGATTTTCTGAAAACCGGATTGACCAAATATTGGATAACGTTTTCCGATTACCTGTACTGGTAGGTATATTAATAATTTGATAAAACCCGAATCACATTAAATTGAGTATTTTACTGCTTACCCATGTAATGGCAGGTAGATACGATTTTTGTGAAAACCGGAATCACAATAAATTGAAAATTTGTTTCGTCATACCCGTACCAGTAGGTAAATACCACAGTTGTAATGTGTCGGAGTCTATATCCACGGTTTTTGTAAATAATATCGACAGTTTTGGGGACTGTTAACACGCGGCAGGTGATGATATCGCCAATCAAGAATAGTTTTTGTTTACTCTCAATTTTAGATAGGCGATTGATATCGCTGGTTATTTTCGGTGATATCAATTATTTATTGAGAGCTAATCAACTAGTTAGAACCTGTAAAGAGAATCGACTGTTTTTGAGCGTCAATTGCTAGAGTTCATTTGCACTTGAATAAGAGGTGCAGTGAAAGCGGCATGACTACTGGGCTGTCATGTGATATTGATTGAAAAATAACCAGTAAATTTCCTCGACAGATGGGTTAGGTAATCATTGGATTTGTTGGTTTTATGAGCAGCGCAATAAAAAAGCCACCCCAAATGAGTTGGCTTCAGTGCTGGGTGATTATTTTAAATATTGCCTGCGTTAAACGTTGGCGGCGTTGCTGCGCCGCTGGATTAACTGGGCTTAACGTGACACTGATTTACGACGAGATGCACCGAGACCGAGTAAGCCCAGGGCCATAAGGATTAGTGGCGCGGGAGCTGGGACCGGTACGGCGGGGGGGAGCGGGGGAGGCATCGACGGAGCGTTGGCAACCATCAAGACGGGCGTGAGGGATACGCTGGTCTGGAATAAGAACGAATCATTGGCGGCGTCAATAATGTCGTAATCGTCCGTATCGGCAAACAGCTGGATGATTCCGACGCCGAACGGCCGCGTTAGGTCGTGCGCATATGCGAATGTATCGACGCCCTGCGCCTGGTTAATGCCGAACGTATCGTCAATATAGTCGAACCCCAGGGCGCCTCCAACCACGTGTAAATCCGTGGCGGGATCGTATACCTGCTGAATGACACCGTCCAATAACGCGTTGAGGAACTTGTAAGCCTCGAACCCGTCAGCGATGTGGTAGTCCTCGAAAATATCGCCGGGATTGGTTAGTAAATGCGCATCGGTGATACCAGGACCCGTACCGCCCAAATTCAGGAAACGGGTGCCATCGGCGTGTTCAACGTATAAAAAATCGTCGTTGTATGTAAGCTGGCCTACGGTCACCGTAGATGCGAACGCTTGGGCACTGAGTAAAACCCCGGCCACCAGCGTGGGGATTGTTGCAAAAATGTTCTTACATAGCATGTACGTGTGTCCTGTATTAATATGGAATCTAATGTGATTGGGTACGCGTGTAATATGCGAGCAAAATACGTGCCGTAAAAGCGGGCCTAAGGCTTTCATATGCGGCCCGTGGAAACAAATGCGGTTAAAAGGGGCGCATGTACTGGGAGAGACCTGACTGCACTAATGGATAATTATCCAGTGCCAACGCGCATAGTGACCGTACCGGGTTAATCTTTCGAGGGATGCGGGCCTATATAAATGCACCTTGGGGTACCCGGATGCCTTCCGTATAGAATGTTAATTCGGTCCTAGACGTGGTCCTCTTGCCGATTACTATAGTATGGTCGCCTTCCGTGATGCGAGTGCGGGCGGGGCTGTTTTTAGCTACGGCGATTGTTGCCGTACCTTAATAAGCGGTTATTCAGGACATCTACCTGTAAGTCCCCCAAACACCTAACCATAGCTTCATCTACGTTTGAGCTTAGTTCTGTGACATTACCCAATTGCTTATTCCTTGTGATATTAGATGCCACTGACTATACAAAACCAGTGTGTTAATGCTGATGTTTTTATGGTGTGGTTTGATTGCCGGACAATCAGGCGACCGGGCCTGGCTTATTAGTTAGTGTGAATTGATCTGCTATCTCTGCCAGGAATTTTCTTACAGTATTCCCGTCATAGTGTTCAGCTTGAAAGTCTATGAAACCAGAATCACTAACCCGTTTAATGCAATCGTTGTAGTTCTGTTGGCCAGCAACAGTAGTAATCAAGTTAGTCTACCCACTTCAACCCAACCCACAAAGGCAACAGCAAATTCACGTAGTGAAATTGCGAGCGCCCATCCCAGTTTAATTTAATATTTCTCTGTTGTTCGGTGACCTAGGCTGCGGGTTAGATGTTGTAAATAAATTCGTCAGTTTTTGCGCGGAAATCGCTAAAATGAACGGTGCCTGAGCGAGGATTGGCGTATATGTCGGATGAAAACAAGGTCGTTATGCGATTTTGCTCTAAAAATAACCAGTAAAATTTCCCGGCAGAATAAGCCGTAAAATCGGCAAGGGCTTTGAGTAGCTGGGTTATTATTTCTCCAGGGCGCCTTTGATACTAGCTGCCATCGGGTAACTGGCTTAGCGGGTGGTAGCGTAATAAAAAAGCCGCCTCAAATGAGATGGCTTTAGTGCTGGGCGGTTATTAAACGTTGTTGGTGTTGGTGTTGGTGTTGTTGAAACGTTGGGTTAAGTGCGCTTAACGGACGCTGATTTACGACGCGATGCGCCGAGACCGAGTAAGCCCAGGGCCATAAGGGCGAGTGGTGCGGGGGCTGGAACTCCGGTGCTGGTAGTGCTTGGGCTTGGGGTGCTCGCGTCGCCGACCAATAGCCAGCCGGTGGCGAGAAACGCTGATGAGCCGCCAATGGAGTATGCGTCGGTATTGATTATCGTCCGGCTATGATCGTCGATCGCGACTTGGCTTGATGTCGTATTAAGGTCAAATAAGCGGATATGGTCGGCAAATTCGGGTGCTTCGTCCGACAGGAACCATGCTAAATCCGCGTTTGGGCCAGCACTGTGGCCAAAAACGCCGTCTTCGACTGGGCTAATTAAACTGGAAATATTCTGCTGTCCGATTACATCTACGGCAGGGGAAGCAACCCCGAGAGAGTTGTAAAATGTGTAAGCCTCGCTCTGCGAAGCAATGTGGAATGCCTCGAAATCACCCCCTATACCGGTTGTGGTTAGCGTTTCTGCATAAGTGAGATCTTTGGCTGAGGCCAAATTAAGACACCCTGTACCGCCGGTTTAAGTGAGCTTAACGTCACGCTGATCTACGCCGTGATGCACCAAGATCGATTAAGCCCAGGGCCATAAGCGCCAGGGGTGAGGGGTCTGGGACGCCCGCGCAGGTGTATCGGAGAAGCATGACCTATCGAGGTATTTCACCAACAGTTAGAAAGGTTGTTAAGGTTTGTCGAAAAGTCGTAACAGTTGCAAAATAATCTTATCGTAAAATCGAGGCAAGGCTGTCAAGAAGCAAATGACTTGATTCCTGGTTGATCACCATACAACCCGAAGGGCTAACGGGGTGAATCTTTTTCCCGTGGCGCTTACTTTGTTGGTAAGGATATATGGACCTCAATCCAGTGTGTACGGCGATGGTCGGTCACCAAGCGGATTATCGATGGCCTGTCTATCGAGTGAATGCGTGAATGTGTAAAGGAAGCCAGGCAAAGTGATTAAGCCTCATTTTTTGTATAGGGGGCTGGGTCTAACAGATACGGGGTGTCATACCAGGAAAGTCTGGGCGGTGCATTAAAAAAAGACTTAAACTTGGTCTGTGCCTTATTGCGATTACGCGCCTATTACTGGTGCCCATGTGGGCCCCGGTGCTGTTTCGCCTACTCCTAAATTTGCGACTAGAATCGCCCTGTTGGTGCGTGGACAATTGGGCGTTGGCCCGCTTCCGCGTACATTGCCTATAGCTGACAATATCAATATAGCTACTACGCTAAGACCAATAATGTCGGTATGCCTTACACTATCGGGGTTTTCAGAAGTATGTAATTGATAGTCTGAATTGTAAGTGTCTGTTTTATAATGGTTTCAATGCCGTTGGCGCAAATATTGCTATCAATTTGTAACTAACCCTGTGAAACAAAATATTGAGAGTGAGATGAATCATAATATCAAAGCAATTTTTCTAATGATGCTATTTTCTTCTGCCGCCAACGCCGTTGTTATATCCTTTCAGGAAGGCGCAAATGGCTATGCAGGAAACGATGCCACCTATATCTATGCCACAGGCAACGCAAATACAAACTTTGACTCTGAAGACGAGATGTATACGGGTGGTTCGGCCTTTGCATCCCTGGTGCGTTTTAATGACGTATTTGGTAGCGGCGTAAACCAGGTTGACAATAGTGCTGTGATCACAAATGCGACACTGACGTTGACAACTACATCCCACCCGTTTTCGGGTTCCAACGCAGTGCAGAATGTACATAGTCCAATCATTGATTGGGATCCTGCGACGGTGACGTTCAATTCCTTCGCCGGGGCTACAAGTTCTGCTGCGTTAGAGGCCGTCTGGGGTCCGATAGTAGGCACATTTTTACCAAATGCGTCGGCCATGAGTTTTGCTGTCGATATTACTAGTCTCGTGCAGCAGTGGTCCAACGGCGCGAGTAACTTCGGCGTGCTGATTGAAGTCCTGTCTGGAGACCAGGCTTACTTTTATACAGACAATTATTCTGTTGTTAATCATCGGCCGATGTTGACTGTCGAATTCGCTCCAGTTCAGGTGCCTGCGCCCAGTGGTGTTTTTCTACTGCTGCTGGGGTTCGCCTGGCTTGCTGGGACGAATACGAAGCAAAGCTGTCAGTAAATAATTACCTGTATTAATCCCGTCTGATCGCATGGCGTGCTGAATGCTAGGCACAGGAGCGGTTTCAATATCGTGTTGAGTGCCCACTCATGCAATTTAATATTTGGGTCATAGCAAAAATTGAATCCAGACGGTTGTCGAAGAATCGCTTTCGAATTTATAGTTATTAACGGTCAGCCGGATTCATCATGCTGGGGTAGGTGACCCGAGTGGCCACGTTGTTCCGTGCATTACTAGTCTGAATTCATGGGTTTTTGTAAATAATATCGACAGTTTTAACCTCTAACGTCTGTCTTTTCAGAGGTGCAGGTGATAGATATGCCGGCCAGGAGTGACCGCCAGTTATTATTCTTGCTTATAAATTGTTGAGATAGCAGACTAAATTTATATATATATCAGTTGTTGTTGTGTGACCTAGGCTGCAGGTTAGAGGTTGTAAGGAAATTCGTCAGTTTTTGCGCGGATATCGCCAAAATGAACGGTGCCTGAACGAGGCTTGGCGTAAATGTCGGATGAAAACAAGGTTGGTATGTAATTTTGTTCTAAAAGCAACCAGTAAAATTTCCCGACAGAATAGGCCATAAAATCGGCAAGGGCTTTGATTGGCTGGGTTATTATTTCTCCAGCGTGCCTTTGAAGTTTATGGCTAACGGATAACTGGCATATTGCGCTGGCTGGTTAGGTTAAACCTTGGCGGCATTGGTGTGCCGCCGGTTTAAGTGCGCTTAATGTCACGCTGATCTACGCCGCGATGCACCAAGACCGATTAAGCCCAGGGCCATAAGCGCCAGGGGTGAGGGGCCTGGGAGGCCCGCGCCGGCGTTATCTGCTACCAGCAACCAGCTAATTGAAACGGTTGTATCGAACATCGCAAAGGTATTGGAATTGTCAGCAATACTCACAAACGGTTTAAATGAAGGCGGTGCGAATGCGTCTGGTTTATGGAATATAATTTTACCTGCATCAAGATCTTCGTCGCTTAAAAACCATACGATATCTTCGACGGCAGTTTTATTGGCGCCGAAAAAACCGTCGGAATAAAATGCTGGCAAATCTGCTACGAAGTTCTGTGGGCCGGCAACGTCTATCGCGACCGGTGCGTTTGATGCGGCGTTGTAAAATTTGTAGGCTTCTGTTTGCGACGCAATATGATATTCCGCGAAAACGCCTCCCAGGGCTGTCGCCGCTAATGCCATCGATGCCAGGAAATCTGTCGAACCTGGGTTGAAGCGACCATTGAGGTCACTTACGCCTTTGATTTTATGATTTCACCTGGGCTTAAACCAGTACCGGCACCGGCGTCGATAATACTTGTCTTGACAGGGCCAGGCCTGTTATTCACTCGGCAACAGGGTGGATGTTAACCATCATTACCTGATAGCCAAGATGGATTTAAATTTCTTTGTTTAACAGGCTGAGCTGATGATAACTTTCGGTCAGGTATTGCAGCGAAAATTGCGCATTGGCAGGGCTTGGATTGGGCGACACATATAGCTGGCTGGTCCCAATACCAACAGCTTGTAGGCCCCAGCGGGTAGGCTGCTTATCTGCCTGGTTCGCGTCGGTATATTTAAGATAATTATTTAACACCAGCTTGCCATGAAACCAGACAATCGCGGGTTCCAGCTCAAGCACCCGTTGCTTCAATAGGGGCGCAGCTTCGCGGTAATCAGCGGCGCGTAGTGCGGTGGCCATACTGGAGGGTTTTTTAACCAGGTCAGTGAAGCCAATACGATATTGTGTTAACAAAATTTGCATGGCAGCAGGAGAGGGCAGCAGTGGTTCCGCTAACAACCCTGAGGCGTTGAGCGCGGGCCAGAAGCGATTGCGCGGATTAGGGAAATAAAACGCTTCTTGCACCGCCCGCAAGGAGGGGTTAATACCCACAGAGAGTATACGCAGATTGGGGGCGAGTAGATCGGGGAGTGTTTTCATCGGCCATAACGCCTGTTCAACATTAGGTAAGGGATGATTAAGGTTTATTTCTGCCATGGCAACTAAAGTTGTTAAAAAAAGTTGTTAAAATTTGCCGGCTAAGGCGTTAGCCAATGTCAAAGGGTAGTCATGCAATATGTTGACGATGATAACAAAAGGTGGTTAATTCGTAGGCCAAATTAATTGGTGTTAGTACAAAAGTATCACTGGCGGCTATTTAGCCGGTGAGAAGACAATTTTGTCTTTCGATCTGCACCTTTTCCAACAGGCATTAACCTGTCGGATAGCTTTAAGCCTGGAGCCTTGTGAAATTATGACTGATAAACCCCTTGAAGGAATTCGTGTCCTGGATCTCACCCAGATATACCAGGGCCCCTATGCAGCATTTCTAATGGCAATGGCAGGTGCGGAGGTGATTAAAGTTGAACCCCGCGCTGGGGAACGTCTGCGCGGTGCTGGGGGTAGTCGTACACCCATGGCATTTGCGATGCTCAATTCGAACAAAAAGAGCATCACGTTGGACCTGAAACATAGCCGAGGCAAACAGTTATTAAAAGATCTGGTGGTCAAGGCAGACGTGTTGCTGGAAAACTATGCGCCTGGCACCATGGATCGCCTCGACATCGGTTGGGAAGTACTGAAGAAAATAAACCCGAGTCTGGTTTACGTCTCTGGCACGGGTTATGGCTTATCCGGCCCTGATCGGGATTTGTTGGCAATGGATCATACTATTCAGGCCGCTAGCGGGATTATGGGGGCTACCGGTGATATGGATCGGCCGCCCGCAAGAGCCGGTGGCGCACCTTGCGATATTATGGGTGGGGCGCAAATGTATTCAGGTACCTTGACAGCATTGCTGGGTCGGGTCCGCACTGGCAAGGGCACCCTGGTGGAGGTCTCGATGCTGGAATCAATGTATTTTACCCTGTCGTCAGAGCTGACCTATTTCCATACATTTGGTAAAACGCCTGAGCGCAGTAGTGCCCGATCGCCTTCAAGTGCGTGTCCGTACGGTAGATATCGGTGTAAAGATGGCTGGATCGCGATCATTACTGTCAGTGAAGGACATTGGGCGAGTATTTTAAAGGTCGTCGGCAGGGACGATCTGTTGCAGGATCCTGAATTTTCCAGTTCAGGAAAAAGGAAAAAAATTGAAGACCGAGTGAACGACATTATTGAATCCTGGAGCCAGCAGCTGACGCGAGACGAAGCCTACAACATGATGCGCGAGCAGCGTGTGCCGGTAGCGCCAGTGCGTGAAATTGACGAAGTACGGGAAGACCCACATTTACATGCGCGGGGCATGTTAAAGCATATGGACCATCCGGATATGGGAGATATTGTATTGCCCGCCAGCCCGATCAGGTTTTCTGATTATGAGTCGAGTGAAATCACATTTTTCCCTGAAGTTGGCGCGAACAATCACGAAGTTTATGCAGATTGGCTGGGCCTGCCAGCTGATGAAATTGATCAGCTGACAGGGGATAAGGTCATATAGCCAAAATAGGTTGTTGGGTATTGGGCCGTAGGGTATAAAGCTATATGAGCAGGCTGAGTGATTCTAAAACGGGTTCGTTAGCACGGCAGCTGGCTTTAGCGGTGGTGTTGATCAGTATTGTAGTGACCCTGTTGACCTCTGGCGCGTATTTATATTTACGTTGGCAGAAGGAAATAGCTAACATAACATTGCAACTGGAGGAAGTGGAAGGCAGTTATCTGGCGGGTATTGGTGCTAGAGTATGGGTCGCTGATATTGAATCATTGCAACTCGACCTGGCCGGCTTATTAAAACTTAAGTCCATTGAATACGTGGCTGTGATGGCGCAGGGGCAGTTATTAATAGAAGCGGGCAAACATCCCAGCGCCAATTTGATAACTAGGCGGTTGCCTATTGTATATCCATTTCACGCCGAGCCTCGAGAAATTGGTGAGCTTGTTATCGAGGCATCAAGCTCTGATGTTTATGAATCCCTGTTTGCAAATGCCTTCCTGGTAATTTTGCTGATTGCCTTACAAACATCTTTTGTCGCTGGCGTGGTGTTGTTATTAGTGAATCGTGGCATTACCCGCCATCTTCGCAGCATTGCGATATTTGCTCGTCAACTGGAGCTGTCGAATATTGAAAATCCATTAGTACTGGATCGACGTGATAACCCATCGAGGCTGCCTGACGAACTGGATATGCTGGTGGAAGCGCTGGCCACTATGCAATTTCAACTCCATAAGTCAGTGTTATCCTTAAGCGCCAGCGAGGAAAACCTGGCTCTGACTCTCGATAGTATTGGCGATGGTGTTATCGCGACTGACCGAAATGGCAAGGTGACCAGAATGAACCCTGTTGCTGAGCGCTTAACGGGTTGGCCTTCGGTTGCTGCGATAGGTCAGTCTATCCTGGATGTTTTTCCTGTTTTTGATGCCGCGACCCATGAAAAAACCCCTTGTCCGGTGCATGAAGCGATAGCAACTGGTGAGACAGTTACGCTTAGCAATAATCGCACCTTGGTGACAAGGGATAATAAAGAGTATCAGGTCGCCGATAGTGCTGCGCCCATTCGTAATGGCGAGCTGGTCATTGGTGCCATACTGGTGTTCCGTGACGAAACAAGCCAGTACCTAATGCGGCGAATATTGCGGGATAATCAAAAGCGGCTGCGGTTATATGTTGAGCAAACGCCATTAGGTGTTGTTGAGTTGGACCTTGATGCCAATATAACGGCATGGAACCCTGCTGCAGAAAGGATTTTTGGTTATACTCGTCAGGAGGCTGTGGGTAACAGTGCTACTGAATTGATTGTTCCAGCCGATCGTCGGTCAGATATTTCTGTAAGAATACAGGAAATTCTAGCAAATCGTTCTTTCATTAATCGGCCCATTAAAAATATTACCAAAAATGGCGATTTGATAATTTGTGAGTGGTTGAATACTGCGCTGGTTGATGTGGATGAACAGGTTGTTGGTATTACATCGCTGGTGGTTGATATCACAGTGCAGGTTCAAGCCGAGGAGAAAAATCGCAGACAGCAGCAGGAACAGGAGCAGATGCTTGAAAACATGATGGATGCGGTGGTGTCTTTTGATGAAGCGGGTGTGGTGTTAAACGTTAATTCTTCGGCGGCGCAAATGTTTGGCTATTCGGTGAATGAAATTGTAGGTGAAAGCTTTTCTCAATTGATGCCGGAAAGTACTGGGCAACGATACCTTGACTTTTTAGAGGATTATTTAATACACGGAAAAAGCCAGGTTCTGGGTCGGGCCCATGAAGTTTCGGTGGTCAACAAAAATGGCCAATTGATGCCGATACGTCTGTCTGTGGCTACCCTGCCTGAGACTGAAGATGGCCGCCGACGGTTTGTTGCAACTTTTCATGATCTGTCATCGGAGAAAAAAACTGAGGAGCAGCTGCGGCGTAGCCAAAAAATGGATGCCCTGGGTAAACTGACGGGTGGCATTGCACATGATTACAATAATATGCTGAGTATGGTGCTTGGCTTTACCGAATTGTTAGAAGAAGACTTGCGTAGTGATGCCACTCTTGGCGGGTATGTTGAGCATATTCGCCATGCCGGGCAGCGGGGTGTAAAACTAACTCAAAAATTGCTGGCATTTTCCAAAAGCAAACCTGTTGAGGCTGCGGCTGTAAATGTCAATGTCATATTGCGTGATCAGCGCCATATGGTTGAAAAGGTTCTAACTGCCAGAATCGAAATAAAAATGGACCTGGGTGTTGATCTCTGGCAGGTGTTTATTGACGCGGGGGATTTCGAAGACGCGGTAATGAATCTTTGTCTTAATGCTATGTATGCGACTTCCGGCAACGGTTCTCTGGCTGTTAAAACCTCTAATCAGATATTGTCCATGACTGAGGCGCAATTAGTTGACCTGGCTGTTGGCGGAGAATATGTTCGCCTTGAAGTGACCGACACAGGCGTCGGTATGGATGACGAGACCCTGGGCCATATTTTTGAACCGTTTTTTACCACCAAAGGAGAGCAGGGCACCGGCATGGGTTTGAGCCAGGTTTATGGTTTTGTTAAGCGTAGTGACGGCGCTATTCATGTGCGTAGTAAGCTGAACCATGGTAGTACATTTATTCTGTATTTTCCTCGTTATGGCGCGAACGCAGAACCGGCGCAAAAACCGGTACAGGTGGCGCGTTCAAGTTTTACGGGTAATGAAACTATCCTGGTTGTAGATGACGAACCAGGGCTGCTTAGTCTGGCTATGGATGTACTGGGTCGGCAGGGTTATAAAGTATTATGCGCCAGTAATGGCGCTGATGCACTTGGCGTGCTGGCTTTAAACAAAGTAGATCTGCTACTTTCTGATGTTATAATGCCTGGCATGGATGGTCACCAGCTAGCTGCTAAAGTTAGTGCCGACTATCCAGATATAAAAATACAGCTAATTAGTGGCTTTGATGCGGCAAAATCTGGTGAACAGCAGAGTGCCAGGTCGAGTTATAGTGTTCTCGCAAAACCCTATAGTATGCAAGAACTGTTGGCCCGGGTTAGGCGTTTACTTGATGGTTAGATTGCTGCAGATAATAAAGAGGCCTGATCAGTTTCGCCTGTCAAATATTGCCGTGCCGTACTTAACATAAAATCAAATTTAAAACGTGTATTCTGCACAGCAGACCTGTGGCCTGCTATAGGCTCGTACGTCACAAAAAATGATGTTATTGTTAGGATGTTATTGTTAGTCAAAGGTACTTCATTTTTGAATCAGCGTTACATCAACAGGCAGCAACACTAATGAAAATCAGGGATTTATTTGAAACCTGGCAGCTAAAAAAAGTCACCATTAAGGCAGGTTTTGCTAATTGGGAATGGCAGCCAGGCGACGCCGATAAAGATGCGGCCTGGTGTATGTATATTGAATTAATAACGCGGGTTACCACCGTGCCATTAAGCCCATTGGATGGCGATGAAGTCAGTGCGTTAAACAGCGTTTATCAGCTGTTCCCGCTGACCCGCGAAATCCTTAAAACCCACGGCAGGTCAAGCGTCAATTTTTCTCGTATCGCTGTTATTATCCTTAATGAGGTCATCAGGCCCTTTACGGCTCACTGGCATCCACGGGCCAATACGCTGGGTGGCCCTGGGGCAAATACAGCATTCCGTGAGGATTTAAAAAACCTGCAGATAGACCTGAATAATTATTGTGGCATGTTAGCCGAGATCGCAGGAGTTGAATCTTTTGGTGAAAAGACATAAAAAGTTAAAAAAATAGATACGCCGAATAGCCGAACAAAAGAACCGAGTCTGACTAGATAATGATCAAAAAGATACCAGAACTGATTATGAGAAGTGCCCACAGCCCGGTTTTTAACAAAAGCCACAGCCCGGTTTTTAAGAAAAGCCACAGCCCGGCTTTTAATAAGCACCTAAAGCAACCAGTTAAGAATACCTTTAAGCAATGAAACGCCTGGATCCAGCAAAACCCTATGTGTTTATCAGCTATTCTCGGCTGGATAAAGCGATCGCGTTAAAGTTTCGACAGGAGCTAGAAGGTTTTGGTATTCAGACATTTATGGACATTGATCTATTCAGCGGTGCCTGGTGGCGCTACGCGATTCCTAAACGAGTAAAGCTCGCTGGGGCGGTGGTGGTATTATGGTCAGAAAATGCGATTGCTAGCGACCATGTAAGGTCGGAAGCAGATTTAGTCTGGGGCCAGGATAAAGCCGGTGCCGCTAAACAAAACATTGAATTGGCGGAACATATAGGCCGATATTCCCCCATCCTGGTGGGTGAGCTTGAAAATGACGCACTGCCAATGCCCTTTAGTCAACGTAATTGTTATCGCTATGAAGAGCTGAAATTCGGTGAATTTGTAGCAGAATTACAATATAAACTTGATTGCCACTCGGACGATAGCCCAATTGCGGCAGGCTTGACCAATGCTGAGACCGACCCGCATCAAGATCACGATCCACATCAGCACCAACACCAACACCAGGCTAATCTATCGCAACCTACAACAACAGACAGCAGCCAGTTCGAGGCACGAGAACAAATGCTGATCCGGTTGATTAATCGTGAAAAACTATTAGCCGAAACCGACCGAGTCATCCGTGATAGCACGGGTAACGACAGTTTGATTTTTCTGCTTGAATACCTGGCCGCAGATTCGTTGGCTGCCTTTGCTGATCATGTGATCTTACGCCAGCGGCAGGGTGCGGTGTCAATATCCAGTCAGCAACCTGGGCATAATCTAAAAGCTTTAAGTGTGCTGGCTGGCAGTGGCCCAGCGCATTATCACGCCATGCTGCAAAATGCGATATCTCGCACCAGCAGCAATGCCAATGCCAATAATGGTGCTCAACCTAATCCAGAAGGCAGCCGTTTGGACACTAAAGCAGACTTGGCTATTGAACAAAAAATTGCGGGCCTTGATGAGTGGATGCGCTCTGACCCGACTATTAAAGTTATCTACACGGTACTGGATGAACGTAGTGAACCTTATCTTGATGGTTATATTAAGTCGGCCCAGGCGTTAATTGAAGGCATATCAGAAAACAACCGACGACATAAAAGGCTGGTGATTATTTTTGGCTGTATTCGTGAAACCGACGCTGCCAGGGCAAATAGACAAAACCTGAAAATTGAAAGTACAACCAATGCCACCTGGCTAGCATCACCGGGGGAAATATCGCTGGCGCATTTTGAATCCTGGTATCAGGATATTGCGCAGTTTGATAAATATTATGATCTCGAAAAAATAGAAACTGGTATTGATGATGCGCTGCCAGAGGGCACCAGCCTGCGTTATAAATCGCTTAAAAAGCATATGTTGCACTCATTAAAGCAGGCTAGAATTTTATAAGGAATAACCGATGCAATCCTATTTCTCCGGCAAGGGCAGCCAGGCTAGCTCAGATATAGCAATACCTGAAATAAACCCGGCACGTATGCGCGCAGGGGCCAACTATCGTGCCCCAGCCGATCTTAGCGCCGCCGTTAACGTGGCGATCACCTTAGGTATGCCGCTGCTGCTAACGGGGGAGCCAGGTTCGGGTAAATCACGCCTGGCAGATGCGGTCGCCTGGGAGTTAGGCCTGCTTGACCCTTTTGTGTTTGCGGTCAAATCTGATACCCGCGCAACCGACCTGTTTTATCGCTTTGATACGGTGGGGCGCTTCCATGCCGCCTCCACCGACGGTGATGCCACACCGCAACGATATATCAAATTTGAAGCACTGGGGTTGGCGCTGTTAAATTCAAAACCTGTCAGTTTTTTAACCGGCTCAGCGTTAAATTTGGCCGCCGATGCGTTGGTGGTACAGGCGCATCAACAGTCACGTTCTGTGGTGCTGATTGACGAAGTTGACAAGGCACCCCGCGATGTACCCAACGATATCCTCACTGAGCTTGAAGATATGGCATTCCGCATTCCAGAATTTGAACGCGCTGTTGGCCATGAAGTGCGCGTCGAACTGACCGAAGATGAATTTAAATATCGCCCCATCGTGATTATTACCAGTAACTCAGAGCGCAATCTGCCCGACGCTTTTTTACGCCGTTGTGTTTATTACCATCTTACCTTTCCACCGTTTAATGAGGACGCCATTAAAGGCTCAGTGGCGATGAATAATAAAAAGGATAATAAAAAGACTAACGATGGCAATGACGGTGAATCCATCGTCACCATAGAAAAAATATGCCAACAACGCCTTGGCAGTCGTTTTGTTGAGGATTCTAAATTGGCCAGGGATGCTACCGCCCTGTTTCGGTATTTGCGCAGTGATGCGGTGAATATCAGCCGTCGCCCTGGGCTAGCAGAAATGATTAACTTCCTTGATCTTATTTTACCCGGCAGCATAAACCGCCCATTTGATCTGGATCAGGATAAATTATTAAACCAGCAGCCGCGCCAGCAGGTGTTGGCGGCCGTTAAGCTGACCCTGCTGAAAAACCCTGAAATTCAAGCTGATGCCACGGGGCTGCTAACCAAATGGTTACAGCCAGCTTAGCGGCCTCGGTGTGCAGATGTCAGCGCCTAAATTATCGACCCTGAGCGTCGATGAATTATTACAAGATGGACTGCCACGGCTATGGCGGTTGCTGCGGGCGGCCGATTTATGCCATGACCCAGGCACCTGGATTAATATAAACGATCTGCTGCAACAGCTTCAGTTGAACCACCAACTACCCACCCGGCCTCAGCAACTGGGTGCTTATATTGGGCCGTTAGTCTGTAAAAGTGCCCTGGACCAGGCCAGTTTTGCCGAGGTAATGAAGCTCTGGCTTGATCAAACAGACCCGGCGCTTGAAGTAAGGGACCTTAACCGCGAAACAGGCCGGCAATGGGCAGCGTCAAAACTTGTGCATACCAAAGTACTGGATGCGCCGCTGGCGGCGGCATCAACCCAACCTACGCCCAGGTTGATCAGACCCACAACGTGGCTGTTAAGTATGATGCTGCTTATCCTGTTGGTGGTTGGCGTAAGTTATAACTGGACCTACGGTCGATGGCCATTTGCGGCTATCAAGATTGCGCCGCCTGCGGTGATTGATCTGTCTAACAAGACGCAACCATCTGATACTGTTGGTTCATTATCCGCTGAGGGTATAGCCGAGGGTGAAAAACTGGCCTGGTTGCAGATCCAGCCTGAGCCCTTGCCGCTGCGTAAAAAACCTGATCCGCCGCTGCTGATGCCAGGCTACCAAAGCGGTCTGGATGCGGCCCGTTGGCTGTTGCCGCTGGCGCCCCTGATACTGGCTTTTATATGGCTTGGGTTGCGTTATTACCAACGCTGGATTGCCTTTCGCAAAGGGCCTGCTAACCCGGCCAATCCACTGCAGCAGTTGCGGGTGCGGGCGCCAGTGGATGATCTATTTGCCAGCCAGCAAGTGCGGCGCGCATTAAAGGCATTACATACGCCGGTATTTTATCCAGGCCAACGGCTGGATGAAGCACAAACCGTGGCCAGCAGCATCCGTGCTAACGGCTTGTTCCAGCCAGTGTATGCTGATCGACAGGAAATTCCGGAAATTATCCTGCTGGCTGAGTTTAAACATCGGGAGGATCATATTGCTGGCCTGGCAGATCGTGTGCTGGCGTTATTAGAACAGGCCGGCTTAACGGTGCACCGCTTTGATTATCGTGACAATCCAGGTTTTGCGCGTGAAGCCTTTGGGCAACATCGATTACGTTCATTGGCCGATATTGCGGCCCAGCATCGGGGTTCGCGGCTTATCCTGGTGGGTGATCCGGCTATCCTGTTTAATATCTGGGACGGCAGTTTAAATCACTGGGCGGACCAGCTGCAGGTATGGGATCAGCGGGGTATTTTGAATACTAGCCAGGTGGCTGACGATACTCAAAACAATATTGTAGCCGCGGGGTTTCGCCTCGCTGCGCTGGATAGCGATGGTCTGGTTGCTATGGCCAAAACCATAGCGCGCCCCTTTCGTCCCCTGGATAGAACTAGCCCCCAGGACAGCGCTTTATCGAGCAACCAGCGGATGCCGCGTAACCCGCCGCATAGCGGTTATATACCCTTGCCGGATCTATTGCGGGATGAGGATTTGCTGTTGCAACCACTGCCGCCGGTAAAGGCCGAGCGCGGTGCAATGCTGGCAGCGATTAAAAGTTATCTTGATGGCAGGGGTATGTTCTTGCTGGGGGCCATGGCGGCCTATC
This sequence comes from Pseudomonadales bacterium, assembly GCA_019090615.1. Lineage (GTDB taxonomy): Bacteria > Pseudomonadota > Gammaproteobacteria > Pseudomonadales > Azotimanducaceae > JAHRVQ01. The sequence goes on along the minus strand of JAHRVQ010000052.1, from coordinate 77,938 downwards.
CGCAGATTCACTGGAGCCTGACCCGGGCGCTGGATCGTAGTTTGTTTCCCCAGGCAACTGACGCTGCCAGTCGCGAACAGCGTATGTTGCGTATTGCTCAATTGCCCTGGTGCCGACATGGATATATGCCCGACTGGCTGCGTGATGATCTAACCCGTGAATTGATACCGGCGCAGGTTGACCGGGTTAAGGGGGTCTATCTGGGTTTATTCCAGGGTGTCAGCAGTACCCGTGGTGAAATTGTGCTGCCTATCGCTCTGCCCCCTGGTGCAGGTGAGTGGTGGCAAAACCTGAGCCGTAGACTGCGCCAGGCGGATGGTGGCTGGGATCTGCTGCGGGTGTTATTTGAAGCAAAACCCCCTGCCAGTGTTTATTCCGATGCTGTGTTTGCCCGCCTGATGTTAGGCCGGGGAGAAAAAATTGATATCAGGCTGGGTAAAACATTGGCGCGCAACCTGCCGGGCCTGCAGCGTTTTACGGCCATGTTGTACGGCGCCAGAGCATTTATTCTGGCGCTGCTATTGGGGTTGGGTATTGCCGCAAATAACAAGGCCATTGGGTTTATGCTGCAAGACTGGTTGATGGATTATCAGCGTAATCAACATCGTAATCTAGTGGTGAATATCGAAGCATCCACCACCAATAAGCTGGCTACAGCACTGGCAGCACGATTATACAGCCACGGTTTTAACGTCAACCGGGTTGCCCTGCGGCAAACTGGACCGGCAGCGCAGCCCTTATCCTATGGCAAAAATGTTAGCCTGCAACAGGTGCAATATGTGCGTCGGCGGCTGAATAATTTAAGTTATGCGCGTTTTTTGCCGGCGGCATTAGATACTGCCCTGGCCAGCGATGAAATTAACCTGGTTTTATGGCAGGACGCTGAAGGTATAACAAACACACAAACCAACCCTGATGTTATTCTGCAAGATAACAGGGCACATCACTTGTCGCCAGGTCAACTGACAGAGTTTAAGTCTGCAGATAATTTTGCTTCTATTAAGCCCTCAAACACCTTCAGTGATTCGTTATTGGTTGGTGGTCAGGGGCCGAGAATGGTTAACATACCGGTAGGTAGTTTTATGATGGGCTCGCCGGTAGGGGAAGAGGGCCGTCGCGAGGATGAAAGTCCGCAACATAAGGTGACCCTTAGCCGAAAATTTGCGCTGGGTATGATGGAAGTGACCTTTGCCGAGTATGATTTATTTGCCCGTAGTACCCGGCGCCCATTGCCAGATGACGAAGGCTGGGGCCGTGCCCAACGACCGGTGATTAATGTTAGCTGGCATGATGCAACGGCCTACGTTGAATGGTTATCAGAACAGACCGGCGCCAGTTATCGATTGCCCACAGAGGCAGAATGGGAATATGCCGCCAGGGCAGGGTCCAGTAGCCGCTATAACTGGGGCGATTCACCCAGTGGCAAACATGCTAATGGTAGTGAATATTTTGGCTGGCCAGCGGATGGATTTAGTAACCAGACAGCACCCGTAGGCAGTTTTATAGCCAACAACTTTGGTCTATTTGATATGCATGGTAATGTTCGGGAGTGGGTGCCGGATTGTTGGCATAATTCTTATAAGGGGGCGCCGGATGATGAATCAGCCTGGCCTACGGATAAGGGCGCTTGCGCCCAGCAGGTGTTGCGCGGCGGTGGCTGGAACGACAAACCAGCGTATTTGCGGTCCGCGATCCGCTATTGGATCAATTCCGGTGCTTCGTTCAGCCTTGTGGGTTTTCGCGTCGCCAGGGCACGTTAACCCTTGGTACTTTTCTCTTTTTCCCTTTTCTTTTTATACCTTTACCGCTTTCTCAGGTTATAAAACGTTTTCTGGGCAGGTAAATAAATTTTATCAGTTGTTCAAATGCGGTTGACAGGTTGCCCATGTGAGGCAGATGACGCATAAAAGTTTGGAGCAAATAATGAAGGATTCAACGAATACCCTAAAGGTGATGCAAGATTGTCATTTATTGCCGACTATACGGTTATGCGTCTTATTATTTATGCCCCTGATAATAGCGGTTACTTATCCTACTGACGCGATCGCAATGGGGCCAGAAAAGTCTACTAAGGGGAAGAAGCCAGCAGACCGGCCGTTAACAAGGGATGCTAGCCTGGTGGATTTTAAGCCTGCCGGTAGCTTGCCCGCTAAGCCCTGTACAGACAGGGCAATATCCGAGTTAGAAGCAACCCCTGGCCCTGAAATGGTGATTATTCCGTCAGGGCGTTTCTATATGGGTTCAGAGGAAAATGAAGCTGACCGTGACCCTGATGAGAGATTACATGGCGTGACCATTAAACAACCCTTTGCACTCAGCCGGTGCGAAGTTAGCCTGGGTCAATTTGAAGATTTTGTGGAAGATAGCGGTTATAAGGCTGATTCTGAGACCAACGGCTGCTATGCATTTAATGCAGATGCGGAGGGTTACGAGCAGCGCAAGGATCGTAACTGGCGTAACCCGGGTTTTCCACAAACCAGGCTTCATCCAGTGACCTGTATTAGTTGGCGTGATGCCAATGCCTATACGCGCTGGTTATCGCTGGTGACAGGGTTTGATTATTATTTGCCGTCAGAGGCGCAATGGGAATATGCGGCTCGCGCGGGCAGCATAGAGGCATATTACTGGGGTCAGGACGCCGGCCATGACCAACAATGTATTTATGCCAATGGTGCTGACGAAACCCTGGCGAAAAAGTTGGGCGTTGAGGAATTTGCAGATTGTGAGGATGGTTATCCATATACTGCGTCAGGTGGATCATTTCAACGTAATTTGTTGGGGCTGTCTGATATGTCGGGTAATGTCGTGGAATGGACCGCAGACTGCTGGCATGATAGTTATGTTGGGGCGCCTGTTGATGGCTCATCCTGGCTGGATGCTGATGGGGCGCAGTGCGCCCGGCAGGTGTTGCGCGGCGGTGGCTGGAACGACATACCAGCGAATTTGCGGTCCGCGAACCGCCTTAGGTTCCTTACCGATGATTCGTTCTTCGATGTGGGTTTTCGCGTCGCCAGGGCACTCTAACGCTTTACCCTTTGTGCTTTTACATACGCACAGGCAGTAAATTATTAGCGCAAAAATAAAGTAGCTGGGAATCTGTTATACCCCCCCCAAAAAATATTTGCCGTGTTCATGTTTTGATCAGCGATGAATCGATAATAAGAATACACCAGGGTGCGGGTAGACGACGGCGTTAATAACGCGAGGCTTGCGCCGGTTAAAAACACCCAGAAAAATAGCCAGTCACAATCCTGTAAAAGTGGTGTAATTTATTGATATAGTAGCATTTGAATAAAAACTACTATGCTATCGGGGAGCGCTGCCTACGCTATGCACACGATTTTCTTAAGTTATGCCCATGACGATAATCAATCACCCATGGGTGAAAATTTTGTTGGCTGGGTGGATTTTTTTGATCGTGCGCTGAGCATTGAGCTGACCAAACAGGCGCTGGCATTTGAGTTATGGCGGGATAAGCGGGATATAGACCCGGTGACTTTTTTTGATGAGGTTATCCTGGATGCGGTGCGTGATGCACCGGTATTTTTAGCCTTAGTATCGCCCTGTTGGGTTGATAGTCCTTATTGTTTGAAGGAGTTTGAAGCCTTTGTTAGCAGCCATGATGGCGAGTCTGGTGCCATTCAAAAAATACTCATCAGGGACCTGGATCTGGCGCTGCAGCCGGATTTGATCCGTGATAAAACCGGCTTCAAATTTTTTCATATCGATCAGCAGGAGAACGATGAAATACCGTTCTTCGATGGTTTTGGCGAACATCTGCACCGCGACTACTGGAAGGGCATTCGTCAACTCGGTAAGTCGATTAATAACCAGCTAGCAGCGATCAAATCTACGATAACAGCGGAAAATGCACTGGTTGCAGTACCAGATACAGTGCCGGCTATAGATAACGATATAATAACGCTCTATCTGGCAGTCACCAGCCATGACCTGCTGGACAGGTGGCAGGAGCTTCGTGATGAGCTCGAAAGCCATGGTTATCGAGTGGTGCCGCAACAGCCGCTACTGCCGCTGCAGCAAGACCAGGTTTTGCAGGGTATCAAAGAAGAAATACAGTCGGCTAGCATGGCGATTCATCTGATTGGTCAAACTGGTGGTTATACTCCCGATGGTAATACCCCTGATGGTGCGGCGCAGCCAATTGTGCACCAGCAGTTTGATCTAGTGGCTAGCCACCGGCAACAGGGAGCAGATATTAAACGTATCGTCTGGCTGGAAAAAAACCTGCAGGTAAAAGAACCTGGGCATAAATCCTTTATCGAAAAACTGCAGACCTACCAGGATATACAGCCTGATGATGAAGTGCTTAATGGTGAACCCTTTGAAGACCTGAAAACCACTGTGCTTGATACCCTGTTAGCAATCAAAACAACCTCCATAGTACCCGCGCCCGTAGAACCAGCGCAGCAAAAAATTCCATTGATCTATTTATATTATGCGCAGCAGGACCTGGCGTTAATGACCCCTGTCTACAATATATTGGTTGATGCGGGTGTTGAGGTGGTATTGCCAGATTTTGAATCTGATGCTGATACCCGGGCACAACATCAGGCGGCGCAATTACAACATTGTGACGCTGTGCTGCTGCATTATGGGAGTCAGACCTATGCAGATTTTCAGCAGCAACTAATGATATTACAGGGCCGCGATCTGGCTGCTGATAATTACCCAGGCACGCGCACTGGGGTAACGGCTGTGATCCTGGCAGCGCCTGAAAGCGGGCAAAAAAGCCTGTTCCGCAGTCCGGCGGTTGACACCGTGATTAATGTCATCAAAGGGGCGGATAGTACGATGTTTCAGCCTTTTATCGATAGGCTGAAGACGCGCACAGCAGATATTCAACGAGCGCATAGCGCTTTAAGTCAGCGCCCTGGCAACCATAGCCCTTCAAGTAAAAACGGCCTCGAGGATACCGATGCCTAGTACGAATGTTGTGTTGGGTAATCCTTATCCGGGTTTGCGGCCCTTTGAATACCAGGACAGGGCGAATTTTTTTGGTCGTGAGGAACAGATACAAACCCTGACCAGCAAGCTCGATAATACTCGTTTTGTTACCGTGGTGGGCGCGTCTGGCTGTGGTAAATCGTCGTTGGTGCGGGCAGGTCTATTGCCTCGTTTGGAGGGCAACGGTGGTTGGCAATGGCTGGTGATGCGCCCGGGGGCCAGGCCAATGGATGTATTAACCCAGGCCCTGCTGGAGATCGATAACCGTACTCAGCGTGGACCGGCAACCGACAATGCGAGTTTTGATCTGAGCAAGCTGGAATTTATGCGCACCAGGGCGTTGTTATTAAGTAGCAGTAATGGCCTGGCAGAGGTGATCGAAGAAAATGCCCAGGCAACAAAATTTCTGGTGATTGTGGATCAGTTTGAAGAAGTATTTCGCTTCGCTAACCAGGCCGGGCCAGCGGCCTGGGAAGAAGCAACTCGGTTCGTTAAATTATTAATCCGTGCGGTGCAGGCTGATCTGCAGCAAACCTGTTCGGTACATATTATGCTGACGACCCGGCTTGACTTTTTGGGCGACTGTACCCGTTTTTCCGGTTTGCCCGAGGTAATTAATGCCGGCCAGTTTCTGGTACCAAGGATGAATCGTCAGCAACGCCGTATTGCTATTGAACAACCGGCGTTACGCGCCGGGCGTGAAATGTCACCAACGCTGGTGCAGCAGATTATTGCCGAGGTGGGGGATGACCCTGATCATTTGCCGGTAATGCAGCATGCCCTGATGCGGACCTGGGAAGTGGGCCAACAGCCTGATTACCTGGATATCGATGACTACCAGGCCATTGGTGGTATGGCGCAAGCGTTATCCAGACATGCGGATGAAATCTACACCGGGCTTGCGGTTGACGCGGCAGCTGAGCAGGACCTGCAGCCGATAGCTGCGCGAATTTTCCGCTGTATTACGGCGGTTGATCAGGATGGCCGACAAACACGCGCGCCGCAAAGTCTAAGCAAAATCGCGGCAATGGCAGAGGTTGACATTGCGCTGTTGTCCTATGTGGTGCAGATATTTAGCCTGCCAGGGGTGAATTTTTTGATGCCACCTTATGGTAGCCCATTGCAACCTGATACCCTTATTGATATTAGCCATGAAGCGCTGATACGCAATTGGCACCGCCTGGCCGAGGTTAAAACCGGTTGGCTGGCCCAGGAGCAAATGGATCGGCGTTTTTATAACGATCTGGTGCGTGGTGCAACGGCCTATGCGGCAGATAATAGCTGTTTTTTGTCATCGACGGTTACCCGCGCCGGACAATTATGGTGGCCAACGCAAAATAAGCCCTGGGCCAATCTTTTTCTCACTCCAGGGCATTGGCCAGCCGAGGCGGGTGAGCATTATTCGGCGGTTGACAATCTGTTGCAACAAAGCGCCAGCCACTATGCGCAGGTTGAAAAAGATCGACAGCAAAGCCAGCGCCAGGCCCAGTCGCTTAAAACAGTGAAGGCGGTTTTGGTGCTTTTAAGTCTTGCTTTACTGGTAGTTGGTGGCGCAGGGTTTTATGCCTGGCAGGCAAAATCCGCCGAAACAGTCGCCAGACGAGCGGAACAAATAGCTAATGAAGCACAAAAAAGACGATCCGATATCACCAGCCAGCAATTAACAAAAATCCTTGACCAACAGGAACAGGAGGCCGTTGCGGCGGAACTTTCGCAACAGCAAATTGGGGCGGTTAATACCGCGCTAAATACGCAGGTGGCTGCTTTGAACTTACAGCTTAAAACCTTACAGATCGAGGTTGGCGGTAATGCCAGCACGGACCAGAAGTTACAGGCCATTATTGACTCAAAAAACCGCACCATAGCCAGCTTGAAAGCGCAAATTCGTACTTTAAAACAACCAGTAATAAACCCTAAAAAACCCGCGCAAGCTGATTATGCAGCCGGTGATACTTTTGCCGACTGTAGTTTTTGTCCTGCTATGGTGGTGATACCCGCTGGAGTTTTTAGAATGGGCTCAGAAAAAGACGAGGCGGGCCGTGAAGAAAATGAGGGGCCAGCACATAAGGTGACGATAGAAGCACCCTTTGCCCTGGGCCGCTTTGAGGTGACCTTTGAGGAATATGATGCCTTTGCCCTGGCAGAAGGTAAAAAGCTGCCAGCTGACAGGGGTTGGGGGCGTGCTAAGCGGCCGGTGATTAATGTTAGCGGGTTGGACGCCGCCGCCTATGTTAAATGGCTATCCACTAAAACGGGCGAAGCCTATTATCTGCCCCGCGAAGCGCAATGGGAATATGCGGCCAGAGCAGGTACCCAAACCCGTTATAGCTGGGGCGATGCGCCCAGTGGTAAACATGCCAATGGCGATGAACGATATGGATGGCCAAAGGATGGATTTAACAACCAGACAGCACCCGTTGGCAGTTTTATAGCCAACAACTTTGGTCTATTTGATATGCATGGTAACGTTTGGGAGTGGGTGGCGGATTGTTGGCATAGTTCTTATAAGGGGGCGCCGGATGATGAATCAGCCTGGCCTACGGATAAGGGCGCTTGCGCCCGGCAGGTGTTGCGCGGCGGTGGCTGGTTCAACAGACCTGCGAATTTGCGGTCCGCGAACCGCGATAGGGACGATACCGTTGAAGCGAGCATCAGGGTGGGTTTTCGCGTCGCCAGGGCACTCTAACGCTTTACCCTTTTCGCTTTTTCCCTTTTATCCTTTTTTAGTTTGCGAGTTTTTATCGCAAAAATCTGCATTTACCCATAAGGCTAACGGCAATAATGGCTCCAAATAGACGTATTGCTGGTAGATTATCGATGTCCTGACGGGGGCTAACAGGCGACGGCCTTGTACATGATGAAAAAAGTAGTAACAATATAGTTCAATATATAATACCTTTGCGTTATGACTGCATCCGAATCAGAACTAGAAACCAGTACCCAAACCAGTGCAACTGACACCAGCGCTACCGATACAAGTGCCACAGATACAAGTGCCACCGCAACAGCAGCGGTGGCCGAAGATGATTATCCGGGCCTGGGCTCTGCCAGCTATTGTCTTGGGTTATTATTTTCTGCCTATATTTTATCCTTTATTGATCGGCAGATACTGGCGCTGCTGGTGGGCCCAATCCGGGCAGACTTCGGTATAACAGATTTTGAATATAGCCTGTTAGCGGGTGCGGCCTTTGCGATTTTATATGCGGTCGCCGGGTTGCCTTTGGGCCGACTGGCAGATAAATATTCTCGCCGCATGATTGTTGCTGGGTCGGTATTCTTCTGGAGTATCATGACCGTATCCTGCGGTTTTACTAAAAACTTTGCCCAGCTATTTGTCGCCAGGATGGGTGTGGGTGCGGGTGAAGCAGGTTTATCACCGCCTGCCTATTCGCTGATTCTGGATAGTTTTAGGCCGCAACACGTTGGTTTTGCCATGTCTTTTTATAAGCTCGGGGTCAAGATTGGTGGCGGGCTTGCACTGGTGGTGGGTGGTTTTTTATATGATTATTACGCCAGCCTTGGGGTGATCGAATTAGCTTATATCGGTGTGATTAAGCCGTGGCAGGCAACCATAATAAGTGTTGGCCTGCCGGGCATGTTACTCAGTCTGTTGTTCCTGACCATTCAGGAACCCACGCGTAAAGGCCTGATCGCAAAAAATGGTGAAGTGCCCACAGAAATCCCCTTTAAAGAAGTGGTTGATTTTATTTGGCAAAGGCGCCGCACTTATCTCTGTTTGTTACTGGGTTCATCGATGATGGCGATGGCGCAATATGGCAGTGGTGCCTGGTATCCTGAACTATTTACCCGTAACTATGGCATGTCAAAAAGTGAAGCTGGGGCGTCGTTCGGTATTATAATCCTGGTGGCGGGTAGTGCTGGCATTATGTTGGCCACCTGGTGTGCGAGTTTACTGCGTAAGCGTGGTTACGAGGATGCGAATGTACGCACCATGTTTTTTGCGTCGGTGCTTGCCATCCCGTTTTCCACCCTGGCGCCCTTGTCAGGTGAGGCGCAAACCACCTTATGGTTATTATGGCCAGCGGTGCTTTTATCCGGTTCGTATCTTGGCTTAATGGCGGTATCTATTGTGGAAATCACGCCTAATCAGATGCGTGGCCAGGTGACGGCGGTGTATATATTTTCTACCAGTATGATTGGTATGGCACTAGGTGGCAGTGTGCTGGCGGCATTTACCGATTTTCTCTACCAGGACGATAACTTGCTACATTATTCCATCGCCACCGCCTGCATTCTTTTTTATCCGGTTGCGGCAGGTCTGTTCTGGTATTGCCTGCCGGCCTATACCAAGTCGCTGGCGGAAGCTAAACGCTGGAGTCAATAGGACTTACGTTACGGGTGTAGCTCAGGGCTGTCTTTACGCTCAGGGCTGTCTTTACGCTCAGGGCTGTTTATGCGCTCAAGGCTTTTGATTTCGCTCAGGGCTTTTGATTTCGCTCAAGGCTTTTGATTTCGCTCAGGGCTGTTAATTCGCTCAAGGCTGTCTTCATTTATTAGTTGAAGGTATATCTGGCAGTTAGCCAGCCCGAGAGTCCCTGTTCGGGTTTAAGGGTTTCGCCCTGGTAGGAGGCCTGGTGTAAGTTTTTTTTATTCAGCAGGTTGCGTACATCAAAGCTGATTTGCCAGTTGTTGCCAATCGGGCTGTTGATATTAAGGTCGGTTCGATAATAGTCTGCGGTTTTTGTGGGATTGTCGGTAGTATTTCTGCTTTGGAAAGTAGTGCGATCGTAAGCAACTCGATTGATCAGCGAAATTTTAAAATCACTCCGCCATAAATAAGAAATACTGATATTACCGATCCAGGTGGGGTAACTGTCATAGGCGTAATCAGCGGTGGTATTTTTGCCTTTGGCATAGGTCAGGTTGGTGTCGATACGCCACTGGTTGAATGATCGCCCGTGCTTAAAGACCATACCGTATGAGTGCGAATCGGCGCCGTTGGTGCGTACGGTTTGTTTGGCGTTAATTTCAGGGTCGAGATTAGCCCGTGGATCGTTGGTGGGCAAACCATCCTGCAATATGCCATCGGTTATCCTGTTATAGAAGGCGATCAGCTCGATATACTGGGCAGGCCAGTTTTTCATATAGATGAGTTCATAAGTATCGATGGTCTCTGGTTTTAGATTGCGATTACCAAAAGCGCCGCCTACCCCAGGCGCTGGTTCTACGGCAATCTCTGACGCTGAAGGGGCGCGAAATGCATAGCCGTATAAAAGTTTGAGACGTGAAATTTCTGAGAGACGGTAAATCAGGCCTAATTTTGGTGAAAATTGTTGGCCAAAATCAGAATAGTTATCCAGTCTTGCGCCCGCTACGATATCCAGCCTGTGCTTTAAAATAGCGGCTCGAATTTCGCCATAGATACTGTTCAGGTCGCGCCGATGTCCAGTTGAGCCCTGTTCGATTGGTGGGTTAGTTACCAGGCCTCGGGTGAATTTGTCAGCCTCAGTGGTAGAAACACTGAGGCCGAGTTGCCAGCGTAAACGTTGACCCTGACTATTTGCTTTGATGCGGAAATCAGCGCCGTAACGATGGTCTTTAGCATCGAAACGATTAACAGTATTGAAGTTTTGTTGGGTGATGGGATCATGCTGAAAAAAATCCCAGGTAATGCCGCCTTGCCAATAATAAACTTGACCTTCGAGCTGAAGCTGGTTGGAAAGCTGATATTCCAATTTCGACTGGGCCAGGTAAAACTCGCCCTCCAGGAAATTATGTAGTGGCCGATTACTATGGAAACGATTCACCAGCTCACTGGTTTTGTTGAGCAGAAAGGAGTTGTGCAAGGTAAGCCTGGCATTGGGTGAATAGTTCATAAATGCAGTCAGTGTTTCGGCCTTTTTAGGCATATCGAGTGCGTATCGAGTGTCCCGCTCGGCTGAGAACTTACCGCCATTGGCATCAAAGAAGATCACCTTATTGGGTAGCGATTTACTATATTCGTAGGCCAGGCCGGTGGTTAGGTTTTCGCTGAGTTGTCGGCCAAAGCTGGCAGCGTACTGATAATACGCCTCATGGCCTATAGCGCTCTCAAACCTCGTATGGGTATTGTCAGTTATTTTGGTCTGAAGTGATAAAACCCCTTGCAGGGCATCGGCGCCATAAAGGGCTGAACCTGGGCCTTGAATCATTTCTATTCTGGACAGGGTGGTAAGCCCAATATTGTTGAGATGATAGAAACCGGTGCTATGTAATAGGCTATTGACCGGCACGCCATCAATAATCATGGCTGTGGTATGGGTGCCGGGTGCAATCGAGATGCCTCGATAAACCAGTGCTTCGGAACTCAGCAGGCTAGTGGTAACTAACATGCCGGGAATATGGCCAATGGCATCCCAATAATTGCGTGCCCCCGTGGCTTGCCAGTCACTGGTTTCAATAACCTCAATGGATGACGCGGCGTCAAGATTGTTTTCCTGAAAACCAGAACCGACCGTGGAAATTTTTATATTCATCAACTCTGCGAGTGAGAGTTCAGAGAGGGGAATATTAATTTCTTCAGCCTCGAGCACTGCACCAAAGGCTGCCATGAAGACCAATAAAAGCATAATTGACGGGGTTTTCATGGTGTTTTATGGTTGCCCCTGAAGGCTTTGTGGGGACCACTTTTTGATCACTTTACTCTACCTTAAGTATTCTATGCTCGGCAACACATACTTGAAATTGGGTGCATTCAGATCAGCTTAAGCTCCGTTGTATTACTCTGATATGAGGCCTGGGGTAGGTATTAAAAAGCCCTTTGCTATAGATGAACAGGTTTTGAAAGTAGCAACATGTGGTGCGGGTTTGTTATTGTATGGGATGATCAACAACTAAAAATCCATGCGTTTCTAGTCAGGTGTCGGAGGATGTCAATGTACCGGAAATGTTTAACGCTGTTTATTTTATGCTATTGCAGCCTGGTGCATGGCCAGGAATATCCGCGCGCGGAGGTTAAGGCTGAGCTGACGATGGGGCTTATCAAGCAGGTTTTTTGGCCAGATGAGGCCGAGCTTGAGCAGTTAGATATTGCGTTCTTCGGTACAGAAGCTGATTATTTTTCCTATCTTACCCGCAGTGCCCAACAAACCAGGATAAATAATTTACCAGTTCGTTTGGTAAAAGTTGAAACTATTGCCAACCTTAGTGCCTTTCAAGTACTAATTGTCGCGCAAAATACCGCCTTAAGTTTTTCTCAAATTGCTTTGCAGGCTCGACAGACTAATACTCTGGTGATATCCGAAACTTCTAATGATCAGATCTATATTATGATCAATATCGTCGAAACGGCTGACGAAACGCTTAGTTTCGAACTTAACAGGGCGAATATGATACTTGAAGGACTGTCGACCAGTAGTGAAATTTTATTACTTGGCGGCACGGAGCTAGATATTGCCGAATTATATCGAGAAATGGAACGCAGTCTGTCGCAACTAGCAGAGGAAATTGAGGCGCTAAAGCGGCAATCTTCACAGGTGCAGGATGCCTATGGCGCTAGCCAGTACCAGCTTGAGCAATCAGTTCAGAAACTATTAGAAAGCCAGTCAACGGTACGCCAGCTTGATGACAGTATGGTGAACCAGCGCGCCACAATTATTCACCAGGAAGAAGAAATTGCGAGTAGAAAAACCGCCCTGCAGCAGGTTGCAGGCTCTGCTCGGCAGCAGCAGCAACGGTTGGCCAGTCAGGCGCTGATACTGTATGAGCAGACGGTGCTGATTACCGCACAAGGTGAGGAAGTCGAACAGAATGAGTTGTTGCTGGGTGAGCATGAACAGCAATTGGCAAGCCAGATACTCACGCTGAATGAACAGTCGTCAATTATTCGCGATCAAATGCAGGCGCTTTACCTGACCTTGCTGGTGTTGTTGTTGTTTTTATTGTTACTGGTTCGATTGTATATACTCAGCCGTGAGCGAAAATTAATAAGCGTTCAGTTGACGCAACGGAGCCTTCAGCTGGAACAAAGGAGCCTTCAGCTGGAACAAAGGAGCCTTCAGCTTGAGCAGGAAGTAAAATATGGCAGGCAACATAATAAGGCGCTGTCAGATTTATCGCCGGTGGGTGTCTATCAAACGGATGCGGTAGGAAATTGCAGGTATGTTAATGATCGCTGGTGCGAATATTCTGGGTTGAGTGTTGATCAGGCAATGGGGGCTGGTTGGTTGGCAGCTATTCATCCGGATGACGGTCAACAGCGGTTATCAAAAACCACTTTTGGGTTGTTGGTTAAAACCTGTAATTCAGAACATCGTTATCTTAAAGCCAATGGGGAAATTAGGTGGATGTTGGGTCGGTGTGAGCCGGAGCTGGATATTGATGGCACCATCCAGGGTTATATTGGCACCGTGACTGATATCACAGAGCAAAAGTATATGCATGAGCAGCTACGCAGAACGCAAAAAATGGATTCTCTGGGTATGCTAACAGGGGGTATTGCTCACGACTATAACAATATGTTGGCGGTTGTTATTGGCTTTTCTGATCTGCTGAAAAATCATCTGTTTGATCAGCCTAAGCCATTGGCCTGGGTAGAACAGATTGTACAGGCGGGCAGCAGAGGTCAAACGCTAACCAAAAAACTATTGTCTTTTTCCAAGCAGTCTGAAATGGATGCAAGCAAAGCAAGTATTAATGAGGTGATTACTTTTCAGCAGCAAATGATAGAAAAAACGCTGACGCCGCGTATCTGCTTAGAACTGGACCTGGCCAGAGACTTATGGCGGACCTGGCTGGATGTTGGTGATTTGGGTGATGCGTTGGTAAATATTAGTATTAATGCGATGCATGCGATTTCAGGTGGCGGCAAGCTTAAAATCAGTACTGAAAACCTGCGAATTTCTCAGACCGTTGATGAAAAAACAGGCCTGGCATGTGGTGATTATGTGCTGGTTCGGATAACGGATAACGGCGCAGGTATGAGCGAGGATACCAGGGATAAATTGTTTGACCCGTTTTTTTCGACCAAAGGCAGCCATGGTACCGGATTGGGCCTTACCCAAGTTTATAGTTTTATGCAACGTAGCCAGGGCGCGATTGATGTGAGCTCGCGTATTGATGAAGGCACTACTTTTTCCTTATATTTTCCCAGGTATTCATCATCGGTCGACGTCGTTCATACACAAGAGCTGCATTCGGATATTAGACGCCACGGCAGTGAGACAATTTTAATTGTAGATGATGAAATTGCATTGCTTGATCTTGCCCGAGAAATTCTAAGTAATGCCGGTTATCACGTTGTTTGCGCCAGTAGCGGTCGGCAGGCGCTCGAGCTATTGCAACAGGCTGCAGTAGATCTACTACTTTCTGATATTGTTATGCCGGAAATGGACGGTTACAAATTGTCCAGTATTGTGCAGGCAGAATACCCTGAAGTCACAATACAACTTGTGAGTGGGTTTGCTGATGAGGCCGTGCAGAACGGCAATGATATACCTAGTCAGAATATTATCCGTAAGCCTTACCAGGCAGACATTCTATTAGAGAGGATTAGTTTGTTGTTAGATCAGGACTATGCCCTGCGGCAGAAACTTGAGTTGGTGAATTAAGCCGTGACTAGCGCAGGCGTTAGAGGCTCTATTGTAAAAATTTCACCACATGCGGTGTCACCGTTTCTGGTGCCATAAGTGGTGCAAAATGATCCTCGCCGGTAACGATTATTAATCGGTGATTGGCAATAGCCGCAGCCAGGGCGCGGGTATGATCTTCGCGAATACCATCAAACTCGCCGGCCATAACTAAAGTGGGGGCCTGGATTTGTGCCAGGTGTTTTTCAGTCAAAGTAGGCATTTCAGCCCACATGGTCATTAATTTGCCGTGGAAAACCGGCCAATATTCAGGGTTACTGGCGACAGATTGATAAAATGAGCGTACTGATTCCCAGGCTGGGTGGTCAGCTGAGGTTGTTGAGGTATCATCCGGGGCAGTTGGAATCAGCCCATTATGGTGGAAGTTTGAGCCAAAAGTCACCAGTCGATTAACCCTGTCTGGATAACGAATAGCCATATCGATGCCAATATTGCCACCATCGCTCCAGCCAAAAATATCGACCTGTTTAATGTCAAGGTAATCCAGTAGGTCCACCATATCATCTGCCATCTGGGTATAAGAAATTGGCACATCTGGGGCGTCAGTTGAGCGTCCGTGAGCGCGGCTATCCGGCGCGATGACCCGATGAGTTTTGGCCAGGGCACGGATTTGGTGGTGCATGGTTTCGAGGAATGCCGTACCGCCATGCATTACCAGCACCTGAGTGCCGGCGTGGTTGTTCTCGCCATAAGTTTCAAAGTAGAGATCGATGCCGTTAAGTTTTGTATGCTGTGCTTTGCCCGAACCAGTAAGGGCTTTCCAAGCATAAAATCCAACAATACCATTAGTGGCGTGGTTAACATAAACGAAACCCCCGATGGCCAGGGTTAGTAAACAGCCCACTAACAGCATAATTTTTTTCATCGCTTTGTCTCCGTAGTGATGTTCGGCCGGTTTGTTAATACGACTTCTGGTTTTATGATAGTTGCCATTTTGGATAGATATGGTAGGCCAGGTGGCCGGTATTAGCTTAAAGAAAACCCCTTAGCGCGTACAAAGTCGCCCACTCCGGCACGTTCGGGCTTTGACATCTGGCGGGCCTTGTCTTCTGACCAGCCGTAAAATTCTGCTACACCCAATTTGTCGGTGTATTTCTGATTGGCTGTTGGGATGCTGAATCGTTCATCCCGACGCTGGTCGTAGGCATCGATGTTTTCATCCATCTGACTTTGGTCATAACGATTTTTATGGACCACAACCGCAGGTGGCAGGCGCATGCTGACAAAACCCGTGCGGGCAGGATAACCCATACAAAGACCGGCCAGCGGTACTACGCGGCTGGGCAGTTGCAGCAGTTCAGCAATGGTTGCCATATGATCCCGTATAACACTGATAGGGCAGGTGCCTATGCCCATGGCTTCTGCGGCAGTAATGGTGTTTTGTAACGCCAGGCTTGCATCGCTGATGGCGGCGACAAAATTATCCAGGTTGTCGTTGGCAAATGGCAGGCCACGTTGCTGGCAAATCCGCTCTATACGATGGCCATCGGCGAGGAAAATCAGGAATACCGGTGCTTTGCCAATCCATGGCATGGCTGGAATTAGTGCGGCTATTTTTTGCCGCAAATCTGGCTGTTCAACCTGCACGATGCTGACCTGCTGAAGGTCAGATTTTGAAGGCGCCGATAAGGTGCAGGCGAGGATTGTATCCAACGTTGCCTGGCTAATCGGCTGGTCGAGATAGCTGCGGTGAGTACGGTGTTGCATAAGCAGGTCGATTGTCTTGCTGCCAGTAGCGGGCGATTCGGCAGCATTATGCTGCGTCAGAGTGCCAAAGCGTGCTGCTAATAATTGTTCAAAGTCCTGAGGCGGTGTTGACATAAAATATATCCTGTTTGGCGCTGGCGATTGCGTTTTTTGTGCGGCTGGTTCGATTGAAGGTCCCGATTAGAGACCCTGAAATGCAGACTCAGTTGCTGGCACAGTGTGCGCTGCCTGGTGGTTTCGATGCAAGCTGCATTTTAATCTCGGTGCCGATTAGACGCTT
This sequence comes from Pseudomonadales bacterium, assembly GCA_019090615.1. Taxonomy (GTDB): domain Bacteria; phylum Pseudomonadota; class Gammaproteobacteria; order Pseudomonadales; family Azotimanducaceae; genus JAHRVQ01. Next base: position 61,399 of record JAHRVQ010000052.1, on the reverse strand, counting down.
GGCGAAAGTGCCTGTTGCCAGGTATATGGTTGATGCCAAAAAAATAAGTTGACGTTCTTATTTAGCATAATGATAATGCTGTTTGGTAAATAGTCGCCGGAGCAGATAATGACCTACGAAACAATTAGTGTGAGCAAAGTTACGCCAAACATTGGGGCGTATATTAGTGGTGTTGACCTTTCTCAGGCGCTGAGTGATCAAACCTTTGAAGAAATTAATTCAGCGCTGGTAGAAAATCAGGTGATCTTCTTTCGTGATCAGCATATGAGTCCAGATCAGCATAAAGACCTTGGGCGTCGCTTTGGCAGCTTGCATGTCCATCCCGTGGCACCTGGTATTGCCGGTCACCCGGAGATTTTACCATTACATTCTGACGCTAAGGTGCAATATGCCGCCAGTGCCTGGCATTCCGATGTTTCCTGTGACCAGCAGCCTAATCTGGGTGCCATTCTTTATGCCAAGGTTTTACCGGAACACGGTGGTGATACCATGTTTGCCAGTATGCATGCCGCCTATGAAGGCTTGACTGGCCAGATGCAGCATTTTTTATCGGGTCTTGAGGCGCAGCACGGTTCTGAGCATATATTTGGTCCACCTAAAAAGGCCGGTGATAAAAGGCCGACAGCCGTGCATCCCGTGATTCGCACCCACCCAGTTTCTGGTCGTCAGGGTATTTACGTTAATGGGTCCTTTACGACTAAAATTGTCGGCATGAAACCGAAGGAAAGTGCGGCCATTTTGCAGTTCCTATATCAGCATATTGACACGCCTGAGTATCATGTGCGGTTTCAGTGGGAAGTTAATTCCATCGCCTTCTGGGATAATCGCAGCACGCAGCATCGGGCCGTGGCGGACTATTTTCCGCAAACCCGTACCATGCATCGAGTAACGGTGAATGGCGATAAACCTTTTTATCGCCCTAACGCTTAAACAATAGCTGATTGTACGAGTGGATAATTACTGGCCAACTGTTGCTGGCTAATTGATGTTGGCCAGACAAGTGATTGAGAAAAATATATGACCAAACAGATGCATTTAACGGGTTTTATGCTGTATTGCCCAGCACCACATATGATTATGTCGTGGGTCTATCCGCCAGAGAAAATCCGTCACCAGTGGACTGAAACCGAATATTGGGTGGAAATCGCGCAAACCCTGGAGCAGGGTAAATTTGATATGTTTTTCTTTGCTGACGGTTGGGGCGGCGGCACCAATACTGCAAGTGTTCGTTATGGTATACAGTTTCCTAATTCAGACCCGCTGTGCCTGATACCTTATTTAGCCGCCAAGACCGATAAATTAGGTTTTGCGACCACCATGTCTACCACCTTTTATCCGCCTTATATGTTGGCGCGAAAACTGGCAACTTTAGATCATGTCACCAAGGGCCGAATTGGCTGGAATATTGTATCGTCAATCTCCAAAGGTGAGGCGCGGAATTTTGGCATGGATGATCTGCCACCTCATGATGAGCGTTATGATCGTGCTGATGAGTATATGGAAGTATGTTATCAGCTGTGGAATAGCTGGCAGGATGATGCGCTTAAAATGGATATGGAAAACGGTATTTTTGCCGACCCCGCTAAGGTGCGCAAAATCAATTTTGAAGGCAAGTGGAATAAAGTGCAGGGGCCGCTAACAGTTATTCCTTCGCCGCAACGTCAACCTTATCTTTTCCAGGCCGGGCAATCTGATCGAGGCCGTGAATTTGCGGCAAAACATACCGAGTGTATTTTTGCGGCAGCAACCAGTACTAAGCAGATGCGTGAATTTAGCGACGATATAGCAACCCGCTGCGAACAAAATGGCCGTGACCCGAAATCGGTTAAAATTCTTTGGGGCGCACAGCCACTGGTGGCGGATACTGAGCTTGAGGCCCGTAGCAGGCAACATGAAATCCGCGAGCGTATTCCTTTTGAAGCCTCTCTGGCGTTGATGTCTGGGCATTTTAACTATGACCTTAGTCAGTTGGACCCAGATAAACCGGTCGGCAATTTAAAGGTGCCAGGTACCCAGGGCATGTTAGAGGCCTATACTAAATCGAACCCCGGTATTACCTTGCGTGAAATTGCGGGTTCGTATTTATCGGGCAGTGATGGTGGGCCAATGATTGGTACAGCCAGCCAGGTGGCAGACCATCTGGTCTATTTGCTCGAAGAAGGCGGCGGGGATGGTTTTCAGCTTACCCCCTCTTATTATGCGCCAGATTATTATGCGGACATTAATCGACTATTAATCCCAGAATTGCAGCAGCGTGGGGCATTTCGAACCGAATATACCGAACAAACTTTGCGCGACCGACTTAACGCTGGATCAGCGTCAGTCAGTCGTAAGGCAGTGAAAGCATAGCGTTTAATCTATAACACCCAGCACATCGGCCCAAAATATCAGATCTTCTTCGCCAACGTAGTCTGGGTCGTTAGGTGCTTCTAGTATGTTGAGCAGTATCCACATACCGTCTCGGGGGTTGCTCACTACTTCGGCAGTCTCGCCGCCCACCAGGCGGACTTTGGCACCTTCGGGTATGGCGACAAGGTCTAGTGTTAAAATGCCTTCGAGCCGCTCGGAGCTACCTGCTGTTCTTTTTGTGTCGTCTTCAGTTGCCATGATAGCCCTCAAATTACTTGACTTGCTAATTATCTTTTGATTTTTTTGTAGTTGTTTGCAGTTAGAAAAATACCGTGAGGTTTTTGGCTAACAGGGTGCTTTGGTCCAGTAGGATAACGCGTTTGGCAACTACCCAGCCGCTGTCCTGGTGACGTAATAGATCGGTGCGTTTGCCAACAAATATATCCGTCTCATCGTTAATTCGGTTGCGATATACCAGAAACCGACTTTTGGCTTCAATTTCCATGGGGCCATCGGTGTTATGCGGTCGTTGCTCAACCTGTACGTTGGTTACCAGGTGCCTTACCCGTGATAAAGGTTCTTCAGCCCAGTGGATACCTGTCGCAATCTGCGCCACCCGTTGGGTTAAGGTATGCTTGCCCTCATCAAACCAGGCAGCATCCAGGCCCTGTCGGGTATTTTCGCTGGCGGCATGTTCGCCATATTTAACGTTACGCCGCAGCGGCATAAAATAAATAATATCCTCAGCTAGCATATCCAGCCATTCTTCAAAGCGTCGCTCGTCCAGTAGTTCGGCTTCCTGATAATAAAAGGCTTCGATTTCTCGCTGTAGCAATAATGCTTCGATAGCATCTGATCGCTGATTGCTGGATGACTGGCTCATGATTGACTCCTGGCCAGAATATCATGGAAGTTATTGCTTGCATCGGGATGTAGATTGTCCCAGCTATCGGCATCCATAAATTCTGCCCAACGATTATAAAACAGGCGCTGATTCTGTTCCGTTACTGAGGCTGTAAATATGGCGTCTTTGATATCCGTAGCCTGGGATTCAAAACCGAGACCCATTTGATAGTTGTAGGGGTAGAGCCCTGCCCTGGCACCGCTGCTGGCTGAAGTGGCATAGTTCCAGTTTTCCATATCATCCTGCTCAGTAAGGCCAGCCGGGCCTGCATAACGCAAATAATACTGGCGCAGGACATTTTTAACTTCATCTGGCGCATCAGCATCCACCAGATACCATTTCCACATTTCCATTTCCTGTGCGCCATTGGGATGCCAGGTGAACAGGGCTCTTGGCTGCATACCGTGAAACGAGCAGTTGGGGAATATGGTGCCCACTGGGGTTAACACTCTGGACTGTTTGCCAAGGTTTTCGACCCGCCGGTGATAGATTTCTTTATAATATTCTTCGACGATGGGGGTCAAAGTAAAAGATGCCGCATAGTCAGGTTCTGCATAATGCGGTTGGGTACCAATCAGGCCATGGCCGTGATTTGGGAAGCCGATGCTGCCCATTCGGGGCGGCGGTTTTCGGATGATATGTTTTTCAGCCTCATCGTCGAGTTTGATGGTATCACGCCGGCCTGCGCCACTTGGGCCTATAGAAACCATATCAACTGAGCGGTGACTGGTAATATGATAGAGGTCACCAATGAAGTTCTCGGCGCCAAATTTCCAGTTTGAAGGCACTTTCCATTTTTGTATACCGCCAATGACTTCTGAACCACCTGGGGTGCCATCACGATGATCGAGTACTGCGTCCAGGTAGATTTTCATATCACCCAGATAGGTTTCGAAATCAACTGCATTTTTATCCCAGTTGGCCCATATTGAACCCTTGTAATTGACTAGTTGGGCGACTGGGACCAGGCCCCATTTAGACTTGTCTAAGCCGCCCTGATAAGCCTTTTTAAAATGTGGTACGCCGACCAGGCCGCCTGGAGGGGCGTTTTTATTGCCGTCAACCGAGAAGCTCCAGGCATGATAAGGGCAGGTAAATACCCGTGCATTGCCCTGATCGTAGCGGCAAACTTTCATGCCGCGATGGGGGCAGGTATTTAGAAAAACATGTATTTTGTTAGTCTTGTCACGGGTCATAATGACGGATTCCTCGCCCATGCGAGAAACAAAATAATCGTATTTGTTGGGGATCTGGCTTTCATGCCCGACTAACAACCAGGATCGACCAAATACCTGTTTTAATTCACGTTGATAGACTTCCGGGCTAACGAAAATGTCACGTGCGATCTTGCCTTCTTTGTGTCTAACCAGATCTGTGGCGATAATCGATGAGCTCATGTTTGATCTCCCTTGAAACGAGGATATAAATATATATTTTGTACTTGTTTGATAAGGAGAATAAAACACGTTTTGTGTGCTGCGGCAATGACTTGTGGCAATAAATAGTGCCAGATAATTCGTTGATGGCTTATCCGATAGCTTTTAGCTGTTATGGAAATGTTATAAAAAAACGCCCATAGAGGGCGTTTTTATCGTCTGCGTGCGTTTAAGGCTTAACTTTAACACTAGCACTAAATTCCACTGAAGCATCAAGCATCAAGCATCAAGCATCAAGCATCAAGAATAGCCTGTAGTGCGGCGCGATCCACTACTGGGTCACGTTGCGTGCCGGCGGTAATCTTGTTGATGCCGGGCTTTTGCGTTAACGGATCGACCAGGCCGATATTTTTCGCATGTTCACGGATTGCTGGTACAACGTGTTCACCGAGCAGTTGTAAACTTCTCATCCGGTCTTCGTTATTGGCCTGTCCTTGGACAGCAAAGAAAGAAAAAATACCCGGGCGAATGATTTCGATTATTTTTTTGATTTTGGGAATAACGGTATCCGGTGTGCCAATCAGAATTTGCATGTTGCGCTGCGCCTTATCAAGCCCAGCGCGCAGTTTGAGGCGTACCTCATCATAATCAACTGCTTCTTTTGCAGCGCCGCCAGATGAACCGAGCTTATCGCGAGAAATACCCAGCCAACTGCCGCCGGGCTGTTTGGATAAATTGCGGATTGCATCTTTCGAGTTATAACCTGAGGGCAGGGTATGCTCGGGTCGACTAAATGCACCCTGGCCGCCGCCATATACGAAATTGGCGCCAATTTCCTGAGCCTTGGCATCGGTATCGGCAACAAAGGTCGGGATCAGATAGCCAAAGTTTTCAGAGCCGGCCTGATAACCATGTTTCTGTGCTTCGTCGGCGTAAAAATCCCATAGATCGCAGGTTGGGCCTAATGAGGTGCCTAAACCAATATAGGGATAAGCGTGGTCCGCGCACCATTCTACAGTTTCAGGGCTAAGGGTGCCTGGGATCCACATCTGCGGATGGGGTTTTTGATAGGGTAATGCCCAGGGGTTAACATGACGATAATGGAAATGTTTGCCTTCATATCGCCATGGCCCTGGCCGAGTCCAGGCCTGGACTATAAAGTCATGGGCTTCGTTAAACATCTCGCGATTATAGGCGGGGTTGGCATTATTAAAAAATTGCTCGCTGCCCGCGCCACGCACCCAGCCTGTCACCAGTCGGCCTTTGGAGATTAAGTCGATTTCGGCCAGTTCTTCTGCCATTCTCAGGGGGTGTTTAATGGTGGGTAACGGGTTGCCGATAAGTACTATATTCACTTTGTTAGTAATTCTTGCCAGAATTGCCGCTTCAACATTCATCACACTGCCCATGCAAAATGGATTGCCGTGATGTTCATTTAAACAGACTGCATCAAAGCCGAGTTCCTCGGCGTACACGGCCTCGTCAAGATAGTGATTATAGTCGGCGGCCGCTTTTTCGCGATCGAAATGTGAATTCGATATGGCAAAAAAAGCTTTGTTTTTGAGTACCGCTTCCTCATCAACCCAACGATAGGGTCGTTCGGTAAAATAAGCTATTTTCATGATTATGTGTCCTTGCTGAATATGTCCTGGCTAAATATTGTTGATCCCTGGTGCCGCTATAGGTTGCTTAATATTTAGCTAAGGAAACCTGCTACCGCATCAATAAAGGCGTCCGGATTTTCAATTTCAGGTCGATGACCTGCATCGGCGATGTCATTAATCTTTGCCCCGGGTATGGCCTGTTTATAGGCATCGATACATCCGCGGGGAGAAAAGTCATCATAAACACCCCACACAAGTTGGGTCGGTAAGTCGCCAATGCCTTTCAACAGATGGCCAAGACTTGGGTTGAACATATAGGGCTCCCAGCCTAACCGAGTAGATTCGCTGCGCGCTTCTTCAAATAACTCGAACTGTTCGGGGCTCATGCCGCCGCCGTAAATCTCGGCGAACTCCGCTGCTTCGGTGTTCCAGACGGTATGCAGTAGATGGGTTTTGATGGTCAAACAAAACATATCCATGATTTCCCCTTCGAGGGGTTTAAGGCCCAGTGGGCTAACCAGCACCACTTTATCGAACAGGTCTGGATTAGATGCTGCCATTTCGGCAGCAATATAGGCGCCAGCAGAAAAGCCTATAACATCTATGGGGCCAAGTTTTAGTTCTCGAATTACTCGCTGGTAAAAACATCCCAGGTCGCGATAGCTCATGATCCAGTCAAGCCGTGGCGTGTGGCCAAAGCCGGGTTGTAGTGGAATGATTAATTCGTGGTCATTGCTTAATGCTTCATTCCAGCGCATCCAGCCGGTATAACCAAGTTCATCGTGTAAGATGAGTAGTGGTTTACCCGAACCTCCTCTTATCATTGTTAGCTGAGTATCTGCTACATCAACGACTGCTTCAGATGTGAGTGCCAATGATCTTTCCTCCCTGATGATTCGTAGTTTAGGTTGGATGCTAGATGCATTGGCTAAGGTCACTGGCTAATGAATCAGCATTTCAACTTGCGTGTCATTAATCTCGGGTAACTATTATGCTAAGTCTGAAAGACCTTGATAACACAAAACAAGGCCTTTGCCCTAAGCAAACTAGTATTGCGTTGTTACCCGTCGCAATTCATTTTAATCGTTACAAGCTGCCCTGAATGCAATATTAGGACATTGCAATGACATGATTCAAACATCGTTCTGCCTTTTGATCAAGTGCTAGTGTTGTTGGATAGGGCGTGGACCTGTTATCTTGCTTGCGTCTGGTCTGGCAGGGGTGCTGTTTGTAGGTGTCTGATGGGGGGTTCTATTGAGCGCCGAAAACGTTTTAGCACTCATTTCATTACTACTGGTCCATTGAGTGGGATAGGGCTGAGCTAAGGTTGCAATCTAGTAAAACACGCTCGGTAATATCCGGCGCAGGCGTGATTAACAAATTTGTTTCCATTGGGTTCAGGGACGAATAGTGGATGCACACCAGGACATCGTTCAGTTCTTCGATTGATTTCATTTTCACTTGTTGTTGATAACCTAGCATCGCATTGCCATCTGTAGAACCTGCGAGCATTTCAGCGCCAATAGCAGTGGTATTAACGAGCAGGGGTTGGGGTTTTGTGACTTTTATCCAGAACAACCCAATCCGATTGAAATAACCTTTATCATTATCAAAGGCTCTGGAAGTCAACTTGCCCATCAACAGGGCTCTGGTTTCCTGGTTGGCTTTCGGCGATGCCGGGCTGAGGCTCATGTTTCTCTGATAGCCCAGCATCAACCCAGTCTGCTTGCCAAGATAGAAACTGATTCCCAGTCGTCTGAGCTCTGCAACACTTGCTCCTTCCTGCTTATTTTCCTTCAACCAGAGGAAACCAATGTCGTGTCGATTATTCCCAAGCTGGATCGTTGACGCGCAGCCGGACAAACAGGCAAGTGCAGCTATTAGAAGCAATTGATACTTCACGGTGTATGTGGTTCCACTTCATTGATTAGCTTATTCGCCATATTTTGCGCGGTTTTTAGGCCCTTGCGATTGGCGATGGCCATTAATTTTGCTGCATCGCCTGTTGCAATCGTCTGGTTTATTTTTAGGCCGCCTTCAACTGAACATAGTATCTTTTCTGGCTCACTTTTTGCCTCACAGTCTTTCTTGCCCGTTAACGAATCTACGTTGATGTCGACGTAAACAGATCCCACCTCGTGTGAGCTGTTTGTAACTGGTACAGCGGCTAGCACGAGTCGTTTGTAGCCAAAATTAGAGCCGATTGATTCTCCCTCGCCAAAATGAACATCTAGTCCGATCAAACTGCGATTAGCCACGACCAGCGCTAGATCTCTTTTTTTCGTAACTACTGCTTTAGCGCCAGGCCGCTCAACCTTGTCTATTTTGATACATAATTCTTTGTAGTGTTCAAGAACTTTAGGGTGCTCGATGTATATCGCGCAAACCGCCGCTTCCCCTGTGGTAAAATGTTGGCCAATTTTGTTGCCTGCAGGAAATTCCAGATACTTCAGGTTGGCCTTTAGGCCGCCATAGAGAGTGTGGGACGATCCGTCGCTCTTTGCCGGCACGATGCTCAATTCAGCCGTGTTTCCTGATACGGAGAAATTGGTGGGTGCTGTTGCATTACCTGAGAGATCCACGCCCAGATGGGCCTGGGAGGCATAATAAAGCGAATTCGCCTTACATCCTGAGAGTAAAATGATGGCGGTTATAATTGCTGCGGTTCTTTTGAATTTCATTGTTTTCTGCAATAGCCTAATCATAACTACACTCCGCTTTGGTAGGAACACTGGTAGTGAGTTGATCATTAGTAGTGGATGGGTCACTAATTAACCTTGCTACCATGATGGCCGCTAGTCCGGTCGCATAACCCTGTTTGATGATAGTGCCCTTGTCTTCGGTGCCATTCTTCATGCTGTTAAAACAAAAGTCCGAGTACACTGAACGAACCGTTGAATTTTTATCAAACAAGGGAATGATGGAGCCGACTCGACGTTTGTAACTTAGCAAGGACATGTTAGCGGATTCGGTCTCGCCGTAGGATAGTTTGGCGATTGAAAATGCAGTCCGCGCCTCGAATATAAGCGAGTTGTCCTTTCCTACTACCCATGCGTCCGATTCAGATTGGTCTGTGTTGGGAATAGACGGACACAGAGGGTCTAGAACACCCGTCCCATCCGCTGGTTTATCGCCTAAAAATCCTAGCTCCAGCAGGCTAGCTTTTGCATTTGTGAAATCCGAGTCGGTCGAGTCGGTGGGCGAGAGGCTGCGTAAGGCCAGCCCATAAGCCGCGCAGTTTGCTGCATCACCAGTTGCATATACTTCCTTAATATTTGATCCTTTGAACCAGGTAAGATCAGCGTTCAGAGTGCCAAGCACCGGCTGTAACTTGTTGTTACTTGTGTCGGTAATGTCCTGCGGAGGGATTAGTAGTAGTTCACTGCGTTTGAAGCCTATGGAGACTTTATCTGGTACTTTGGAATCACCTGCTATATCCATCAAGCCTACCGAGGTGTCGGTGGCAAAGTACAAGCTATTGGTTTGGCAGCCAGAAACTAAGCAAACCACCATGGCCATAAAAGCAATTAAATTGGCCGTCCTATGCATATATAAACTCCTTATTATTCTGCATTAATAACGATAAACATGACCTAACATTAATACAAGTTCTATATGTTACGTGAAACTATAATAATATTGGTTGTATGGGCGGCCAGATGACTATCTGGTGCTTTGAATCTACAATACATACAATGAGTGCTGACCTTATAGTGTCTTTAATGATTATTTCCTCTCGCTGGAATAGCGCTAATCGTCAAATAAAATTATGATGGTTTTATACAGGATCGTCCGATGGGATTTGCGCGAACTTACTATTAAAAGAATCATCCTCTTGTCGGCACTCTATCGAACAATTCATATAAGTACTTTTATGATATTGTTAATGCCGCTGGGGCGTAGTCATGGTTGTTGGCAGTAAACCGTGAATGCTGGTTAAACGGTTGTGCGGTTATCTTGTAAAAGCCCAGTAAACATGGTTTATTCATGTTTTTTAAGTATCTAAGGTGTAATAAATAATGACCAAAACAGCAGCGGACAATAACCAGTCTGAACAGTCAGAACAGTCAGAACAAAAAGTCGTCAAGCTGGTTTCTCATGCCAGGACCATTAGCGAAACTGATATAGTTAACTTCGTTAATCTAGTGGGTTTACATGAGCCATTGTTTATCGATATGTCTTATATAGAAAAACATATGGAAGCAAGTCATCAGGAACGATTTGCACCGGCACCGATGATTATTTCAATAGGCATGGGGCTGGTGGCGACTTATGTTAGCAAAGCGATTAGTGAGCTTATTCAGGGCGAAGATATTGGCGCCGGGGGTGGACTGGTGGGCCTGGAAGCGAAGGTTAAAGCGGCAGTGCACCCAGGAGATACCATCAGGGTTGAACTTGAAGCGCGTATTGGGGGTCGAACCAGCCGCAATTATACGATTATCGAATTGCTGCATGTGGTTAAAAATCAGCACGATGTCACTGTTTCTGAATTTACTGAAAAAGCGATTTTTATGCCGCCCGAGGCTGGATAAAAACTTCTGATACCAACTTCTGGTATCAAATGCGTATACCAACCAATAATGCCAAAAATGGATGCTAGTCGATGAAAGATTATGATTTTGACCCAGAGTTTGAAAAGCTATTAAAAAATCTGCCGGTACTAAGTAACTTCTCCAGCCTGGAAAAAATTCAGCGCATACGGGATGCCAGAGAAAAAGATGGCCTGCTGGGTGCAGCTGCCGATCGTGATGATGTGATAAAGGAAGACCGTATGATTCCGGGTCGGGTTGGTGATCCTGATGTGGCTATTCGGATTTATCGACCAAAAGCTGCTTCAGAATCACTGCGCGGCGGAGTGTTTGAAATCCATGGTGGCGGTTTTATGATGGGTAATATTGATATGATGGATGCCTGGTGTCAGAAGGTGGCAGCGTTGATCGATGTAGTTGTGGTGTCGGTAGGATACCGGCTGGCGCCAGAGCATCCTTTTCCTGCCGGCATTGAAGATTGTTATGCTGGGCTGGTATGGATGGCTGAGCACGCGGCGGAACTGGGTGTTGATAAAGACCGTATTGCTATTGCTGGCCAAAGTGCCGGCGGTGGTCTGGCAGCAGGCACTGCATTGATGGCGCGGGATCGCGGTGGACCAGCACTTTGTTTTCAATTACTTGAAATTCCTGAGCTTGATGACCGATTAGAAACCGCCTCCATGCAGGCTTATACTGATACACCATTGTGGAACCTGCCGAATGCAATCTGGAGCTGGAAACACTATCTTGGCGCGGACCATGAAGGCGACCCGTCGCCCTATGCTGCGCCTGCCCGATGTGAAGACCTGGCAGGTTTGCCGCCCGCCTATATCTCAACCATGGAATTTGATCCGCTGCGGGATGAAGGCATTATCTATGCGATGGGGCTGCTGGCTGCGGGTGTCTCGGTAGAACTGCACTCTTATCCTGGCACTTTTCACGGTTCGAGCTTATTGGCCGGTACTGAGGTCTCACGGCGGGGTGCAGAAGAGATATTTGGCGCGCTGGGCCGACGTTTAAAAGCTAAATAGGTTTGCCACTCTTTTGTAAAGCAGGGTTGCGTTGAGCAGAGTTTCGTTAAGCGCGATTTTGTACTTAAAGATTGCGAATGGTGTGCTATCAACGTAAGGCTAATAGGTCTTATACGCGAGCGCTCTGTTTGCAGTCTGTATAAATTACAGGTATCTTCCCTTGCCTGAATAAATACCTGTCTGGTTGGGCTTAATAACAGCCAGCATACTGCGCGAACTATCGATATATTCCCTTAATTTTCTATTGCGATGAACTGTGATCAGAGATGCTCTGGCTATCTGTTTATCTGCCGCGCTTAACCCTCATTGATTGAAGGATATACCCGATGCCCCTACCCACGCCTGCGCCGCGTAAACATATGCATAATCGATCCATTAAATGTGAGGGCTTCCTGCGGGATGACGGTATGTGGGATATTGAGGCGCGTATTGTCGATACCAAAACCTATGTGGTCAACAACCGCTGGCGTGGGGCGTTGGAAATCGGCGAGCCAATTCATAATATGGCCTTACGCTTAACGGTGGACCATAAATTTACTGTAAGGGGTGTGGCCGTGTGTATGGATGATCAGCCGCATGAAATCTGTAGTAATATTCTGGAAAATTTTCAACGCCTGGTTGGGGTTCGTATTGGCCCAGGGTGGACTAAAAAGGTTAAACAATTATTGGGTGGTATTGAGGGTTGTACACACCTGGTGGATCTATTAGGTCCTGTTGCCACCGTTGCATTCCAGGTGACGTCAGCAGAAGCGATGGAGACGGCCCGCCAGGAACATCCAGATTTATATCCAGCAGCCGAGCCGAATTCCAGTAAAAAACCTTTTGTACTGGATGGCTGTTATACCTGGGGCCGCAGTAGTGCCGCAGTCAAGGAAGTCTATCCGTTGCATTTTGTTGACCCAGAAACAGACGCTGTTGCTGTAAAATAGGCGTGGAGATAGCGTACCTTAAACGCAATAAACCCATAGCAGCGGAGTAAGGTGCTGTGGGTTTACTGCACGATTGCTGCAGGCGGTGATAGAACCGAAGCGCTATTGACTCAATGCAAAATTATTTACTGGTGCGCTTTCGTGCTTGTTTTTAGGCCTGTTGAAGCTAAAAATTCACTTTAAATTGCAGCGTATAACGTCTGCCTATACCCGTATTGACCACCTGGTCCTGCTCGATATTTAGCGGATCAGCCTTGCAGCGTAGCGCCGGGTTTGGATTAGTGACATCTGCCTCAACACAGGCGCCGGGCCGGTTGCCGCTGGAAAAAGCGATGATCTTGTTACCAAGATTATGGCCGATCAGAGCAAGTTCATAACGACGGTCAATGGAGTAGATACGCATCGCCGCATCGGTTAACCAAAAGCTATCCTGCATATAGGGGTTGAGGGTATTCATAAGGCTATATTCATCACTATAACGTGTGTCGAGTGAGAGATTAAACACCCAGTTGCCGCTGATACTATGTTCATAGGTGGCGCCGACAAAACCGGATAGATCGGCGCTGCGTAACCGGTCTTCGCCTTTCAGGTTTTCAAGGTCCTGATTAATAAAGTCGTCAGTATATCTGGCATCGGTGATTGCCAGTGCTCCGCGTATGCTGAGCCCTTCGATAGGTGTTAACCAGGCAATGTCTAGCTCGGCACCTTCAGTGCGTAACTCACTGACATTTGATGTGGCAAATTGAATTTTTGCCGAATCAAAGGTTTGAATTTGCAGCTCTTTATAGTCATAGGTGAACAGGGTTGCATTGAGACGCAAAGCGCCACCTAAGAGACGGCTTTTGATACCGAGCTCAAAGCCTTTGGCCCGTTCCGAGTCATATTCCAGAAAATCAGGAAACGATGGGTTTGAGGGGCTAAGGGTGGCGCTGGGTAGAGCGCTATTGTCGATACCGCCTGATTTAAAGCCTTCCTTATAAGCGATAAAGCTGCTGATGTTGTCATTAAAGTGCCAGTTCAGGGCAATTTCAGGAGACAGGTTCTCATCTTCAAATTTAAGGTTGTCGATCAGCTCTGGGGCATCAAAGCTCTCCTGTAGTGCAGCATGGACATAAGGAATGGTGATAAAACCTTTCTTTTCTTCGTCTGTATAACGTACTCCGGCTGTTAGTTCGAGCTGGTCGGTAATATCCCAATAACCTACCAAAAATATTGAAATAACCTCTGAATCAAGGAAATGATTTTTATTATAGTCATAACCTCGGCCTGTTATTGGATCTGGGCCAACCAGTGCAGCAATGCTAACCGCAGTTTGATGGGCAATAAATGCCTGCTCTATATCCTGATAATATAACCCTAACATGAAGTTGAGGTTGCCATCAAAACTGCTTGTAAGGCGTAATTCCTGAGAAACACTTTCATAATCATTGGCATGAGCGCCGGGAATTATACCCGCATTGAGGTCATATATGGCGTAATCCTGATGTTCAAGGTCCACATAAGATGATACTGAGGTGAGGCTTAAATCCTGGCTAAAATCCCAGTCCATCTGTAGTGAATAAAGTTCAGTATCCTGTTCCAGGTATGGTACACCGCCATTGGCTACAGGCAAACCGATAGCAAAAACTGGCAACGCATCGCTGATGGAAGTATTGCCGTTTATTTTGCAATCCTCGAAGGTGGGGAATATACCCAAATTTTTAACGATAGTGGTGGGTTGAACTGACCCTTCTGGACAAAAGGCTTCTGTATTGCCAAGCGGGTCATCATTTTCGTACTCAGAATAGGAGAGTTTTACTCGGGCCTTAAAGGTATCGGTAGGTTGCCAGGCGAGAGTCAGACGGGCATTTTTCGATTCTTCACCGCGATATCGTTTCGATGCGCCTGGGTGGATACTTTTATATAACTCATCTGTTTCCGAGATGCCCAGTGCCAGCCGTGCGCCTAGCGTGTCGGTGATGGGTGACGACAGGACGAATTCACTATAGCTGGTTTGATGCTCAGATTCATAGGCGAGCATGCCCTTAACCTCGAATTCATCACCTGGGTCGTTGGTGCTGATGGAGACGACACCAGCGGTGGCACTTTTGCCAAAGTAGAGGCTCTGTGGGCCTTTTAGTACTTCTAATTGACGCATATCGAGATAAGCGTTGTGAATAAATCGGCCTCGGTTAGTGACCACGCCATCGATATTAATCGCCACGGATTGATCAAAAGCGGCACTGATAGAGCTTGAGCCGACGCCGCGCAGGAATATATTGGAACCGTTACCCGAGCCGCCGAGGTTAATCTGCATATTGGGAATAAGTTTGGCGACCTCGCTTAGATTTTGAATATTGTATCGGCTGAGGTCTTTTTCAGATAACACGGCCACCGTAACGGGTACGTCCTGGAGTGATTCCTCCAGTTTTCGAGCTGTGACGATAACTTCTTCGAGACTGCTGTAGGCAAGGTTTGAGTTTGCTGCGTAGAGGGGTGATACGGGGTTTGATAAAGCCAGGGCGGCTATAAGAGGCCCTGTATAACGGAATATGTTTCTCATTGTTACTCTCCAAAAATCATCATAAAAATTCGGGTAAAGGCTGTATTTCTACTGCGAATAACGTACAACAAGATTTCTCTGTTTATTGTTGTAGATTGATACATATAGCGCGATAAGATTTCAATACCTAATTTTCTCTGGTTAGATTATTTATCGTGTTAAAACAGTGGCATCGTTAGCATTTAGTTTTATCAATTCAATATTATCTGCTGTTTGCGGGCATGGTATATCCCATCAAACTATGCTTAGGTAGCTACTTATTTACTAATTGGTGGAGAGTAGTGCAATGAATAACGTAGCAGGAAAAGTAGCGATTGTGTCGGGCGGTGCGAGGGGTATAGGCGGTGAGAGCGCTCGCCAACTGGCAGCCCATGGTGCTGCGGTTATTGTGGCAGATATTCTGCTTGATGAGGGTGAAACTAATGCTGAGACAATTCGCCAGGCAGGGGGCGAAGCGCAGTTTATTAAGCTTGATGTAACGGCTGCGGCGAGTTGGGAAAATGCTGTGGCAAAGGCTGTCAGTCTTTTTGGTGGCGTGGATATACTAGTGAATAATGCCGGTATTTATATCCCCAAACCGATCATGGAATCTAGCGAGGAAGACTTTGCTCGGCTAATTGCGGTTAATCTTGAGGGTGTGTTCCTGGGCACAAAAATATGCGCGCCTGAAATGATGCGTCGGGCAGAGACAGCAAAGGTAGGTAGCGCGATCGTAAATATTTCTTCAGCGGCAGGCCTGGTTGGGTCGCGTAATGCGCCGATTTATTCAATGACTAAAGGCGGTGTAAGGCTATTTACCAAATCTACGGCGTTAGAGTTTTCGCGCAAAGGTATTCGTTGTAATTCGGTCCACCCTGGGTTGATTGATACCCCAATGGGCGGCATGTTATTAAATTCTCGGGGTAGCGAAGGCAGTAACGACGTGCGTGCAGCGATTGCTAATTCACATCCTATTGGCCGCATTGGCGAGGACACTGATATTGCTGCAGCAGTGGTTTTTCTGGCCTCTGACGATGCGGCTTTTATAACCGGGGCAGAATTAGCCGTTGATGGTGGCGTAACCGCGATTTGAGGCAGGTGTGTTTTTAGGTTTTTATATCATCGTTTGTACAAAGAATCGTTCGTATAAAGCGATCTATAAAACGGGTACATCCGATGCAAGGCCTAAAAACATGCGTCCTGTGGCTACTTTCCATTGCGGCGAAACGGTAACATGTTGCGGCACAATATGTACGTCACGATGACAGCGGCCGAGTGCGCTGTGGGCGTAAACAGTATTTGTGCCGCCGGCGGCATATAGCCGGTCTACTGCATCACAGGCTGCCTGTACGGCATTGATGCAGGACAATAATACCAATGCACGGGGCTCTGGGCCGGCTGAATTTCCTGCTGCGATCAGATCCCACATATCATTCACAGCTTCAATCATAAATGCTCGCCCAGATCGCAGTGCAGCCTCTGCTTCTGCAATTGCAAGCTGCGCGTCATGGCGCGCGCTTAATAAGTTTTTTGACGAGCGTGGTTTTTTGCTGGTGGCAAGGATTGTGAAGTAGTCAATGGCTGCACGGGCTATACCGGTCGCTACTGCGGCTTTGTTGTACGCCAGGCGGCTATAGGTCGGAAAGCGAAACAGGGTGCTATCAACCTGGGGATACTGTTGGTTGACGGCAGTGATTTTTTCATCGGCAACAAATAGTTCATTGGCTTCTACGTCATGACTGCCAGAGCCGCGTAAACCATTGGCATGCCAGTTGCCGAGGATTTCCATTTGCTGCATGGGTATTAATACTTCGCGTAGTATCGGGCTACCATCTGGGTAGCGTTTTACCTTATCATTCTCTTTTGTCTTGTCGGCTGCGTTATCCTCTGTTATCAGGCATTGACCCCAGAATAGATCGGCATTTTGGCAGCCACTGGCCATCGGCCAAACACCATTAACCTGCAGTCCGCCAGCAACCTCACGGGCCCGGCCGACGGGGTTAAGTGCGCCGGCGACGATAGTATTGGGATTGCCAAAATAGGTTTTAGCTGCCTCTGGTGGAAAAGCTGCGGCAGCAAAACCCTGCACTTCAACGCCTATCATCAAGTTCCAGCCTGCCGAGCCATCGGCTCTGGCAATGGTTTCGATGATTTCAATTTGTGTTATAGGGTGGCATTCGCTACCACCGGCCTGTATTGGCGTGGCAATTTTATGCAGCCCAGCTTCAGCCATGGCGTTGGCCAGGTCCTGTGGCAGGCGGCGTGCCTGTTCAAATTCACTGGCACGCTCGCGGATTGCCGGCGCCAATGCTTCGGCGGCCGAAATTAAAGACTGTTCGTGCTGGTTTCTCTCTAACGTCGTTGCCATAGGCTTGCTACCTGATATTTTGACGATGCTGCCGAACCAGCTGGTTAATTAATGATGCCATCCGCTCTGAGTTTGTCGATTATTTGTTGTTCATAACCGAGTTCTGCTAATACTTCAGCGGTATGCTCACCCAGCTCAGGTGTTGGGCGTTTAATTTCAACATCTTCACCATCAAACCGAATCGGTGAGGCGACGCTGGTGACCGTTTCAGTCCCTTCTTTGTCCGTTGGGACTTTAACGAATGAGCCGGCAGCCCAGGCCTGCGGATCATCGACCACCTGTGAGGCATGTTGCACCGGCGCCCACACCAGATCAGCTTCATCGAGGATGGTGGCCCATTCCGCAAGGGTCTTTTTAGCAAAGGCTGCGTCAAACATGGCAACCATTTCGGCGGCATTTTCTTTTCTATCCACTGGTGTTCTAAACTTATCCTGTTTTGCCAGGCCTTCAAAGCCGACGACTTTGCAGATGTCGTGGATATCGGTCTTGTTGCCTCTGGGGATCAGCATTAACCAGTTGTTATCTGAGGTCTGATAAAAATTGCGGGTGGGTTCGATGGCTTCAGCTCTGGGGGTGGTGGATGCAAGACGGCCAAAATGCAGTTGCGTGCTAAGGTCTGAGCCAAGCATAAATGTACCGGTACGTAGTAAAGACGCCTCTACCAGTTTGCCCTTGCCGGTGCGCTCGCGTTCGTAGAGAGCGCCCATTATGCCCGCAACTGTAGTTATACCTGTCATATGGTCGCCCATGGCGGCGCGTACAGGGACAGGTTCTGAGCCCTTGGGCATCATCATCCGACAAAGGCCGGAGCGGGCCCAGAAGGCGACAATATCAAAACCAGGGCGATTAGTTTCTTCGCCCTGCAGGCCGTAGCCAGTAACAATGGTATAGATCAGGCTGGGGTTTGCTGCTTTGAGTTGTTCGTGGTCAAGACCCACCCGTTTGAGTGCCGCTGGCCGGACATTGGTAATAAAAACATCCGCTTCGGCGACCAGGTCCTGTACTATTTTGCTGCCCTCATCGGTACGAATATTGACACAAATGCCGCGTTTACCTCGGTTGTCGAAAGTGAACATAGGGTTACCTTCAAGTTTATTACGCGAGATACCACTAAAGGCTTTTCTGCCTGCGTCGCCATCAAGACTCTCGATTTTTATCGCATCTGCGCCCCAGTCTGACAAGATCATAGCGGCGGATGGTCCGGCCATATAGGTGGCTAGTTCAACAACTTTAATTCCTTCAAGCATGGATAATTCCCTAATATTAGTTTTATTTCTGGGCCAACAGCGTGTGTATAAACGGTTTGTTGAACAGGTGTGCCTTTTGTCTGTATGTTCTGCGTTTAATGATGCTGCCAGTCTGGATCGAATATCAACACGCCCGCATCAAACAGTTCAGTACTTTGTGCTGTTGGCATGTCGAGCCACTCTGCAAGCACTTCAGCATTGTCTTCACCACGATGTGAAACCGAGCGGCGATTGCCACTGTCAGCATCTGAAAAGCGGTAGGGAGACTGAACCAGAGGCCGAGTACCGCCATTTCTATCGTCGATCTGCTTAACCAGGCCGCGGGCTTTAATGGTGATTTGATCTGCCATGGTGGCTGGGTCGCGTACCTCACCCCAGGCGATATTCATTTTTTTCATCGCGGTTTCAAATTTTTCCCGCGTATCTAGCTGGTCCATAAAAGTCTGGATTGCCTGGCGTCTGATGGTCTCAGCCTGTTCGGTGGTCATGCTGTCGTTAGCTGGGTCGACAAAATTATGTTTTCTGGTTAGTTGCTTAACAAGCAATCTGAATTCCGTGGACAACAACACAGGCGCAAAGGGTGTGACCCATATTTCGCTGGGTTTGGGGCCTGTAGCCACCGCATCTTCAAGATTAAAAATCATATGATCGTCAGTGGCGACCGTGGCGTCTAGCATTGACATATCCACATGCTGGCCAAGGCCCGTAGTTTTTCTGAGGTGTAATGCGGCGAGCACTGCAACCAGGCCATGCAGGGAAGCATTGGTATCTGAAACTGACAGCGGTAAATCATGTAGTTTGGTATTGCTGCGTTTGGCGAGTCTATGAATAAGGCCGGCTTCAGCGTGTATAACAGGGGCGTAAGAGGGCCGATGTGATTCCGGGCTGAAATGGCCAAAGCCTGATATTGAAAGCATTATCAATGCCGGATTTACCTTTTTAAGGTCGGCATACCCGATGCCCAGTCTTGACATGACATCGGGCCGATAATTTTCTATTAAAATATCCGATTTTAAGGCCAGCTCATTGATAAGTGCTTTTGCGCCATCGGCGCGTAAATCAATACAGATGTTACGTTTGCCGGCATTATTCTGATGGAAACAACCGGGCATATTGCCGATTTCTTTACCCCAGTAGCGGGTTACGTCACCGTCAGGCGGTTCAACTTTAACCACATCAGCGCCCAGGTCAGCCAGCATTCTACTGGCAAAGGGTCCCGCCAGCACGCGGGAAAAATCAAGTACCTTTATGCCTTCTAAGGGGTAGGCCATATCACTCACACCTGTTCTATTTTTATTTTCTTATTGGTTTGCTATCGAATTTCGATATTTTAACCTGCGCTTAGCGTTCAAAACGTATTCCGCCTGTTGTAGGGAACTTTGTAGGCAGGCCTGTCTACGCTATGACAATATATTATTAAACGGGTTTAATACAAGTCCGGCAATATTTATAGGTTGTAATAGTTGCTCATTGAATGCGGGGAGAGCGCGACGTTGGTGATTGTGACAGAGGTTATGCGATACGAAATCCATCGAGTAAGGAGAAAATTGAGAACAATAACAATAACAATAACAATAACAATGATAAGGCGGCGAGACATAAGTGCGGTTGTGTTTAATACTGCCTGTTTAACCTGGAGTATGAATTAGCCAGGTAGGGAAATAGCTGTTGGGTATAGCAAGCGTGCCGCATTACCATCAGGTATTGGAAGATCTTCCAATACCTGATGGTGGTTCATATGCGAAGCCTTTAGCGAATGGAAAGCCTTTAGCGAATGGAAAGCCTTTAGCGAATGGAAAGCCTTTAGCGAATGGAAAGCCTTTAGCGAATGGAAGCCCTTAAGCTTTTAGCGGATGTAATTGTACGGGCAAAGAAGAGTAGCCTTTAATTAACACAGAATGATTCCGTACTGGCTCGCCCATGACTTCGACAGTATTGAAACGTTTCATGATTTCTTCCCAGACAATGCGTAGTTGCATTTCTGCCAGACGATTCCCCATGCAGCGATGCACGCCGAAACCAAATGATAGATGATGCCGAGGTCGCTCTCGATCAATGATAAAATCATAAGGCTTTTCTATTACGGTTTCATCACGATTACCGGAAACATACCACATGATGACCTTGTCACCTTTCTTGATTTTTTTATCACCAAGATCGGTATCTTCGAGGGCAGTGCGAGCCATTGATGTTAAAGGCGTCTGCCAACGAATGATCTCTGGTACCATAGTGCCGATCAGGCTATGGTCCTGGCGTAATTTTTCATATTGACTGGGGTTTTTATTTAAAGCTATAACGCCACCGGTGATGGAATTACGGGTAGTATCGTTGCCACCAATAATGAGTAGCATTAAATTACCAAGGAATTCGTAGGGCTGCATGTTACGCGTGGCTTCGCCATGGGCCAACATGGAAATAAGGTCGTTGGTAGGTTCGGCATTAACCCGTTCGTTCCATAGTTTAGTGAAGGCTTCAAGGCAACCAAGTAGTACTTCGCGGCGTTCTTCAACACTACCAACCAGACCATTAGGCCCTGGTGTGGTGGTTGCGACATCTGACCAGTAGGTGAGTTTGCGGCGTTCCTCGAATGGGAAATCAAATAATGTGGCTAACATCTGGGTTGTTAATTCGATGGAGACCTTGTCGACCCAGTCAAAGGTTTCACCGACTGGCAGGGCATCCAGGATGGCGCCGGCCCTTTGGCGAATGACAGGTTCAAGAGTGGCCAGGTTGGTGGGCGCTACAACACCCTGGACAGTTTTCCTTTGTTGCGCATGACCGGGCTCATCCATGGCAATAAACATTTCAATTGGGAAATCTTCTGTGGCAACCTGCTGGACACTGATGCCTGAGGCAGACGAGTAAACCTCGTTATTAGCCTCAATGGCCATAATGTCTTCAAAACGTGTCACTGACCAATAGGGTCCATAGGCTGATTCTTTGCAATAATGCACCGGCTCTTCTTTACGCATACGGTCAAAAAAGGGCCAGAACTCATCCGACTGAAATAAAGCCGGTTGTGCGACATCATAGTCTGCAAGGGGTATGGAATAGGGGTCCTTACCCCGCATGGTATCAACTTCATCTATTAGTGCTGCACTCATTGTGTTCTCCGTTGAATGTTTAAATGTTCCTTAGCTCTGATTTTTTAACTCTGGCTTAATAACGCTGATTTTTAACGCTGTTTTTTGCTTGATTTCCCTCCTCTGGTTCGATCTGCGGATGGTCGAGATAGCACTGTCTTAGTGCTCTATCCGCGTATGGCAGTATCATTGCGTTCATACGCATAGTAAACAAATACTGGACGCTATCCTAAATGATGCTATGCCTCAACCAATAATTGTTAATTGTATATCATTCTGTTGATATTAGTATTAATCCTGGGGTTACGGACAAGATCAAATTCACTTACGGCAAAACGGGCTGTTAACTACCAATTCTATAACGCAACTTCACAACAAACAGGTTGGCTATGGGGTCGCGGTAGGCGTTTTCGAATATATCAGAGAAGGAATTTTTGCCAAGTGCAAACCCTCTGTCTGAGACTCGGGTATAGACCACGAATAAATCTGATAGTGGTGCCAGTTCCCATCGGTACCTTACCTGGAAGCTGATTTGAGATAAGCCGAAACTATCATCGCGGCCTTCAGGTTTGATTGTCCGGATGAGTTTTTTGGGTTCGGTGGGGATTAGATAAAATTGTTTCTCCTCGGCCTTAATGCCGACCCATTGCAGGGAGAGACGAAGTTGTTGTTTGGCATTGAAGAAAAAGTCGGTACTAAATGTTGTTACCCATTGTTCTGCATTGAAGGTGGTGAAATTTCTATCCTCCTGATGTAATAACCAGCCGTGCCGGTCCTGATATGAGAGTTTTAATTGCAGTGAAAAATTGCCGCTGGGGCGCCAGGTCAAATTGGTTTTTGCGGTATAGGTGTTGCCGCCAAGGTTTTCGTTGCGAAATCCGAGACCGGCACTGTAGCCGATTTTTCTGGAAGGGTCTGAATCGATGTCGGCGGACAGGGTATGCTGTTTTTCAATGCGAAAAATGCCATTGCCAAAGCTGTTTAGGTCATCATAGACGGCAGGGATAAAAGCCGCTTTTAAGGTGAGCTTTTTTAGATTGTTGAAAGTGGTTTTGTTTGAAACTCGTAGGCTGCCACCGGTAAATAAATGATCGGTGTTTTTCTCTACAAAACCACGAATATCAAGTTCATTGTCACGCGCCCACCCAAGGTTAGATGAGTTTCTGATATGCGCGGTTAGAAATCTAATCCGGTCGTTGCGTTGTAAAAAGCCCAAATCATCAATGTTCAGGTGTCGATCGAAGTATTCAATGCCACCTCTTTGAAAAACGCCTTTGCGAAAATTATATTTAAAGAATAAAAACGCCCCAAACCCTGATTGTTCACCTTCTATGTCAGATGTGAGTATTTGAGCATCGAGTTTTATTTTGCCGGCGGATGACAAATAATGCAGATCCAGGCCGTTAGTTTTAGCGTCTCGGTCAGGGTTTAAAACGGCCGTTGAAAGTAAGCCGATAGCCCGGTAGGCACCGTTGGTTGAATCCTCATAGATCAGGCGCGCTACACCATAGTTAGAGCCGTTGGCATGGAGGTTGATGTCGGTGTTTGTGCCGTCTTCAGACTCAATGGTTGCATCGAATTTGATGTCTTCTTCGAATGCACTAAGAAAGCCGTAGCGTAGTTGGCCAATTTGCCCAGTGGCCTTAATGGCACCTCTAAGTTCAACGGGTTGTATAAGTTCTCGCTCGGAAACGCTGATTCCTGCACCCAGAATGGGGGCATTGGCTTTACCGCCAATTCTGCGGGTGTTTATCAGCGTGGTGGGTACCCCTCTGCCGCCGACGCCAGGGCGGCCTAAAGAAGCTCTAGGGGTGGCGATGAATATTTCCTGCCCTTCAAGAAAAAATAATCGTTTCTCTGCAAAAAAAGTTTCCGTTGCGGTTAGATTGATTACCACGTCATCTGATTCTACGGCGCCAAAATCGGGGTTGACAGTTGCGGTGAGCTGAAAGTTCGTCGACGGCCGCCAAAAAATATCCATACCTGCGCGGAAGTTGTTATTTTCTTCAAGGCGGTCGTCGGTAGCTGAGATAAAAGGATAGATGCTGTACTGACGTCCTGGGTTGACATCTTTAAGTTGTAGGCCCTGTAATGCCGACATGAACTTAGGCACGGTTCGGGGTAAAGCAGGCCAGCCCCAGCGCTCGTCTATATAAGCAACTTTGCGGGATATATAGATGCCGAGCTGGCGCTGTTCGATAGTTTTTGGCATCGACATAGTGCCCCATGGGATATAAAACTCCGCTGCCCAGCCATTGCTGTTTTTTTGACTGGCACCATGCCAGGCGCCATCCCATTCGCTGGAAAATCTTCGTTCAGGCAAAACAGTGCCGTCCATAAGCGAATCGCCCAGGTTGATGCCGAACCAGTAGCCATACAGGCCAGTGCCGGAGGTGTCCAGGGTGATGTCAACACTGTCGCGGTTGATACTGCGTAAATCACGGCCTGATAACCTTTGAATTAAGGAGTCTGTTGGCTGATGCATTTCAATGCTGATATAGAGGCCGGTCTTATCATAAAAAAACCTGGCTTTGGTTGTATGTTGGCCAGGGTCAAGGGTGTCTGGTTCTACGCGAACAAAATCGTCAACGTAGGGCAGGGTCGCCCAGACTGCTTCATCCAGAATACCATCAACCTTAAGGTTGGCATCGTCGATTTTTTTCAGGTTAATCTGGTTGCGGGTATCACTGTTGATCATGCGCAGGACAGACTCTGGCGCGCTGTGCGCCAGAGGCGAGTTTAGTAGTGCGATGGCGAGCAGATAACGGCTAAGCGTTTGTAGGCTGAACGGGGCCTGAGCTCTGAAAAATAAGGCGGAAAATAAGGTAAAGAATAAGTCGGAGACTGAGGTGGATAAGTACTTATGCATTCCTGTTAACAACGTAGCTACTCCTAAACTGACTGTATTCCTGGCGCATATGATAAATCAGGTGCCGTCATATGGTTTTAATAGTTGGGCAAAAGTCGGGCAAAAAAATTGTTTGTTAAATGGATGAATGACAATAACATATTGCTAAATTTTTGCTAAATCAAATTGCTATCGGTTGTTTGTCGGCTTAGGGGTTCCTGTTGGTGGCTAACCATAAAATCACGCTAAATAAAGTGTCAGCCTGATTGGTAATTAATCAGCAATGCTCAGGGTTCAGAAGTGGCGCGTTGGATGACGGTGCTGATAGTCGTAGGTGGATTGTTGCAGATGGATTAGCTGGGAATAATTTGGTATTGCAATTATTTTTCTTCAGGCTCAGTTTCAAAAACACTGAGCATTTTTTCAAGTACAGCATCAACACGATAATCGAGGTCTGACAGGGGGATTTTGAATTCTTCCGATATAGCCTGACGAAAAATAATATAGCCATAAGAAAGTGCTGTTGTCAGTGCTAATAGACCGTCTAGGTCGGTATCATCTTCTATAAGCTCAAGTTCTTTATCGGACTCAAAGCCGCTAATCCAGTGGTCATGCAGTGGTGCGATGGATGGTTTGTCGATACCGTCGAGTAATAGCAATGTGGCCAGCTGGATGGATTCGTCGTGGGCTAACATGGTGCGAGTCATTTGCTGTATGCGGGCTTTAAAAGGTAGTTTCCCAGTTGCCTGGATTTCAGACAGACGTTGTTTGACGTCTCGTTTTAGTGCTGCGCGTAACAATTCCTGGCGAGAGCCAAAGTAGTGGTATACGAGGCCCCGGTTAACATCTGCCTGATCTGCAACTTCTCGGAGATTAAGGCCGGCAAGCACGCCATTTTTCCGCAGTAACTCAAGTGCTTTTTGCTCCAGGGCATATTCTCGCCCGGCACGGTCGGTGGTTTTACGTTGGGTTGTATTGCTATCAAGGTTTTTTTTTGGTTTCGATGTTGGTTTGGTTTTTGTGCTGCTAGCGGGTTTCGATTTGGTGGTGGTTTTATCAGCTTTTTTTCCGTTGTTAACTTCCTTGTCAGGGTTGTTGGGGGTGTTAGGTTTCATTAATTGGTTTCCGGTTGTGGGGACTGTTTTGTTCTGTTCTGGTTAGTACAAATGCAATGTACCTGGGTTGTAGGGGATCTGTATTGTGTTGTTCATAAACCCCATAGGTTCTAACTGAGGTTTTTAAGTGGCCCTTAGGGTGGGTTTTTATAGAGGTAGCTGGCTAATTCCTAATATTGACACTAAAAAAGGCGTCTTGCACAAGCAAAGACGCCTTAATAGGTTGCGGCTATGGCCCCAGTTTAGCACCCAGGCTGCCGCAGTGCAGGATAAAACGGCTTTAAGCAGCCTTGTCGCCTTCTATTCGCCAGGTTTCGTTGCCAGCGGGCAGGTTGAACAATTCCGCGGTATTGTTGCGGAAGATTGCCTGTTTCTGTTCCTCGGTCAGGTGCGGGGTTTGCTCTGCAATCAGCTGGCGTGATCGCGGCCAGGTGGAGTCTGTATGGGGGAAATCACTGGCCCACAACAGGTGTTTATAGTCCATCATATAGAGTGAATGATAGGCGGTAACGTCATCCTGGAAGGTTCCCCATACATTGCTTCTGACATATTCGCTAGGTAGTTTTGACAAACCTTTGATAATGCCGTCTTCTGCATTAAGTTTTGCAGAATGATCCATACGGGTCATATAGTGAGGGATCCAGCCAACATCACTTTCTGCGACGACAAGTTTTAAACCTGGGAACCGCTCGAAAACACCACCATAAACCATCAGTCCAATGACATCCTGAACTGCTCGGATTATGCCTAAAAAGCCATTCATCTTATGGCCGCGGGTAGGTGCGTTAATGCTGCCTGCCCTGGAGGTAAGAATATGGAATGCGATGGGCATATCCAGATCTACTGCTGCGGCCCAAAGAGCGTCATAGTCGGGATGATCGTAGTCTTCGTGTATCGGGTCGCCTGGCATCATCATGCCAACCATGCCCATTTCTTTAGCTGTTTTGAAATCTTCAATGGCGCTGTCAACACTTAGGATTGCCGTTTGACCCAGGCCGAAAATTCGATCCGGTTCTTCGCTGCACATAGCCTGTAACCAACGGTTATATGCCATCATGCAGGCGGCTTTGTATTCAGAGTCTTTATGCATGCACAGGCCCATGCCCACTGAGGCATAGATGATTTCGGCAGCAAGACCATCCTGATCCATAAAGGGGATGCGGGCGTGGCCGCCATAGGCGCCTTCTCTAACATCTGAAAATTGCATTTTCTTCGCCCGGGTTAAACGCTCTTTAACGCCAAAGCCTGCGCCATCGATAAACCCAAGCCCAACGGTGCCGCGCATTCCGGGTACCACAAACGCTTCTGTGCCGTCGTCCTGTTTAACAATTCTGGGTGCATCATCGCGGTATTTGGGGTCAATAAAGTCTGTATAACAATTTGCGGGTTCGCAAACATGTCCGTCTGCTGAAATAATACCTCTGGGGATCATAATCTGGCTCCTTCTCACCTTATATGGAAACTGTTCGGTACTGTTGTCCAGGGTCATCCAGGGCAATAGCACCGCTTAATTTGGTCCTGTTGATTAAATGGCTGCTTTGATATGTCACTGCCAGCTATTAAAGACAATGCCGACTATTAATGACAGATCTAGCTATTAATGACAGATATAATAACGCTACAGTTAAAAACAGTTTTGAGCTTTAGCGTGATGGTTTGCTGTATTAGGAACTCGGTCAGCCTCTTTTCTATGGCTTCTATTTATTGCACAATAGGAGAAAGTAAGCAAGCTTACATTTTTTCTCAGGAGTTAATTCTAATGCCCAAACCGGAAGTATCAGAGCCCATTCCAGCCGCCACAGTTGTGCTTTTACGCGAGCGAGAGGGGCGCGTTGAAGTGTTGATGCTGCGTAAAAATGCAGCTATTGATTTTGGCGGCATGTGGGTGTTTCCAGGGGGTTGCATAGAAGAAGAGGATTATAACGGCGGGGATGATATTGATGTTGCCGCACGTATAGCGGCAGCGAGGGAAACCGTTGAGGAAACCGGTATCAAAACAGATCCTGATACCTTTGTATGGTTTGCGCACTGGACGCCGCCACCTATTCCTCAGAAGCGTTTTCGGACCTGGTTTTATGCCGCTAAGATTGTCGGTGATGATGCGATAAGCATTGATGGTGAGGAAATTCACGATCATTGTTGGATTAATCCCCAGCAAGCACTAGATAAGCAAAAATCTGGCGAGATCAAAGTGGTAGCTCCAACCTGGGTTACGTTGTATTATTTGAGCCGTTACGCTTCGGTCGAGGCGCTATTGGAGCGATTTTCGTCCACGCCGCCAAAGCGATACCTGACCCATTTTGGTAAGCTTGAATCGGGCGGCCGAGCGGTGCTCTGGCATGGCGATGCGGGCTACGAAGCCTGGGATCCGAGTATTGCTGGCGACCGACATCGCCTGGTGATACAAGGTGATGATTTTACTTTTGAAAATACTGTGGAAAAATATTAAGCCATAAATCGCTAAAGTAGCCCAAAGCTGATAGTCGTAACGCCTGTCAGTGGGTCGGCCATCAGTGGCAGAGCGATCGCCGCCTGGGTTGGGTCTTGAGAGGCGGTTGTTGGTTTTTCGGCTGTTGTCTCTTGGTGTCTTGTTCCTGGTTCCCTGGTGGTTTTTGATGGTCCTTGATGGTTATCGTTTGCCCCTCCTGATCCTTCCTTTTTACTCTACCTGCCTTGTCCCTGCCTTGTCCCTGCCTTATGACAGGATCTATTCCAGCTCGTCGTTAGTGCCCGTATGTTCAATAGCATGTCGTCAATAATCTGTCGTTAGTAACCGGTTTAATCGCAGTAAATGGCGCAAATTGTGCTGGTTTTGATGCGTGTCGCGGTTATTTTTTTGCTTATGCAGTATGCAATTATAATTAATGCTCTGGTATTAGCGGTGGTGTTGATTGTATTCGGTTGTGGCTATATTGATTTTTTCATGCGCGAGTGAAATAGGTTGTTGTTATTTAATAACATTCAAATGAGTGTTGACGCTGTTTTTGAACAGGCATACACTCGCTACTCATCTTATAAGTTTTGGTGATGTTCTGGCATAAAGGCGGGTGTTGTTTTGGCGTGCTAATTGAAGTGGGCCAAAAAAAGCACCTACCAGGAAAACACCTACCAGGAAAACACCTACCAGGAAAACACCTACCAGGAAAAAAAGGCGAAAGGTGAGCAGGCAAAGAAGTTCAAAACTAGCTACAGAGTTAATGCTGAATTCACAACAATATAAACAGGGGGTACATAGATAAATAGATAGATATAGAAAAGCTGATTGTGTTACTCGGACATTTAAGGGTGTCAGGGTAAATCGGTGAAAGTTGATTTAAAACAAAAAAAATATTCATAACTATCCTATAAAGGGGAAGAAAATGAAGCGACTTTCTACACTAATATGTTTTTCAATCATGATACCAGTGACCGTGCCATTGACCGCCGAGTCGCGGCGTATGGAAGAGGTCATTGTTACTGCCACTAAACGGGAGGAATCTGTTCAGGATGTTCCCATTGCCATCAGCGCGTTTCTCGGTGAAGATCTTGAAAATAGAGGTGTTCAGGACCTTTATGGATTGCAGGAGGTTTCACCCAGTATCTCGGTTTATTCATCTAATAGTGAGTCCAATGGCGGTACTATTCGAATCCGTGGTGTTGGTACTACAGGTAATAACCCGGGCCTCGAAGCGGCTGTTGGCACTTTTATCGACGGGGTTTATCGTAGCCGTGCTGGTTTGGCCTTTAATGACCTGGTGGATATTGAGCGTATCGAGATCCTGCGCGGGCCTCAGGGTACGCTATTTGGTAAAAATACTTCAGCCGGAGCGTTGCATGTAATTACCAAAAAACCAGAGTTCGAGCCGAGTTATTCAGCGTCGTTTTCGGCCGGGGATTTTAGTTTACTGAAAGCCACAGCCTCGGCCACTGGGCCAATCACTGATCAAGTGGCTTATAGGGCGGCGATTACCTACCAGGAGCGCGACGGTTACTACGAAGATGATATTTCTTCAGATGACTATAACGGCCGTGATCGCTACTCGCTTAAAGGGCAATTATTGTGGGCGCCAACTGATACTTTTGAGTCCAGACTCATTGTTGACTATACCGATAAAAATGAGGACTGCTGTCCGGCACGGTTCGAATTTTCGAATACTACACAGAATACTGTTAGTGGTACTTCAAGGCGGGTTCTAAATAATGGCCAACCATCAGGTTTTATTTTAAATGATCTGCTCCAGAGAGTTGGGCGACCAGAAATAAATGCCAATTTTCCTGACGAGGAGCTTGAGGTTGGGCTTAACTTTAGACCCTTTGAAGAGGTGCAAGACTGGGGTATTCAGAATGAAGCCACCTGGCAAATCACTGAAAACTTAAGTCTTGTTGCTATTAGTTCCTATCGAGAATTTGAGGTTTTTCGCGGTCAGGATATTGACTTTAGCGGTGCGGACCTGCTGCGGCCACAATTTACCGATGAAAACTTTGAGAACTTTTCCCAGGAATTCCAGTTCACCTATACCACTGAAAATGTCGATTATCTTTTTGGTGCGTATTTTTATACAGAAGAAATTGAGACCAATGAAGGTATTCGCCTGGCCTCGCAAGGTGCGGAATTTCTTAGTCGTCTGATCGGTGGGACGGAATCTTTGTCCAGTGTAGATGGCGCGCTTGCGGCTGTTGGTGGTAGTGACTTCGTGGCCCAGCTGCCTGGGGTACAGCTATTGATACCCACCAAAGGTTTTGATGATGGCAATGGCTCGTCCCTGGGCAGCTTTGATTTAGCAACAGGTACCTACATTGATAGTGGTGCGGCAGGTGATGTGTTGCGGCCTAACTATGTTGAAGGCGACGGTTACGATGGTGCCTATACCCAGGATACAGATGGCTGGTCGGTATTTACCCATAACGTCTGGCATATTAATGATAAATGGTCATTGACGTTAGGCGCTCGTTATTCTAATGAGACTAAAGAGGCTACCACTACAATCAACGGTTCAACCCCTGTGGATGTAAGTGATACTGACGCTATTCTGGTGA
Source organism: Pseudomonadales bacterium (assembly GCA_019090615.1). Classification (GTDB taxonomy): domain Bacteria; phylum Pseudomonadota; class Gammaproteobacteria; order Pseudomonadales; family Azotimanducaceae; genus JAHRVQ01. The sequence goes on along the minus strand of JAHRVQ010000052.1, from coordinate 30,479 downwards.
GCCTGCTAAACAATAGTAATAATGAAGCGCATTGTACGGCGCGGGTAGAGTCGGGCTCGCTATGTAATAACGCTAGCTGGAAAGATGAGGAAACAGAAAAGGAATGGACTGGCACTATTAAGCTGGCCTTTGCAATTACTGACGATATCAATATTTACACCAGCTTTTCTCGCGGTTATAAGGCTGGTGGATTTAACCTTGATCAGCAGAGTGTTGAATTTGATTCCTTTGGCAGTTTTCTGGCAACCGGTGGTGTACCTAATTTTCTGGGTACCTTAAACCCTGGTGATGATCCAAATACTACGTCGCCTGTTGTGCCCCAGTTTGTTATTGATGACCCGAGGACTGAAGCAGATGGCTCAAATGGGTTTGATGAATTAGCGACAGGCATGGCATCTGGTTGTGGTGCGCGCGGTGGTATTACAGCGCCCGGGTTAGGTTTAAATGAAATTGCCTGCGCTAGTATTGATGATGACCATCGGTTTGATCCAGAGCTGGTGGATGCTTTTGAGCTGGGCATAAAAGCGCAGCTGCTTGATGGCCGGCTGACGGCAAATATCGCGCTGTTTTACAGTGATTTTGAAGATTTTCAGTTAAATACCTTCACCGGCAATGGCTTTTTGGTGAACAATGTTGCTGAGGTGATTTCGGAGGGTATTGAGATAGAAACCACCTGGTTTCTGGGTGACAGCATCGTCTGGACTTTTGGGGTTACCTATGCAGATGCCAAATATGGTGATGATCTGAATAAGAAAAATACCAGCGAAGCGGGATTATTTTTAGATCAGGATTTTGCCACGCTGGAGGACTGGGCGGCATTAGAAAATATTGAAGGTCGGCAGTTAACTCATGCGCCTCGTTGGCAAGGTAGCACTTCACTCTTTATGGAGAAAGAAGTCGTTGGCATGATGGCCTATGGCAACTTGAATGTTGGTTATCGTGGTAGACATAATACTGGCTCGGATCTTGATCCTGAAAAAGAAATAGCCGGTGAGGCAATAGTTAATCTGCAAGTGGGTATGCGCGCACTGGATGATCGTTGGGATGTGAAGTTGTGGGCGCGTAATCTCACTGATCGCCATGTGAAAACGATTATTTTTGATTCGGTATTCCAGCAAGGTAGTTTTAGTACCTTGTTTGCGCCCCCAAGAATGGTTGGTGTCACGGTGACTACCCATCTGTAATGGAATGGTTGGCTTAATAAAACATTAGATAAATAAAGTAATAAAACAGGTAAAAGAAAAGTAAAAAAACTGGGTGGTTATAGATAGCAGCAATTCCTCGCTATCCGTAATCGCCCATTTTCATTTTGTTGCCTAAGTATTTTGCTCTGCTCTTTTCTGATTTTGTCTCTTCTGGATTGACTCTTCTGGATTGACTCCCTCCCTTTTTTTGTTTCTGCAGGTCCTTTTTATTGCGGATTATTTTGTGGTTATTTAGTCAGGCCGGTTCGGGGATGCTAAATCTGTAAAATAGTTGCTCGGCAAGTAAATTATTATGCGGTGATGCACCATTATTCATGCCAGTGTTGATCGGTGAATAATGCCTTAAAACTATCCATTGTGGATCACCAGTGCGGATGTCTTGATATTTCGCATAATGTTGGAAGGGTGTTTTGTTCTATTTTTGATACGCAGAAAGAAGCCAAACGGTAGCAAAGTATGTTAGTTATCGCCTGGTATTGTTGGAAGTGTGTAGGGGTTGGACCAGGCAGTATTGTGTAATTGCTCGATGATAATTTAATTCAGGGGGCTAAAAATAAGGAGAAGGTAATAATAAAAAAAACTGATTTGGCGAGCACATTAAACCGGTAAACAAGCCGGGTTAATCAACGCCATTGGTTGTTCAGTTGAAAGCTGGGTGGTGAATATCTATCGATTTAACCGCACAGCGTAAGTTAGTAATAAAAAGTTGGTAAAAAATAAAAAGGCTTAAAGCCAAAAAAAATTCATAACTGTTCTTTTAGGGGAAATAAATGAAGCGACTTTCTACACTGATATTATGTTCAACCCTGCTGCCAGCGATGCTGCCAGCAACTGCCGAAGGCAGGCGAATGGAAGAGGTGGTAGTCACCGCAACCAAACGCGAAGAATCTGTCCAGGATGTACCCATTGCCATCAGCGCATTTGTCGGCGAAGACCTGGAAAACCGAGGCGTGCAGGACCTTTATGGTCTGCAGGAAGTCTCACCCAGCATTTCTGTTTATTCATCCAATAGTGAATCCAATGGCGGTACTATCCGTATCCGTGGTATTGGTACAACCGGTAATAACCCTGGCCTTGAAGCTGCCGTGGGTACGTTTATCGATGGTGTTTATCGGAGTCGTGCCGGGCAGGCATTTAATGACCTGGTAGATATCGAGCGGATCGAAATATTACGTGGCCCTCAGGGTACCCTGTTTGGTAAAAATACTTCCGCAGGGGCCTTGCATATCATCACCAAAAAACCTGAATTTGAACCTGGCTATATGGCCGCTGTGGGCGCAGGGGATTACGGTATGATCAAAGTTGCTGCTTCTGCCACCGGCCCGTTAAGCGACGAGCTGGCCTATCGCGCCGCAATCACCTATCAGGAGCGGGATGGTTATTACGAAGATAATTTTACCGGTGATGAATATGCCAGCCGTGACCGTTATTCAATAAAAAGTCAGTTGCTGTGGGCACCGCTGGATAATTTTGAAACCCGCATGATTTTTGACTATTCAGATAAAAATGAGGACTGCTGTCCAGCCCGCTTTGAGTTTGTTAATACCGAATTTAATACCTTCAGTGGTACCTCAAGAAGGACATTAGACGGCGGCGAGCCGAGCGGGGCAATTATGAATGATTTTCTGCGGCGTCTTGGGCGACCTGAAGAAAATGCGAATTTTCCTGATGAAGAGCTTGATGTCAGTGTGAACTTTAAACCCTTCGAGGAAGTTGAAGACTGGGGCATTCAGAATGAAGCGACCTGGGAAATTAACGAAGACTGGCGTTTAACCTCCATCACGTCTTATCGTGAATTTGAAGTTTTCCGCGGTCAGGACCCGGATTTTAGTGGCGCAGATATTTTACGGCCACAGTTTACTAATGAGACCTTTGAAAACTTTTCGCAGGAATTTCAACTCAGCTATTCAACTGAAAATGCAGATTATCTATTCGGCGCTTATTTTTATACTGAAAAGTTAGCCACCGATGAAGGTATTCGGTTGTCTAGTCAGGGACCAGAATTTCTTTCGCGGTTGCTGGTAGGTGGCGGAGGGCTACCCTTACTTTTGAATGATATACCAAGTGCGCTTGCGGCTGTAGGCGGTAGCGAGGCCATTGCTCAGTCGCCTGGGGCGTTGTTTCTGGTGCCAAATGCAGGGCGAGACGATGGTAATGGCGTATCCCTGGGCACATTTGATATTGCAACCGGTACCTACCTGACAGACGATACATTAAGACCAAACTTTATTGAAGGCGATGGTTATAGCGGTGACTATTCACAAGATACTGATGGCTGGTCGGTATTTACCCATAATGTCTGGCATTTAGATGATAAATGGTCCCTGACTTTAGGTGCGCGTTATTCAAATGAAACTAAAGAGGCAACTACAGTGATTAATGGCGTTGCGCCTTTTGGTTCGCTGGATGACCCAGCCTCTGTGGTTGAAGGTCTTTTGAGGAATGTTAATAACGAGGCACATTGTACCGCCAGGGTAGAAAATGGCGCTTTGTGTAATAATGCTAGCTGGACTGATGAAGAAACCGAGAAGGAGTGGACCGGTACGATTAAGCTTGCTTATGCCTTGACTGACGATATTAATGTATACGGTAGTATATCGCGCGGTTATAAAGCCGGCGGATTTAATCTTGATCAGCAGGCGGTGGAGTTTGATTCGTTTGTGAGTTATTTATCCACCGGGGGCGTTCCGCATTTCCTGGGCCCTGTGTCAGAAGATACAGTAACCAGGAATACGGTATTTTCAGTGGTTCCTGATGCTATTTTAAATGACCCCAGAACAGCGGCGGATGGTAGTATGGGTCTGGACGAGCTGAATATTGGTAATGGTTTGGCGTCAGGTTGTGGTGTTCAAGGTGGGCTAACAGCACCTGGTCTTTCATTGAAAGACCTTGGTTGTGCGGCCCTGGATGATGACCATCGCTTTGATCCAGAGCTGGTTGATGCCTTTGAATTAGGCGTAAAAGCAACCTTGCTGGATGGCACCCTGATTGCCAATGTGGCCTTTTTCTATAGTGACTTTGAGGACTTCCAGTTAAATACCTTTACGGGTAATGGCTTTCTGGTGAACAACGTTGCTGAGGTGATATCAAAAGGGGTTGAGGTTGAAACCACCTGGTTGATAGGCGACAACATCACCTGGACCTTTGGCGTGACCTATGCCGATGCCAAATATGGCGATGATCTGAATATTAAAAATACCTCTGAAGCAGAGCTGTTTTTGACCGGGCAGTTCGGTGAGCTGGAAGACTGGGCGGCACTGGAAAATATTGAAGGTCAACAGTTGACTCATGCACCCAGGTGGCAAGGTAGTACTTCACTCTTTATAGAGCAGGAAATCGGTAGCTTTATTGGTTATGGTAACTTGAATGTGGGTTATCGTGGTCGTCATAATACCGGTTCTGATCTGGATGCAGAGAAGGAAGTGGATGGTGAAGCCATAGTAAACCTGCAGCTGGGTATACGTGCGCCAGATGACCGCTGGGATGTAAAAGTCTGGGCTCGAAACTTGACTGACCGACATGTGAAAACCATTGTCTTTGACTCTGTGTTTCAGCAAAATTCTTATAGTACGCTATTTGCACCACCACGCATGGTGGGTGTGACTTTGACTACACGTCTATAAAGAAATGGTCCAAAGGCCCGTTGATGATAAGTGTTTTTGTCGCTAATTGAGGTCACCTATTGACTGCAATTAGTTGCACAGAGTCATCGGGCACTGGCTGGGTCTTTCAGTATTTATTGCTGAAAGGTCTAGCCAAATTTCTGTTATTTTCTCCGCCTAAACCCTCACTTTCTTCATACTCTAGCGGCCTTTGATAGCGCCTAATCAAGCACAATTTCGGCTAACCTTGTCGCGGTTAATGACTTACGCGATAATAATGTAAACTTGCTTACTATCTGCCGATATGCAATAAATACCCCTTCTTAAAAGCTCTTCCGCAGTATCAATCCCGTAAATCGGGGTGAAGAATGAAGCCCAACAAGTACTTATTAATGAGCATTTTTAATTAGCACTTATATATACAAGCAGATATCCACTATCACCAGGCAGTGAGAACTTTTAAACAGCCTGGTAATAAGTGCCCATCAAACAGATTAATTTCAACCAATGCCTGATTTTTGCAGGTGTCCACAAAGGAACTCACTATGATCCCACAAGGTATTATCTCTGCAGACGGTCACGTCTGTGAACCACCCAATTGTTATACTGATTTTATTGACCCCAAGTATCGAGATGATGCGCCCCGGATAGAAGAACAACCAGACGGCACAGAAGCCTTTGTTATCCCTGGTATGAAACCTGTAGGTCTTGGGTTTGTTGATGGTGCCGGGTTTACCGTCAAAGACCGCCTGGCGCGGGCCAAAACAATACGTTTTTCGGATATTCGTGAAGCAGGTTATAACGCCAATGCGCGTGCTGTCTGTATGGACCAGGATGGCCTGGCGGCAGAAATTATTTACGCGTCAATTGGTATGGGTTTATGCATGCATAAGGATCCGCTGTACAAAGATGCCTGCATGAGAGCTTATAACCGCTGGTTAGAAAGTATGTGCAGCGAACAACCTTACCGAGTATTTGGCCTGGCCCAAACGGCAGTACTGAGCGTTGATAGTGCCATTGAAGATTTTAAAATGGCCAAAAAGATGGGTATGGTTGGCATGATGATGCCGGGTGACCCCGTTCATGAAGACTACGATCATCCTGATTACGATGCCCTGTGGGAATGCGCTACTGACCTGGAGCTACCCGTCACTTTCCATATTTTGACCAGCCGGGCTGGCAGTATGAGCGCTAAGAACAAGATTCGTGGGCATAATATGAATGGCTTCCTTAATATTGTCAGAGCGATTCAGGATGTTGTGGGTTTGATGGTTTATGGTGGCGTTTTTGAACGGCACCCAAAGCTTAAGCTGGTGGTAGCAGAAAGTGATGTAGGCTGGATTCCTCACTATATGACCCGAATGGATCATTCTGCCAAACTCAATGCCGAAGGCGGGATTATTAAAGGGTTGTCCAAATTACCCAGTGAATACGTTAAGGAAAATGTTTATGGCACGTTCCAGGACGATGTAACGGCTTTCCACTCTATGTATATGATGGATTATCGGCATATCCTTTGGGCCAGTGACTTTCCGCATTCGGATTCAACCTATCCGCGTTCACTGGAATTAATAGAAGAACAGACACCGCATCTAACCGAGGAGCAGAAGCAGGGAATCTTTCGGGATAATACTGCGGCGCTATTTAACCTGCCAGCGGGTAATAAATCCTGGCGAATGAAGGAAGCTACTGCATAAATTGGGTGGTTTTACGGCAATATAAAAGCCTGATGGCGTGATCTCCACGCCGCAGGCTTACCGTGCAGTCAGCACGCTATCTGCAACGGTTTGACTAAAGTACTAACAGAAAACCCCACTCGAATTAACCAGGAAAATATTTAAATGACAGATGCAGTGACCTACAGCGTAGAAAATCAATTAGCCCTGTTAACGCTTAATCGGCCCGATAAATTCAACTGCTTGTCTACTGCGTTGATTGCAGGTATTGAGCGTGGTCTGGATAAAGCTGAACAGGATAGCAGTGTGCGGGTGGTAGTTATTTCAGCTGCGGGCAAGCATTTTTGTACCGGTGCAGACCTCGAAGAAGTGAGTGGACATCGGCAGGACGAAGTTGAATTAAATAACTTTATTGGTTATGGCCATGACGTGATGCAAAAGCTGGAAGCTTCAAGACTGCCTGTAGTATTAGCCTTAAACGGCTTATGCCTTGCTGGTGGGATGGAGTTGATGATGTGTGCTGATGTGGTTTTCGCGGCTGACGATGCGAAAATGGGTTGTCAACACGCGCAATATGGTCTGGTCCCAGGCTGGGGTGGCACGCAACGGTTGCCAAGATTGGTCGGCTTACGTCGGGCGATGGATTTAATGTACTCGGCGCGCTGGTTAACCGCGCCAGAGGCGCTGGACTGGGGGCTGGTAAATTATGTGGTGGAGTCTGGCTCTTTACAGGGTACAGTACTGGAATATGCGCAGACATTGAGTAAAAGAAACCCAGAGGGGTTGGCGGCAATGAAACAACTGGCCCGGCAAGGTGCAACCTTAACCGTGAGTGATTCTCTGAAGTTTGAGCAGGACATTGCTGTACCTGCGTTATTGAGTGAAAACGTTAGTGAAGGCCTAAAGGCTTTTGAAGAGCGTCGCGAACCGGTATTCAAATAGGCTGTTAATGGAAGAACCGCTCAGGGCTGTTGCTCTTCATAAGAGCCGCTCAGGGCTGTTGCTGTTTATAAGAACCGCTCAGGGCTGTTGCTGTTTATAAGAACCGCTCAGGGCTGTTTTATAAGAGCCGCTCAGGGCTGTTTTATAAGAGCCGCTCAGGGCTGTTTGTTCGGGTTAATTTGCCATCATTTTCTGTGAGGTTATAGCAAGTACTTGCGATTTGATAGCGCTGCTCTTATTATCATTTGACGACTAAAAATGGTTTCCAGGGAGGTGTTATGCAGCAGTTTGATATTCAGATAAAAAACGGAATGATCGTTGATGGCAAACGCACGCCAAGATATGAAGGTGATGTTTGGATCAAAGACGGTAAAATTGCTCAACTGGGTGGTGATGCACCTGGAGAAGCAAAACGTGTGATCGATGCCAAAGGGCGAATTGTAGCGCCTGGGTTTGTTGATCTACATACCCATTATGATGCTCAGATTCGCTGGGATCCCTGGTGCACTATCTCAGGCTGGCATGGCGTCACTTCAGTAGTTTTAGGCAATTGCGGTTTTGGTTTTGCGCCAGTAAAACCAGATTTTCAGGAACGGTCCATGCTAACCATGACCCGTACCGAAGCCATCCCCTTTGAATCCATGAAAGTGGGTATGGAATGGGATTGGGAAACTATTCCTGAATATATGGATAGTCTGGATCGCTCCGACAAGGGCGTTAACGTAATTCAATATATGCCCGTTGCCTCATTGATGACCTATGTGATGGGCCTGGAAGCGGCCAAGACACGCCCGGCCACTGATGCTGAACGGGCTGAAATGAAACGCCTGTTACATGAAGGTATGGATGCTGGCTTATGCGGCTTTTCTTTACAACGACTAGGCAAAGATTCTGTTCAGGCTGATTTTGATGGTTCGCCGATGGTGACTGATACCATGGTGGATGAAGATATTTTGGCCCTGGCAGAAGTATTAAAGGAGCGCGGCGAAGGCGTTATTCAGATCACCCAGGCGGGTGGCGAAAGTGTTCGCGCCGACCGCGAGTTTCTTGAAAAACTGGCTGAGACGGCTGGCCAACCCGTATTACATAACGTTGTAGCGCCAGCGCGTAAAAACCCCGAGGTACACCGTAAACCGCTGCGCTGGATTGAAGATTGTCGCAAACGTGACCTGCCTATCTACGCCCAATGTGGTACTGGCCGATCTGGATTTGCGTTCACTCTGGAACACTGGAATCTTTATGATGCATCGCCTGCCTGGCGTGCAGTAACTACCGGCAGCCATGATGAAAAGATGCAAAAGTTACAGGATCCTGAATTACGTCGCGCTTTAATTGACGAATCAGAAGAGGCGGATCGGCGTTTGCAGGTTATACAGGCAGGTGTTGGCGGTAATCCGGCACAATTGATTATTCAGGCAGTGGGGGATAACCCGCAGCTAGAGAAATATGTCGGTAAATCTGTTGGTGCCATTGCGCAAGAGCAGGGTAAACATCATATAGAGACCATGCTGGATTTATCTGTTGCGGGTAATCTTGAAGTGGAATTTCTGGGGCCAGATAAAGGCTCTAATGCCGAATTTATGGCTGAAATGATGAATGATTTCCCCTATACCATCCCAGGTGTATCCGATGGGGGTGCGCATACCAAGTTTTTCACCGGCGGCGCGTATACCACTGACTTTTTAACCTGGTTGGTGCGCGATGAGCAGGTGGTTAGCCTGGAAGAAGCCCATTATCGGTTGTCTAATCTGCCGGCGCAGGCGGCAGGATTTAAAGATCGTGGTGTGCTTCAGGTGGGTGGTGCGGCAGATATCCTGGTTTATGATATGGATGGCCTGGCCATTGATCCGCCCTGGATCGGCAGTATTGAACATGATTTCCCCGGCAATGAATGGCGTCGGGTACAACGTGCAATTGGTTATGACGCGATTATTGTAAATGGCGAAATTACCTTTGAAAGTGGTAAATGTACGGGCGCAACACCAGGCAAGTTGTTACGCCACGGGCAGGCAGTTGCCTAGTCGCTGATACCTGGTTTGGTAATTTGCAGAACAACAAAGTTGCGACAAATTGAGCAACTTATAAAGATGAAATGGCCCTACTAATATTATGAAATGTTGGTGGGGCTTTTTTTGCGCTGATGAATTTCTGATCAGCGCTTAATGAGCCTCTGATGAAGTGGGGGAGCACAGACTAAGTGTCGGCAAAGGGTTTTGTTTAATCGGGGTTGTCAACGCATTATCAAAGCCTCATCAAAGTGACGTTTTACGGTGCAGAGAGCACCTGATTGGTGTTGAGAGGGTTACATGAAAAGATTGTTTAGTTGATTGTTGCTGCCGACCACGGCATTCTAACTCGCAATTCCGAGTACTTGATACAAGAACCGCGTCGAAGCGCACCAGGAGTCATATGATAACCAGCTTTGTTATCACGAGTTGTGTTATCAAAAGCTACCTTCTTGAACATTGCTTCGAGCGTCTTTTTTAATCCATTATTAATGAGGTAAAGGTTGTGAGTTATCCAATATACTCCGCTGATGGTCATATAGATTTGCCATGTATGCCGAAAGAAATTTTCACTGAGAATGCACCTGCAAGCCTACGCGATCGAATGCCAAAGGTTATAGAAAGAGATGAAGGTGAGCAGCACTGGGTAAATGCTGCGGGGAAATCAATGGGGGTATATGGCGGTATGGGCTCAGGTGGGCGCCGTTATGTGCCCGGTGTTATTCATCGTGCCGACCGCATGGCAGCTACTGGCCTCTATGAAGACCAGGCAAAAGGTATCATGCGTACATCTGATCCGGCACTGCGTATTGGCGAGCAGGATCGCGATGGTGTTGCAGGTGAAGTGATTTATGGCATTCTGGGGGCTGCATCAAGGGTTAAGGATGCTGAGGTTGGGGCCTGGATGGGCAAAATTTATAATGATTTTGCCGCAGAATTCCGTAAAGCCAACCCGGACCGTTTTGCCATGGTGGGCTGTCTGCCCGCTGGTAGTGCAGAAGAGGCGGCGGAAGAGTTAAGGCGTTGTGCAGCGCTGGGCCTTAGCGGTGGAGAATTACCCATCGTCCCTGGCAATCTGCCATTTTGGAAAGATGAATGGGAGCCGCTGTGGATTGCCGCGGAAGAAACTGGTATTCCCGTGCAGCTTCATACTGTTGGTAGTGCAGCAGGTGCGCCGCCATTTACTAATCCGTTAGATTATCATCGCTTCCTGGCAACCGTAATGACCGAGTTTCAGATGGCTATGTCAACTCACCTGGCGGCAATAATTTTTGGTGGTGCATTAGAGCGTCATCCAGGCTTAAAAGTGGTGCTGGGTGAGGCAGGTGCAGGTTGGTTACCTTATGCGCTGGAGCGTATGGACTATGAGTGGGAAGATCAGTTCCAGAACCTGGAACTTAAGATGAAGCCCAGCGAGTATTGGCGTCGGCAGATGTTTGTTACCTTTCAGCAAGATGAGACCGGTATGGCGAATATTGATCGTATTGGTGCCGAGACGTTGTTATGGGGTTCAGACTTTCCTCATCCCGATGGCGTCTGGCCTGATTCTCAGGAGATTATTGCCGACCAGCTTGAATTGATCAAACCTGAACAACGGCGCATGATATTGCATGATAATGCCGTTAGACTTTATGGTTTCCCAGCCGCTGCTTAGGCAGGTAAAACCCGCCGGGTTTGGTGCCTGGTTTGCCTCTGGATTGTGCCGATAATAGCCGTACACGGTGAATGGTGTACGGCAGATGTTGGGGCGTACAAGAACTGTTCGTGAATAAAGAATAGCTCTGTCTTGTTTCTGATTATCGAAACTGTTAGAGGTTAAGCGAGCGGTGAATTACAAATCTATCCATACTGGTTCTATTTAAGGATATGCTGCAACAAATACGGCGAACTTATCCGTAGCCTGTATGCCCATTAGAGTAGTCCTCGCTGCGACCAAAGGCGAGGGCCTTGTGTTTTTCTCGCCGCTTTTTTAGAAAAATAATATCTGTTTGATCCTGATCATAATTTATGACCTTTATTGTTGATCTAATAAGGGGACCTTATTTATGGGCTGGAGAAAAGCATGGCATCTTACAAAAAAATACTATTAGCGCTAGATTTCCACTTTGATAATGATCAAATCATAGAAAAAGGCGCGCAACTTGCCAGGGACAATGATGCCGCGCTTTTGCTTTTACATGTCCATGAGCCTCTGAGCATGACTTGCGCCGTTGAAAGCATGAGCTTTAGCGATCAAATAGCTGATTTAGATTCTGGATTAAGGCAGGACAGCGCCAACCGTATGGTCGCTGCAGGGCTGCGACTTGAGGTGCCTGAAGCGCTTCAGTTAATCAGGCAGGGCAGGCCCGCTAGTGAAATCCATACCGTTGTTAAGCAATACGATGTTGACCTGATCGTTATGGGTACCCACGGTCAAAGTGGTTTGCAGTTACTATTGGGCTCAACAGCGAATAGTGTTTTACATGGTGTTTCCTGCGATGTGCTGGCTGTTCGTATTAAGGGCTAAATATCGAAGTGTGGATATTGCTCTGCATGCTTGATAGCAGCGCTATACTGTGCCGTGTTTTAGGCGGATTGCTCTAATACATGATCGAATTTTTTGACCTGAATCATAGCGGCCTCATCTACATTAAGGATACTTGCTGCAACTAGTTGATATAAGGTAATTATGAAGGTGAATTGGTATATTCTAAATGCGTGGCTGCTCCTGGTGCCGTTGGTTGTTTTTCTTCCTGCTACTGCTTTGGCAATAGACCTTGCGGGGTCGTTGGCTGAGGATAAAAACTTTCGTTACATTCCTGCTATTTCAAATCCTTTGTTTAATGAAACGCCTTTGATGACCACGGAAATTCGCCCGATTTTGCTACTAAATAAAATTCCGGATGATTTTGTTACTGAGGGTGGCGACCGGTTACCGTTTGATTTTGAAGGGATCGATCTGGTTAATTTTGGCAGTACAGACGCAGGCACTGTTACCACAGCGGCCATAGGGGCAAGATTTATTATCACCGACCATGTGCGGATGGGTATTGCTTTCGAAACGCCTATAGGTAGCGACGAGGATATTATGGATCGGCGCTTTTATCTTGACCTGGTACTTTCTATTTGATGCAGATTTCAATTGGTAGCCCCCAATGTCTACATGCAAAGCCATGGCCATAACTCTAATGTGCCCAATCTCGACAAGCTACGTTATCTTATTTACAACGGCAGACAGCAAGAGATTAGCGGAAGTTAGAGTTAATGAATATAAGGCGTTCAAGTTTAGTTAGCGTATCCCGCTGGGCATATCTTCGTCGGGTTGTTCTGCCAGACCCTAACCGCTTTCTTATAAATGAGAGTATTTCGTTAATTATTACAGTATCGTGAATTTAGCAATATAATTTTGGCATTTGTAGCGTATAAAAAACCCTGGTACTAAATCGTACCAGGGTTTTTTAGTTCCAGAAGGCTATTAGTGGTATATGAAATAGCCTTGCTAGTTCGCCATTTTTATAAACGGTAATCGAACTCAATGCCAATTACGCGGCCCTTTTTAATAGGGGCAAATGCAGATACGGCGATACGTTCAGAGGGTACAGGTTTGCCAATACTAAATTGGGTCACGCGTAGCACTTGATCTAATAGATTTTTACCGTACAGGCTCAGTTTCCATTTTTCGTCAGCGGAAGTGAAGGAAATGCCAGCGCCTAGCTCGTCATGAGAAGGCAGGGTATCAACATTAGAATCACTGAAAAATCCTGCTGTTCGATGATTGTAGTTTAGACGTAAGGTGATTAGGCCTGCTTGCATTGGTATATCAAAATTGCCACCAATTGAAGCTGTCCAATGGGCTAAGCGAGGTAACGTCAGACCTAGGTCATCATTATTGACCGAGCCATCAGGATTTAAATCGCCAGGTACCAATCCATCAAGGTTTAGATCAGCAAGTATTTCCTGGTACTCATCATCAAGATAACCGACATTGGCATAGATCAACAAATTGTCCGTGGCCAGCCAGTTAACGTCGAGTTCAACCCCGCTTACATCGGCGTCAGCGGTGTTTGAAATCACCTGTAAAGAGCCACCGGTATCGGGATCTTCGGTGATCACTTCGCGAATCATATCTTCAATTTGATTTAGAAAAACGGCGGCATTAAAACGGATTTTGCCATCCAGCAATTCTGTTTTCATACCGAGTTCATAGGAATCCTGGCTTTCTTCATCCCAGGGCCCAGGTCTTTGTCTTGAGTTGGTATTACGGAGATTATAACCGCCGCTACGGAACCCTTTGCTGTAGCTGGCATACATATGAGAGCTGTCACTAAAGTACCACTGTAAAGCAATTCTTGGGGTGACATTAGACCAGTCGTCGTCATCGGTAAAGTCAGGGCCGCAGGTAATTCTGCCGGAATTTGTGCAACCGCCTAAGAAGGCTCCGGCTGGCAGGTCGCCAGCGGTTGATAGGGTAGCGATAGCAACCTGGGCCTCTTTTTCTTCTTCGGTGTATCTGACACCGAGCGACAGGGTAAGTTCGTCGGACAATCTAATATCTGAATTGGCAAATACGCCCCAGGTTTCATGATTAACGACACCACCGTAATTAAATCTTGGTGTTGGAGCCGCTGCACCAAGGTGCGTGAAATCCAGTTCGCGAAAAGCAAATAGACGTTGTACCTGGTTGAAGTAATAGTACCCAACTGTCAGATCAACCCTGTCGTCAGCGAAACTGCCGGCATAACGTATCTCGGCACTTCTCTGGTTTTGATCCAGAGCTGAGCCTGAGTGAAATTCGAAGCCGGGGATGTCGGTGCCATCAAGATCGATCTCTCCATTGGTGCTGACTTCACGCCAGGTCACAATACCGGTGATTGATCCGTCACCAAAACCAACGTCAATGGTTGTGTCCAGGATCGCATGTTGCCAATCGGCATCAGCAAAATTGCCCAGGCCTGAATCCACATGGGTTTTGACTTTGAAGTCGCCAGGTCGAGTATGAGGAAATCCTTCCCTCGAAGAATCAAACGGCGTGTACGGGATGCCCGAGTCAGACCGGTCCTTGCCCCATTCGTAGCTAAAGGTACTTGAGATGTTGTCGGTGGGTGTAAAGGTTAAACCGAACCGCCCCATATAAGTCTCACCACCACCAAAACTATCGTCCCCAGTAGAGACATTTTCGAAATAACCTGCGTCATTTCGGGCGTAGAAAGCGACCTTGCCGGCTACCAGGTCGGGTATCACTGAACCCGTCATAGACAGGCCGAAGGTTGTGTCATTGTCGTCAGTGGTGCCGATTTTGGTCCGCAGACTGAATTCGTGGTTTGGCCTGCGATTAGTTACCACTACTGCTCCTGCCGTTACGTTTCGACCAAACAGTAGGCCTTGAGGGCCGCGTAATACTTCTATTGATTCCAGGTCAAAGGTATCGAAATTAACCGCATAGTTGACGCCCAAATACATTCCATCAACAAATACGCCGACAGTTGGGTCAACAGATGGGATTGAACTATTAATGCCCTGGCCACGTATTGAAAAGTTGGCGGTACCTTTAACTGTGCCTACAGAGTCCAGTTGGACGTTGGGCATAGTAAAAGACAGGCCTTCTATATTGCGTACTTGTAGAGCTTCGAGTTGATCGCCGTTATAGGCGCTCATGGCGATGGGTATGTCCTGGATTCGTTCGTCAGCACTTTTTTTCCTGGTGCCTGTGACGAGAACTTCTTCCATGAGGCGTGCTGCAGAGCCCCTGGCTTTAGATGCGGTGTCGTTCTCACTATAAGCAGTGAAAGAACATAGCGTAGCGCATGACGCCACGATGACCGCTGGTAGCGGTCCGAGTGTTTTTGGAATTTTGATAGATTTCCCCTAGTTTGATACTTAAATTACTTAATCACTTTCTTGACACGTTTCAAGTCTGAAAATTTTTGCAATTACAATCTGTTATTGGTTTTTTATATTGTGTATCTCTTAATCTATTGCTTTAAACCGCTTGCTATTGACGTACCCAATCATGCATTCCCCTGTGGTGTTGAGTACAGATTTGCAGATTCGGTTGTAATCGATTGCGATGCTGGTCTAATTGTCCATATGAGTTGTTTATACCTCCTGATTAAAGTTGAATATAATGTGTATGCTAGCTCAGTGTTGTTAGTTTGCCAACAGGTTTGCTGTTATTAAAAGGGCTTGGCTGGGCTGATTTAGATTAATTGAATTAGCATTGGCTGAGTAATGCGAAAGATTTGTCTGGTAATTGTGATCTTTTTCTCAGTTTAATATTTTAAAAAGCGCCAGGAGTTGGCGTGTTTTAATACTGGGCGATGTTGCTTATGCTGATCCGCTTTTTGTATTTCCTTTTATGAGCGAATACGCGTTAAGTTTGTGTGTTGTCGTGATTGTTTTTTGTTTGTTTGTTCTGTGAGATCTTATTGGTACTGTTCCGGAGAGGTTTTTCGGCTGGCTATTAAGGTTGAAATATTTGCTATCTGAGTTGTTTACAATGCCTAATTTTACTTACAGTAATTAATTATAGATGCATCGAGGATGCTGGATGGTTTTTTGAAAAATAGTCTGAGCGAGCTTAATTTCCTGACCTTGGTAAGCTTTATAAAACAGCTATAAAACTAGGGTTATGCTTACTTTTTGGCGAATTATATGGAGTATTAAATGATGTTCATGAGGTTTTTGTTTCGCCTGTTTGGTTTCTGGTAGTTGTTCCTGTAGGTCGTTTAGGTGTTTTCGTCGCAAAGCGGACGATAACCGATATGGTGAGGGGTCAGGTATTGGATGGTTTGAAATGATAATGATAGATGTTTGCTTGTCTGGGGTTGGTAACTGAAACGATAATTTTTTGGGCTTAGTTCATTTGCAGTGATGTTTTGGCGGGCTGCGATCGCTGAAAGATTGATGCTAGTCCTGGCAGTCAGATTTGAGTCTTGATAAATATTCTTTTTATTTCCCGCTAATTAATACCGTGCAGGCGCTTATTGGGCCATACGAATGTTGTTGCTTCCGTGGATGTTCAGTGGGGTCTGCGGGCGGGTAGATCGGTGAGTTAAGTTTTATGGTGATAAATTGTGAATGGCGCGATGTTAGTTTCGTGAATAATGGTGGCGGTGAATAAATAGCCTATTCTAATTGATATTTGGTTCTGACTCGTCTGTTATATTTATTGTTGTCAATAGCTGTTTTGAGGTTTGTTGGTTCTGTAAAGCAGTGGCGGCGATAAAATTGCCGTTTTAACCAATAAACCTCGCCGACCTGGTAGTAATATCTGTAATTAATAGGTGTCGGCGAGTTTTTTTACAAAGACCTTTTGTTCTAGCCTTTCTTTAAGTGCTGGGATTATAAGTGCTGGGATTATTTATAAACAAAAACCTCATCAGAAAGATCAATTTCTGGGATTAGATCTTTTTCTGACCAATAATCCTGGGTATGTTGCCACTCCGGCGTATTACCGCATTTTGGCAGTAGGTCCATGCTGCGCATGAGATAACTGGGGTTGAAGTTTTCTGGGTCCATCCAGCTTGAGATCGGCATATGCTGATCTTTTTTCCTCAGCATGGTGGTCACCTGTTTTGTACCCTGCTGGTCCATATGGTTCAGCAGGCGGCAAACAAAGTCAGCCAGCAAATCAACCCGCAAGGTCCAGCTGGCGCGAAAGTAGCCGAAGATCCATAGCATATTAGGTACGCCAGTAAACATCATGCCGCGATAGGTGACGGTGTCGGCAAAATCCACCGGTTTGTCGTCGATGGAAAAGGCGATATCGCCTAGTACACTCATATTAAAACCGGTGGCGGTAATAACAATATCTGCATCAAGCTTATCGCCAGATTTTAGTTGTATACCGTCCTCGGTGAAGTGATCAATTTCATCGGTGGCAACAGACGCCTTGCCTGAAGCAATACCCTTAAATATATCGCCGTCTGGGACAAAGGCGATGCGTTGCCGCCAGGGCAGATAATTGGGCGTGAAATGCTTTTCGATATCATAGTCTTCGCCAAGATAGGCACGCACTGCGCCTAGCAGCTGTTTGGTCAGCACTTCAGGCTGTTCGAAAGCCATTTCAGTGATTTTGGCCTGATCCTGAAGAATCTTTCTTCGGGCAATTTCGTGGATCCAGGTTTCGTCAATATCCAGTTCGCGTAATTGATCCGCCAGTACATTTTCATTGCGGCCAGGGATAAAATAGGTGGGTGAACGTTGTAACATGGTGACATGCTTGCAGTCGTCAGCGATGGCCGGGACCAGGGTTGCAGCGGTGGCACCAGAACCTATAACGACGACCTGTTTCTCTTTGTAGTTAAGGTCTTCGGGCCAGGTTTGGGGGTGTATAATTTGGCCGTTGAATTCATCCATGCCGGCCCAGTCGGGTGTATAACCCTCTGAGTGGCGGTAATAACCCTGGCACATCCAGAGAAAATTAGCCGTAAACCGGACGGGTTGTTGGGTATCATTGCGGATGCCTTCCAGGGTCCACAGGTTGTCCTCATTTGACCAGTTGGCACGGGTGATGGTGTGTCCATAACGAATATGCGGTGCGAGGTCGTTTTCTTCAATAACCTCGCCCATATAGTTAAGGATTTCCTCGGCACTGGCAATCGGTGCGCCGACCCAGGGTTTAAATCTATAGCCAAAGGTATACAGGTCACTATCGGAGCGAATGCCTGGATAGGTATGTGTAGTCCAGGTGCCACCAAAACTTTGCTGGCTGTCCAGGACGACAAAACTTTTATCGGTACATTGGTCGCCAAGGTGATAGGCGGCGCCAACGCCGGATATACCGGCGCCAATAATAACTACGTCAAAATTTTCGGTTTGCACGGCAGAGCTTGATTGTGATGTCGCTACACTTGCCATAGATAAGGTTCTCTATCAATTACATTGCGCCCATTATACGGGGTCAATATGCAGAGCACCTGGCGTATATTAATGGATATTCATGCGGCAGATGAATCGTTCACCATTCATCTGCCGCATTTACCCGATGGTCTATCTAGCGGTCGCCTGAGGTTCTGCTATAAAGCCAGGCGAGGGGGCAATAACTAGCCAGCGCAGAAATCAGCAATACTGCTGGCGGTATCACGGCTGATGTCGGGGCAGCAGATAGGGAATATTTCCGTGCCGTGAATAGTGCCCATCACCTGGCGGCAGCGGGCGCTAACCCCAGCTTTTAGCAGCAAACGGTAAAAATTTACGCCTTCGTCTCGTAGTGGGTCGCATTCGTTAACGCTGATCATCGTTGGCGGCAGGCCTTTGACATCAGCTTCGGTAGCAAACCCGGGCCAGGCCAGTGGGTTTTTATTGTTGAGTTCTTCAATGCCATAAGCCATGGCGCCAACATTGCTGTGCAGATCGAGGAAAATACCATTATTTTCGGTTGACGATGGGTTTTCAGGTAGCGGCCAGATGCCGGCGATATAAGGACATAGTGCGTACAATCCGCTAATTAAACCGATATCACCCTGTTGTTTGAGGCGTAAACCTGTCGCCAGGGTTAAATTGCCGCCGCCGCTTTCACCAGCGATAATAATATGTTCCGGGTCAATATTAAGGGTTTTGCTATTGGCAGCCAGCCATTTGATGCCTGATACGCAATCGTTTAATCCGGCGGGATAGGGCGCAACTTCACTGGCAGAAGAAGGTACCAGGGCATTACGAAAATCGACCATTGCCACGGCGACACCCTGTTGCGCGATCATCCGGCCCCAGGCGCGATAGTTGCCATCATAGCAGGACATAGATTGCATGCCGCCGCCATGAATATAGTACACGCAGGGTACCGTTGCGTCGGTATCAGGGCGGATAAACTGGATCTTGATGTTATTGCCGTCAGGTTGTGAAATAAATTCCTGATCAGATATTTTAAGCCCCTCAAGTGGTGCGATTTGTTTTGAATCGCACATCTCCATAAATTTCTCCATGGCACCACGCGCTGCGATAGCACGTTCGCTATTGGCGGCTGCTAATAGCTGGTCTCTATTGTCAACATTTTTTGGTGGTGGCATATTCAGCCCGCCAAGGATAGCTTTGATGCGCGGGTCTATTCGTGGGTCGTCGGTAATTTTGTTGCCAGTCATGGTCGCTCCTGCTTTTTATTTTAACAATGATTCTAAAAATGCAGGTTATTATAGCGATGATCCACTGCATAGATAGTGTTCGGTATCTATGCCAGGGCATCAAACAGGCTGCTGAATTATCAGTAGCCTCCATTTCAAGAGGCAAACGCAGCGACAGGGGTGACAGGGGTGACAGGGGTATAGTACGAGGAGACTTTAATGGGCACCTTCATGGACAACTTTCGTGGACAGAGAAGCGCCCACGAAAATGCCATTAAAGATTTCAGGAAGCCAGGTCGTAGTCATCCATATCGGGTTTGGTCATTACATCGCGAAATTTCCCCATGGACCATGGCCAAACTGCGGGCACACCACGGTCATCCAGATACCAGCTTTTGCAGCCTGAGACCCAGACGGTGTTTTTAGTAGCTTCAACTCTTTCGGTTTCAGCCGATTCTGCCGCAGCTGCTTTGGCAGAAAATGCGGCACATTGGCCGTCACGGACGCTTTCTACCAGTTGCAAAAAGTAGTCGAGCTGAATGTCGGCTACATCAATCAAAGAGAAATTGCCCACTGGCCCATTAGGCCCGTTAAGTAGTGCAAGGTTAGGAAAGCCAGGTACCGATACTGACAGATAGGCTGAGGGTCGATCTACCCAGGCCTGTTCCAGGGTGATACCATTTTGCCCGATCACTTCGATGGGGCGCATAAACTGATCGACTTTAAAACCGGTGGCGATCACCAGAATATCGAATTCATGCAGTTCGCCATCTGCGGTACGAACACCGGTTGGCTCAATGGCGGTTATATCTTCAGTGACAAGTTGGGCATTGGGATGTTGAATGGCATCATAGTAGTTAGGAGACATGATCAGCCGTTTGCAAGCTGCGGTATAGTCTGGGCGCAGCTTTTCGCGCAAGATGGGGTCTTTAACGTTGTCTTCAAGGTTTGACAGGGTTAATGCTTCGATAGCGGCCAGTGCGGCAGGGTTTTCACCCACAACAGCGGCTGAAAACCCACCTTCGGACATTTCAGCCTGTTCACTGCGAATGGCCTGCATTGCGTCTGGGTTGGCACGGAAATTATCTTTTTCAGCATCGGTATAGGCGGGGTTTTCCCGTGGCATGATCCACTGAGCGGTGCGCTGAAATTGTACCAGTTTGCCGGCCTTGTCAGCTAACGCGCCAACTATCTGGATGGCGCTGGAGCCCGTGCCTATAATGCCAATACGTTTGCCAGCCAGGGGTACGCTATGGTCCCACTCAGCGGTATGAAATAAAGTGCCGGCAAAAGTATCCAGGCCATCGATATCAGGAAAAGAAGGGTGGTGTAACACGCCGGATGCTGAGATCACGATATCAATGGTGTCTTTTGCGCCGTCTTTAGTTTCCAACTGCCATCTGTTATCGATAAATTCTAGCTTTGATACTTCGCTGCCAAAGCGGGTTTTTTCCAGTACGCCATATTTTTTCGCCACATTATTAAAATAATCGAGGATTTCTGGCCCAGGTGAGCAGGCATATGACCAGTCTGGATTGGGCTCAAAGTCATAGCAATAAAAATGCGAAG
Organism: Pseudomonadales bacterium; assembly: GCA_019090615.1. Taxonomy (GTDB): domain Bacteria; phylum Pseudomonadota; class Gammaproteobacteria; order Pseudomonadales; family Azotimanducaceae; genus JAHRVQ01. Next base: position 9,442 of record JAHRVQ010000052.1, on the reverse strand, counting down.
GGACGTCACAGGCAATGCCGGGATAGGTGTTTTCACGCCAGGTGCCACCCAGGCTATCGGCTTTTTCGTAAATGGTGTAGTTGCTATAACCGGCGTTGTTAAGTTTGATAGCGCTAAGAATGCCGGCCATGCCGCCACCAATAATTGCGAACCGAAGTTCGCTTTGCTGTGCTGGGTTGTTCAAAAAAATTTACCTCTGTTGTGCTAGTTTGGAGTGTGTTGTAGCTGTATGTGTTGTAGTTGTATGTGTTGTAGTTGTAATTGGTTGTAATTGGTTGAAATTGAGGTTCTGTAAAGCCTCAGTGTTGTGCATTTTAAAACAGGACTGGTACATACGCTGAATGATAAATTGGTGTTGACCTTAAACGACAGACTAGTTGCTCGTATTGATTCAGCGCATTAATATTGTCATCGACGAAATTATCGATCAATAAAAAAGCTGACCGTTATTTAAGCGGTCAGCTTTTTACCCGTAGTGGCTATTAATAATCGCGTCTGGTTACTAAAGCTCGTTTAGACTTCAAATCGATAAAAGCCGTCGTCACGGATAATCCGTCCGGCGGTAGGGGCCGCAAAATGCGTTCCCAGTACTAGCGTATCTTTTTCGAATTGTTCCATAAATGCCATGCGGCTTTGTTCAGCGATTTCGCTTTGCACATCGGCAATATCTTTCCAGCCTGGGCGGGCGAACTGTACAGGATGATGGAACAGGTCGCCTGTGATCACACCTTTTTGACCTTCGGATTCAATTTTTACGCTTACGTGGCCAGGGGTATGGCCGGGTGTTGGGATTAAGCTAACTTCGCTAGTTACCTGGTGATCAGACTCAACCAGATCAACCTGGTCTGATTCAACGATTGGCAAAATGGAGTCGATCTTGGCTTCTGCGCCAAAGGGATCTTCTTCGTCTTTCCAGTAGGCCCATTCGTCCTTGCCGAATAGATAGCGCGCAGCAGGAAAAGTGGGCACCCATTGATCATTCACTAACATGGTATTCCAGCCCACATGGTCCACATGTAAATGGGTGCATAACACCACATCAATGGCCTCACGACCCGCGCCCGCTGCGGCTATATCCTCAAGAAAACTGCCCTGGCGTTTATTCCAGTCAGGCATCGCACGGGGTTTGTCGTTACCAATACAGGTATCAACAATAATATTGGTATCTGCCGTTTGCACCAGAAAAGTATGGATGCTTAAAGGTGCTTTACCGTTCTCATGTAAAAAGTATGGCTGTAACCAGCTTTTCATGGGTGCGAGATTGTCACTGGTTGCCTCGGGCAGTAAAAAGGTGAGATCAATATCCTGAATAATATCGATTACGCGGGTTACCTTAACCGCGCCGATTTTCCAGGTGTCTATCGCTTTGGTTTGCATAGGTGGTTGGCTCCTGTTGTTAACGACTGTTTTTAAAATTTATTTTAATGGTTTTTAACAATTTTTTTTTACAGGCGTATTTATTTACTGCGTTTAACGATTCGGTAAATGGTTGAACCGCTGGCAACGGGTTCTCCGGCCAGAGTAATAATATCAACGTCAGAATTAATTAAGGTGCCACTGCCGCCAGCGGCCCTGGCCTTAACAATAACATCTCTTTTGATAGCGGGGGCAAAGGTTTGTATTTTGGTATTTACCGTTGAGCCAAAGAGATCACGCCGGCCGAGTTCAGTTGTCATCCAGGCCGCTAACGAACCAGAATGGTCGATAGCAGATAACAGGGCGCCACTGGCAAGGCCGCCATCATCACCGATTGAATGCTCCTTCCAGGGCAGTAAAAATTCTGCATAACCGTAGTCACCGGCTTTGAACTGCCAGTTAATTTGTGACATGTACGGCATCCTGCCATCCATTTTGCCTAACATGCCAATGTTCTTTGCTACGATTGCAGCGTCAGCTATTGGTAATCCGCCAATACCGGCAACTTCTCGGCCCTGACCGGCTATCTGGTCAATGCCGGTGGGCGCAGCGGGGATATTTTCTGGTGTGCTGAGATGATAAATATGGCTGCCTGAGGCGAGTAACTTGCCGTCGCCATTCACTGCCCTGACGGTTGAGTAAACTATTTCTTTGCCGCGCCTGAGAACTTCCGCTTCACCAAAAATATCTTCGCCAAGGGCGCCGGCAATATAACTCACATCACAGGAGAGTAGTCGGCCACTAACACCTTCTTTGAGGTCTGAGGCGCAGGCGGCGAGACATCCGGCTACATCCAGTGTGGCGGCGATAGCACCACCATGCAGCGCTGTGGCGGCGGTGGTGTTGCCTTCATCATAAGGCAGCCGCACCCGGGCTTTGCCTTCGCTGCTTTGTTCCAGTTTAAATCCAACCTGCGTCCAGAATGCAGATCGTTTTAGTTGTGCTGTTAGTACCTGGTCAAAATCACCGCTCATAAGTTTATCCATCCTGCAAAAAATAAAATCTTCTAATTTTTGATTAACGACTACACATAAAAATATTCAATATTCAAGCCCGCCTGTAAGGTGGGTTATCCATATGAAAGATCGCCAATATGTTAAGTCGCGACAGTCGTGGGCCATAGGGCCGCACAAGCATTGTGTTGCTGTGTTCATATTGATGCGTTTAGCTGTGCCTGGAACCAGATATTCGCTTCAGTTATGTGGCCAGGTTATTCCCCAGGGCCTGATTGTCATGTAGTATACATTGGTTTATGAGCTAACTTGCAAGACTAATGAATTCGATATTAAAACCTGTCCCCCGTACCTGGCAAGTCAATGCTGATACCACTATATGCGGCTTTGAATGGAAAAATAACCGACCATTGGCGTTATTGTCCCATGCGAATGGCTTTTGTGCCTCCACCTGGGCGCCCGTAGCAAGGCTGCTGGCACCGCATTACCATGTTGTAGTGCTTGATGCGCGGGGGCATGGTGCGTCCTCCAAACCAGAAGCGCCAGACGGTTATCATTGGCAGCATATGATCGATGATCTGTTGCATATAGCCAGGCAGCTGATTGCTGAAAAGGGCGTGCCGCATATCGCTCTGGTGGGCGGAAATTCTCTGGGCGGTGTAATTAGCGCAGCTGCGGCAGCCGATGCGCCTGAGTTGTTCCAGCAGCTGGTGATGCTTGACCCGCCCTTAAAACCCAACGCCGCCGTGATGGCCAAATTGGGTATGAGCCAGCCTGATGGCTCGGCCAGCGCGCCAATACCTGGCATTGCTGATATGGCGCGTAAACGCAAAAGTATCTGGCCGTCGCGCGAAGTAGCGGGCAAAGCCTGGCGTGATAAACCGATTTTTGCCAATCTGGTGGATGAGGCCTTTGAAAATTATTTAAAAGATGGCTTAACCGATCGCGCTGAAGGCGATGTGGAATTAAGCTGCCCACCAGCCGTTGAAGCGGCCATATTTGATAATACTGGCAGCGTTGATATCTTTGAAAGAGCCAGGCTTGTTACCTGTCAGGTTGAAGTGGTACATGCCAAAGGCGGCCATTTTCCCGTTGCCCTGTATGAGCTGTTGGCGGAAACTTTCTCCAATGGCACCTTGAGCAAGCTGGATGGCGGCCATCTACTGCCTATGGAAGTACCCCAGCTGACGGCCGAATTGTTGATTCGGTTAAAGCCTTAATTCGGTTGTTGCCATAGTTGTTGCCATAAATAGTTGGGCGATGACTTGTTGCTAGATTGGGCTGAAAGGCTACGGCGAAGCTGGGATACAGTGGTGTATGAAGGTTGCTTTGAAATATTGTCTTACGTTCAATTATTGCGTCAATCAATCGCTTGAATTGGTGAAATAATTTATTGATATAGGCAACAATTGGTCAGGCGCATCGAGGCTGTAAACCGTGATGCCAATCTCGCCTGGGTGTTCTGTATGTGTACATGCGATGGGTGTTCCGCAATCGGCGCAAAAATAGCGTTGGCCTGTTGGTGATGATTTCAGGGTTTTTGGCTGACCTTTGATATAGCTAAATGAATCTTTCGGCAGGGTCATCCAGGGAACAACGCGCGCGGCACTTACGCGGCTGCACATAGAACAGTGACAATTACCTGTTGGGTATTTTTTGTCCGTGATGGTGTACCTGACTTCACCGCAGAAACATCCGCCTTCAATCATATTTTCACCGTATTTGTATATCCTCAAATTATGGCATCATAACGAAAACTGGCAATAAGAACATAAAAAGCCACTTAGTAAATACAGGTTCTGCTAAGGAGCGCAGGCATTTGCTCAGCAAAATCGCGACTTATCTAGTGCGCTGCTGGAACATCAATTCAAGGTTGGTTAAAGTGTGGGTTATGTCCCGTAGCCTCCTATTCTTCCTAAAAAGCACAATGTTAATGTTGCTTCTGGCATCGCTGGGTATCCGCGCGCTGGTACCTGTAGGGCTAATGGTTGCTGCGACTGACCAGGGTCTTGCGATTATTCTATGTGATAGTAGTAGTGGCCTGGGGTCGGTACCTGCCTTCCGAAAACAGCCCTCACAGGACGTGCATCAACACCACGTTCACGCGAAACAAGCTGGGGCCACCGCGATTGGCCATCATGAATCGGACCAAAGTTGTGAAGAATGTGATTTTCTCTGGGCCAATGGCTTTGAAGAAGTTGATCATTTCATTGTTATTACGGGGATATCGAAGCCTGTCCCGTTCAACTGGCAGGCCAGACAAATATCCCGCTTTGGCGGCGCCCGGGCGCCGCCTTATCATTCCCGCGCACCCCCTTCTGCATCATTCTCTTGAGTTTAAGTAGCACTATTTAAAAACCAATAGACATTCCACTGTGGCAAAAACCGCAGTGTATAGGAGAATGATATGCAGCAATTATTAGGCGCCGTCGGTGCCGGGCACAGAGTGCCTGGGCCATGCATAAGCCTTGCCGCAATTTTACGTAGATCAATGTTAAGCGCCAAAATATCTGGCTTAGGTGTGTTCCTTATCAGCGCACCGCTAGCCCAGGCTCAGCCCAGCGCAGATGAAACAATGGAGCAGGTGGTTGTCTGGGGCACGCTTAATCCGTTTAATACCCAGCAGGGCGAACCCCATAGCAGCCTTACCCCAGCGGACCTTGTGAGCATTAACCTGACAACAACAGAGGACCTGGTGAAATATGAACCGGGGGTTATTATCAGGCAACGTTTTATTGGCGATGCCAATGGTACCCTGGGGATTCGTGGTGCCAATATGTTCCAGACAACCCGCTCAATGGTGTTCGCTGATGGTGTGCCGTTGCATTATTTTTTGCAAACCAGGTTTAATGGTTCGCCGCGCTGGTCGCTGGTTGCGGCGGATGAAATTGCCGAAATTGATATAGCCTATGGTCCTTTTTCTGCTGAATATAGCGGCAATTCAATGGGTGGGGTGGTTAATATTGAAACAGCGATTCCTACTCAGGCAGAATTTCATGCTGATCTATCCACCTTTCAACAGGACTATTCAGGGCTGGGGTTCGACGATCAATTACCTGGTTATAAAGGGTTTATGAGTTATGGTAATAAAATAGGTAATGTTAGTTTTTATGCCGCCTATAATCGCCTCGAAAACGACGGCCACCCGCAAAACTTTTATCGAGCCACTAATACTAGTTCTGCAGACAGCACGCCGATAAACGTTACCCGTGGTATTCAGGATACAGACGAATATGGCGAAGCGGCCATATACTTTGGCAATAATGGCCGAACAGCAGTGACCGCTGACCAGTTTAAGTTGAAATTTGGTTTTGAGACCCAGGACTGGATGAGTATTGTCAATATTGCCTACGAAAACCGTAAGAGTAGCAATCAAGGCGTTGATAACTATTTGGTCGACCAGAATGGTCAGCCAGTCTGGAATGGCCCAGTGCAGCAAAATGGCATTCAGTTCGACGTAGAAAGTGATGATTTTGCCTATAGTAAAAGCCAGCGCCAGAGTTTGCTGCTGGGCGGGCGGGTCCGAGGCCAACTTAACGACAACTGGCACCTGGAGCTGGCAGCTAGTTATTTCGAGATACTTGAAGATGAGTCTTACGAAACCAATGCCCATCCACTGGACCCTGTTTATGTGGACGATTTTTTGCTTGCCTCAGAGTATGGCGATACTGGCTGGACTACTCTGGATGTAAAATTACTCAATGACAGGATTTTTGCAGTCGACGGCTTGAGCCTGCTGTTAGGTTATCATCATAGCCGCTATGAACTAGAGCTGGTTGATAAAAGTGGCGGTAAAACTGCGATCCATGGATTATTCAGCCGCCTGAACTACCAAATTAACCCCGAGTGGAGTGTGTCGTTAGGTGGGCGTTATGAAGACTGGCAAAGTGAAGATGGTTTTTTTATTAGCCGAGGAACTTTCCAGAACCACCCTGACCGAAATGAAACTGAATTTTCGCCAAAATTTATTGTTAAACATCAACAAAATAACTGGCAGGTGGCCTACTCGGTGGCGCAGGCGTATCGTTTTCCTATTGTTGAAGAGCTATTTCAGAACGAGCGAACCGCTCGAACCCAGTCGGTGGCAAATGCCAGTCTTGCGCCCGAGCAGGGCTTACATCAAAACCTGGCTTTTAGTTACGATATCAACAATGGTTATCTGAGTTTGAATTTATTTCATGAGCAGGTCGACGATGTGATTTTTTCGCAAACAGGCAATATAGGCGGCACAACATTACGCACCTTTTTGCCTGTGACACGGGTTACCACGCAAGGTGTCGATTTCTCTGTACAGAAGAATAACCTGCTGAATGCGAATATTTCGTTGCGGTTTAACTTAAGTTATCTCGACGCTGAAATTACCCGCAACGACCCTAATCCGTTGCTTGAAGGCAATCGGTTTCCTCGATTGCCTGAATGGCGGGCAAATTTAATCGCCACCTGGTTTGTTAATCAACGCTGGGATGTGGGGGGTGGCATACGGTTTGCTTCTAACAGTTTTGGTGACCTGGATAATGCTGATACTGCTAATGAAGTTTTTGGTGCCCATGACCGGTTCATCTTTGTTAATCTTAAATCCAGCTATCAGCTCACTGAGCAGCTGAAACTGAGCGTAGGGATTGATAATGTCACTAACGAAGAAGCTTATGTGCATCATCCCTGGCCGGGTAGAACGGTATTCCTGTCAGCGAGCATTGATCGCTAATGAAGCAGTCAGGTATCCAACTTTTTCGGCTATTTGTGGCGCTGTTAACGGGGCTGGCGATGCTGGCTAGCCCCGTTTTTGGCCAGACCTGCAAAGATAATATATCCGTTCATTGTGGTAAGACACCCTCTGCCATTGTTACTCAACAAGGTCAGCTATTGGTGGTCTTTGAACAGCAAGGGCATATCTATCTAAGCCGCTCAACTGACGCTGGGTTAACCTATTCGGACGCCCTGCCGGTCAATGACATCGCTGAGAAGATTTACACTAATGGCGAGAATCGGCCAAAGATTGCATTGGGTGCTAATGGTGAAATTTATATCAGCTGGTCCAAAAAAACCGCAGGACGATTTAACGGTGATATTCGGTTTAGTCGTTCTTTGGATAATGGCCAGAATTTTTCTGCCATCCAGACCATTAATCAGGATGGCATGCTGACGACCCATCGTTTTGACGCGTTAGAAGTAGACCAGGCAGGTAACGTTTATATCGTTTGGGTAGATAAGCGGGATCGGTTAATCGCAGCAGAGAAAGGCCTGCCATTTAAAGGCGCTTCTATTTATTATGCCGTTTCAACCAACCAGGGGAAGTCTTTTGGCCCGAACCGGCAGGTGCTGCCGAATAGTTGTGAATGTTGCAGGATTGCCACGGCCCCAGCAGATAATGGCGTGGCTATTTTTTGGCGGCATATTTTTGCTGACAACCAACGTGATCATGGCTTTGCCATCCTCGGCGCAGATAAGCCGATATCAGCGCCTAAACGTGCCACCACCGATAACTGGCAGATAGACGCCTGCCCGCATCATGGGCCGGCCATAGCTATTACGCAAAAAGCTATTACGCAAAAAACTTTTAAGAAAAAAGTTATCGCGCAAAAAGCCACCCAACAAAATGCTATAGCTGAAGAGCCGACTACATTGCGCCATCATCTTGCCTGGTTCACTAATAGCGAGACAAGGCAGGGCATTTATTATGGGATAAGAAATGTTGCTAGCGCTGACCCTGATCATATGCGCTTGATCAGTGACCAGCCAGGCGCCAGCCACCCTGCTATTATCGCCCGGGATCAACACCTATGGCTTATCTGGAAGGCATTTGATGGCGAACAAACCACATTAAATCTTATTCAATCATTTGATGCGGGTAGGCACTGGCAGGTGCCAACAATATTACGCAGGACGAAAGGTTTCTCCGATCACCCCTTGCTATTTGGTTCGCCCGACCGGGTTTATCTGGGCTGGCTGACGGCAGATGAAGGTTATATTGTATTGCCACTTGAGGCGGGAGAAGCTGATGCCAGCTAGACTTTTATTGGCTAATCGTAAACTCTTCATTGCCTTGTTCTTGTTGTTGGTTTTGCCGCTTTCAGCCGCCAGCAATCCATTTGATAAAAGCACCCTGGCATCCCTGGAGCAAACTTATAAAGGCCAGCCCTGGTTGTTAGTACTATGGTCCGTGGACTGCGCGCCATGTCATATGGAGCTGGACCTTATTGCAGCTATGCTACAAAAAAACAAAAATCTCCGCGTTGAGCTAGTGGCCACCGACCCCCCGGAAAATCAGCGGGCGGTTGAGCAGCGCATTAATACATCGAATCTGGCATCCTGGCAATTTGCCAGTAACAATGATGCGGCCATTCGTTATGCGATTGATAGTAACTGGCGCGGCGAGCAGCCACGTAACTATTTTTATCAGGCCAATGGTCAGCGTTGTGCAAAGAGCGGGGCGTTAACAGCACGGCAGATTGAGGGCTGGTTTGCGGTTGAACAGGTGTCTTGTGGGGTGCTGGATTGATGGTTGTTGGTGGTAATAGAGAAAGCCATTTGGGTCTGCGTAATGTGCCAGAGTAAGCCCTGTTACTCGCACAACCAACTGGCGGCATTACCCATTATTTTCTCGGTTTTTCGATTTCACCGGCAAAAAAGTAACCAGGCTTACCGCCTCAGCCTCAGCTTAATTTAGTTACATTCTAATCGGCAACGTATGGGGCGATAGTAATCTCGTCTGTGTAGTCTCGGAAATTACCCGCCAACTTTGTGGAAATATGACTTGATAATTGTCGATTTACTATGGCACTTTACACTGACCCCAGGTGTTGCAGTTATTTTTTCAGGTTATCAAGGGTTTCAGTATCATTATTTTATATCTGAAGGGAATGAAGACCCAGAGGTGTATAGGCTTATGGATGGTGGCGATCCTCCTGAAAAAATATCGGAAACTTTTACCGCTTATCTCAAGTCGACAATTAATTAAATGAAGTTTTGGGGTCGGAGTAAAGTGCCAGAGTAAAGTGTCAGAGTAAACGCGGTGTTGTAGGGGGATAATCTTACATGTTAGACCGTTAAAAACTGGTGGTATGGCGTGGTAT
>JAHRVQ010000051.1 GCA_019090615.1 Pseudomonadales bacterium | reverse complement strand
TATCGACTAAACCAGCAAACACCCCCAAATGTAAACGCCGCCCCTGCGGCGGTAAGTCATTCTGATTTGCGCGGGGGTATTCAAATCGCGCATCTAAAAAATCACCAAACTTCAATGACTTACAATATCGGCGCCTTATTACCTCCGCACGGGCGGCAGAAGTCGGCGGCATGCTGGCCTAATTTGGGCCGCCTTAATACAAAATAATACTGCGCACCAAAGCCCGCAACATCATCCCTTGTACCCTCCAGCATTAGCCAGTTTCTGACCAACTGCTATATTTATCCATCAGTACTTACAAGCCCAGCGGGCACCGACACAAATACACCACCAATGACTACAGGAAGCGTCAATCTACCAACAAAAAGGCTTCAGAAAACGTGCCCTGCCGCTGCTTTTTGAGGCGCAAAGGGTCGCAAAAAAACTTAATGCTGCCGATCAAACGGCGAGTGCACTTGCCCTTGGGATATTTGGGGTCAGCGTAAAACTGTGAGTGATATATTGTCGAAATTCGGCATACTCGTCAGGGACACAGATTAAAACCGGTTAAAAATGTTAAATTTTGGATTTTCCTGGGGTCAGCGTAAAGTGCCATAGTAAATCGACAATGATCAGATCATGATTTCGTATGACTGGCGGACAATCTCCAGGACAGCACTGACTGAATGAGCACCGCGCAATACATTGCCAATTAGAATGTGATTAAATTAGCCTGGTCTGACGTGGCAAACCTTTTTACTTTTATGCCGGTGGGGTCGCAAATAAAGGAAGAAACAATTAGTGATTCCGCCAGTTTGTTGTACGAGCAACAGCGCTTATTCTGGCGAGTTATCCTGACCCCCAGGCGTTTTCACTTGCGAGAAAACCAACCAACCACGCTTTATGAAAGCGCGACAACTCTATCAAAAGCCATGCTAAAGGCGATGAAGGCCACAGGGGTTCGTCTCCGTATAACGCAAGACACACATGCGCGACATTAATGCTAGAGGCGGGAATGAAGCCGAGCTACTGCGCGGAAGTGTTAGGCTACCCTGTTGAAATGTTTTTCAAAATCTACACAGGGGAAATAAACAAAGAAAAGAAGCTAACGCTGACTAAGCTCTGGGCCGATGTAAAATAAAATGGTCCATTCCTGGTCCATATTGCTTTCAACAAATTAATTTTCTATTTTAATTCAACAACTTAGTTGGCGGTAGAAGTAGGAGTCGAACCCACCAGTCACTTTAACAGCAACTCAACGGCTTTGAAGGCCGCACACTCCACCGGGAGCGACGTTCTACCGCCAACTAGTTTATCAAAAACCGTAGGGGTTAAGCGATATCTAATTCAGCTTCGGCAAATTCTTTTATTAACTTATAATTCGCCTTGCCGTTCGGTGCGCGTTCCAGGCTTTCGCGGAATAAAATCCGCTTAGGTACTTTATAAGCCGCCAGGTGAACTCTGGAAAAGTCGCGCAAGGCAAGCTCCTCAAGCGCTACACCGGGTAACAATTCAACCACAGCGGTGATGGACTGACCCCATTTTACATCGGTCACACCTACCACCAGGCAGTCAGCTACGCCTTCATGGAACTTCAATGCTTCCTCAACTTCTTCCGGGAAAACTTTTTCGCCGGCGGTATTAATGCAGTTACTACCTCGACCCAACAAGGTTAATGAGCCGTCTTTTTCAACCTGAACAAAATCGCCAGGGATAGAATATCTGACGCCGTCAATCGTTTTGAAGGTCTTATCGGTTTTTGCCTGATCCTTGTAATAGCCGTCGGGTAGATAACCCTTCACCGCCACCATGCCGGATTGGCCAGAACCTGGCAGGACTTCCTGGTCATTTTCATCAAACACCTTACAGTTCGGCCAAATGGTAAACTTGGCAACTTCCACTGCAGATTTTTTTGTCATTACCGAGGTACCGAGGCCAACAGCTTCAGACGATGAAAAACCATCAACTAACATCATTTTATCGTTATGACGCAGTAAACCGGCCTTCATTTCCTTGGTCCACATCACACCGCTTGAAGTCATCATGGTGATCGATGAAATATCGTATTTACCCGGGTTTTCATCCAGTGTCTCTAACAACGGCCGAGCAAATGCATCACCCACAATAGTAACAGTGGTGACTTTATGTTTAGCCACCGCCGCCAATGCCATTGCTGGTTCAAACTTTTTGGCAGGCAAAGTAACAACCGTACCCCCGTTAGCAATCGCACCAACTGCGGCCAATAAACCAGTACCATGCATAATAGGCGGTAAAGGCATAGCGACTGGCGCCAGCGGTGCATTTTTTACCCGCTGCGCCTGTTCGGCAACATCTGCACAGGCAGCAAGTCCGGCACGGTTATTTTTACCACCGCCCATAACATGCCAAAGTGAATTCTGGCTCCACATAACACCTTTTGGCATACCCGTGGTACCACCGGTATAAATAAACAACTGGTCCGTAGGCTGGCGCTCGATATTAAGCTGTGTGCCATCGCCAGATGTTGCGTATTCTTCATAGTGGCTGACGTCTGCAAGCCCATCATGGCCATCTTCAATCTGAATCCATTGTTTTACCAATGGCAATTGATCTTTAATCGCTTCTATTTGAGAAGCAAATTCAGCGGCAAAAATACAAACTGTGGCATCGGCATTATCGATCAGATAAATCAGCTCATTTTCAATATAACGATAATTCACATTGACGTGAGTTAGCCGCGCTTTAAAGGCTGCCGCCAGCCCCTCAGGGTATTCGGAGCAATTGCGCATATAAAACGCCACCTTATCCCCCGTTTGAGCGCCATTTGCCAGCAAAGCCTTGGCCAGATTATTGCTTCGAGCAGTAAATTCTCCCCAGCTAACAATTTTATCGCCGTGTATGACCGCAGCGCGGTCAGCAGGTACCACTTCTGCAAGGGCATCCAGGATATCCCCGTAATTCCAGCTATCACTCATCTATTGATCCTCTTCTACAACTGTTTATTCTGATAATTCATTACCGCAGGAATAACTCCCAGCACAATGCTGGATAATAACAAGATTAAGTCGGACCGCAGAAGATAATGGGCTGTTCAAATAGCGCAACATTAACCAACCCTATGGGCTTTCGAAGCGCTACTTCAAAGACAATCGGTTTATTCGAAATAGATCCTGATGGGATTTTCAGAAAAACCAGGTTCAGCGACTGTATCAGGCCCCGCAACCGGTGCCTCAACAAGACGCTTACCCGGACACCCAGCGATAGGTGCGGCCACCATACCGATACAACAAGCATGCTCATAACCAGCAGCCTTCAACGCTAGCAACACCTGCGGCATATCGTCTTCATCCACCGCGGCCAGCAGCCCACCCGATGTCTGCGGGTCAAATAACAACGGATATAACCGATGATTATTCGGCTGCACGGCATTAGCAGAACGTTGATTACCCGCATGCAGGGTACTTTGAATTTTTGCCTGATGAAATAAATCCGCAACAGTGTCTAGCACCGGCAAACTATCCAGATCTAACGTAGCTGCCATGCAATCCTTAGCCAACATCTCCGTTAAGTGGCCAGCCAGGCCAAAGCCAGTAATATCCGTACAGCTTTGTACTGCAAATTTTTTAAATACCTGCATCGCAGCCTGATTAGACTGATTCATCGAGGCCAGCGCCTGATCCACCGCCCTGCCGCTGGCCCGACATTGCATATCTGCGGCAAACAATACCCCTGTACCCAACGGCTTGGTTAATATAAGGCTCTGTCCGGGGCATAAGCCGCCCTTCTGCATAATGCTCTTTTCATCCACCAGGCCATTCACCGCAAAACCGACGGACAATTCAGCGCCTTCAGTAGTATGACCGCCAATTAACTTTACTCCTGAGGCCTGCAGCGCTTTATGGGTACCTGCTAACAATTGTCTAAGTAGCGCTCTGGTCTTGGCCGGTTTTGCATAGGGCACAGTAATAATGGCGAGCGCCGTCACGGCTTCGCCGCCCATAGCAAAAATATCACTTAAGGCATGATGCACGGCAATTTGTGCCAGCAGATAAGGATCGTCATAAAAGGTTTTAAAGGTATCGACACTATGTAACATCAGTTTGCCCTGTGGCACCGCAAATATCGCTGCATCATCTAGCCCTTGTGGCTCAATACCAATTTCTTGTAACACCTCATGTAATACGTCGCCACTGACCTTTGACCCACAACCTCCACACTGCATCTGGGCGTCAAAATCATTGCCAGGCATCTGCGGCTGGAACAACACCTGATACAACACCTGATAAGCCGCTTTGATTTTTGTCGGCTGCATTGAGTTTACCTGCAACAGGTGCAAATCAGCAAACTGGCGCATAAACTGCTGGTCAATCCAGTTTTTCCAATGCCAAACCCAACCACCGGCCACGCTATAGCCATTACGTGCCGCTACAGCATATTTTTCTCCTGTGGATATTAACGCCAGGAATTCTTTTTGCGGGGTAAAAGGCCGAGGTTTGCGGTTAAATAATAATCGCCTGATATTTCGATATAACACAGGCCCCTGACGTACCGCATAAACCCCTGCTTTAGGCCTGGGGTGCGCTAACACATGGGCAATATCACCCGCAGCAAATACATTATCAAACCCCACCACCTGCAATGTATCCCGCACTTTCACGAAGCCCTGCTCATCTAACGGCAAACCGGTATTCGCCAACCAGCCAGGTGCCGCCGCTGAAGTAACCCAGAAAACTTCATCTAGTGCTATTTGCGCGCCTGATGAAGCGATCAACTGGCCTGCTTTAAATTCCCGCGCATCAAAACCACAATGCAAATTAATAGTGCAGGCCTGCAGCTGCTGTAAGAACCTATCCTGCACCTCATCCGAATAAGTTTTTAATATTTGTTCACTATCACAGACTAAATGTAAGCTGACATTTGATAGGCCCGCTTTTTTCAGGCGTCGGCTAATGGCCAGACAAAGCTCAACACCACCTGCACCAGCACCCACAACACCAATTTCAATATTTTTGTCAGAGTTAGCTGCTGGTTGCTTGAGCCCATCATAAAATACCTGCCAACGTTCAAGAAAGCCGCCGATAGGTTTAACCGGAATGATCTGCTCCGGGGCAATATCTAATTGCCCCAACGAAGGCGTAATGCCGACATTAATCGACAACAGGTCATAGTCAAAAGACGGCCGATTTAATAACCCCACCTGTTGCAAAGTGGGGTTGATATTAATCGCTCGCGCCTTAATAAACCTTGCCCCAGCTAATCGGCACAGGGGGGCAAGATCAATATGGATATCCTCAACTGTATAATGCCCCGCCACCACCCCAGGTAACATGCCAGAATAGGGGGTTTCTGGGTCTGGGCTGATCACCGTTATCTGCAAACCCGGTATCGGCTGCATGGCTAACTTTTTTAACAGGATAACGTGGCTATGCCCGGCACCCAGTAAAACCAGATCTTTAATAACGGGTAAAATTTTCGGTATCACGAACTACACTAGCTAATATTGGTGCGTAGAAATACGCCCAGTTTAGCGATCGCTCGTCCGCCCTCGGGGACCCGTGAGGCAAACATCTGAAATACATGGGGCATTTTCGGCCAGACTTCAATCTCAGCGCTGCCGCCTGTGGCGGTCACCTTTTCAGCAATCCGGGTCGCATCCGATAATAAAATTTCTGTAGACCCCACATGAATTAACATCGGCGCCAAACCGGATAAATCAGCATATACTGGCGATGCAAGCGGCGCTTTCACATCCCTGCCATCCAGATAATGCTCGGCCATAGTAGTCAGGGCTTTTTCGGTGAGCATGGCATCAGCTTTGGCATTTTCCTTAACACTTTCGCCGCTACCGGATAAATCAGCCCAGGGAGAAAGTAAAATTGCACAGCCCGGTTGTGGCAAGCCAAAGTTTTTAATATTTACAAGTGTAGCAGCGGCCAAACCGCCACCGGCGGAATCACCGCCAATCGCTATTTTATCAGCTGCAAACCCTTCCCCCAGGAGCCAACGATAACAGCCAAGCGCATCATCTATTGCCGCCGGAAACCGATGTTCAGGTGCCAGCCGGTAATCTACCATTAACACCCGCATGCCCGATGTCTCTGCCAGTCGCCAGCCAAGATCGCGATGACTATCGGGCCCGCCGAGCACATAACCACCACCATGAAGATACATCAACACCTTATTCTGATCCGTATCGGCAAGTGTTATCCACTCGCAAGGAACGCCGTCAATCACTTGCGGCGTGGTTGTTACCTTGTCTGGGATCGGCCCACTCAACCGCGACGAACCAGCCATCGATTCACGCAGAGCAGTAACATCCTGGAGATTATCAAATTGTTTTTTTATGGTTCGGCGCATAATAAAACTAATAAACGACGCTCGAAGGCTCATAATTTATTCCCCATTGTTCTTATCCAAGAGTGTTCTTATCCAAGAGTGTTCTTATCCAAGAGCGTTCTTATCCAAGAGCGTTCTTATCCAAGAGCGTTCGTATGCAAGAGTGTTCGTATGCAAGCGTACATAAAAATGCGCAAGGTTAAGCAAATTTACAGCACAACGCCAGGTTAACCACCTGGCGGGTTATCTGGCACCCCTTGCAACCTAGCCAAACAAATCAAACGCTGCCTTTTTTAAAGCCTCTCGATGATCAGGGTGGGCAATTGCCACCAGTTCATTAGCGCGCTCACGGTGATTTTTACCTAATAACCTGGCGACACCATATTCAGTGACAATCATATCCGCATAATAACGCGGTACAGTAACCAGCGAACCCGCTTCTAGCTGCGGCACAATACGGGATACAGCACCATCCAGCGCAGTTGAGGGCAGCAGTGTAATTGCTTTACCGCCTTTGGATAAAAATGCCCCGATATGGTTTTCAGGTTGACCGCCAGTGCCATTAATCATCCGTGCACCAAAAACTGTTTCAGCGTTAATTTGCCCGGTTAAATCAACCGACAAGGCATTATTGATCGATACCTGGCGGTCATTTTGAGAAATACGTCTTAAATCCAGAATAAATTCAGGATCGAATAACTGAAACACCGGGTTATCATTAATAAAGGCCATATCCTGATCACTACCACCACTCCAGGCGGCGGCCACCACCTGCCCTTTAAACTGGTTTTTATATTTACCGGTCAATATACCCCGCTCTACCAGCCCAGCTGTGCCAGGTGGTATCAGCTCCGTATGCATACCTAAGTCTTTGCGCTCATCAAATACACCCAGCTTAACCATCAAACTAGAAGGTTCGCCCACCCCTATCTGGATACAGTCACGATCCTCAACCAACGGTTTTAAATTTTCCGCAATCGCCTTATAAGCCTCAGGTGGCTCTACCAGCCCTAACTGATTCTTTAAGGCCTGCGGTTCGAAAGCGTTAAGTAACGGCAATAACAAGCGCAATCGATCCATTGGGATCAAAGGTAATAATGCAGCTATTTCTTGTTTATGTTCAGCCTTAACGGTCTCTAGCGCAGCATCAATATCTGCCTGGGAAATAACTTTAGCTGCGGTTTGAATAAAGTGGTCAAACTCTGAAACATGGGCATAGATATCGCCATGCACTTTGATCATTAGCGGGTCGACTTCGGCAATCACCAGATCAGCCCGACGCACCAGGCTACGTTTAGTCCAGTGATGGGGGCCAAAGTTTACGTAACCTGCGTCATTTGGCATGGAACATACAACAAATGCCACATTCGGCAAACGGGTATCAGGACGCTGTTCGTCATAAGCCTTAAAGCAGGTGGAAAATAAATTGGGCAGATAAACACCCCGTTGTTCATCATGGGTGCTGCGGGCAAAATCGCCAATAAAGGTTTCAAAATCAATACTGAATGAATCAACACTATCAGCACCAAACCAGCCTGGGTTTTGCGTGGGGGCATTCATCTGCAGACGTACATCACGTAATTGATCTTTTCTATCCCATAAGGCTTTGAGTACAGAACGCGGCGACAAAATCGGCATATTAATGGTATCGCCGTCTTTAATATCCAGCACCGCTTTTTCTGGCGTCGTCAAACGCGATTCAAATATTTGCTTCCAGTCACTCATTCAGCCACCCGCTGTGTGATTACGCTTTATTATTAATAAATTACAATTATTCCGACCCAATAAAACATTTTTCCACGGGCTTGGCAACGCTCACAATTATCACTTATTTCACGACCATGGATTCTCTCAAATCGGTTGCTTACGCATACAACTGCCTGCACATTCATCTTTCTATTCGCTCCAGTAATGATTCAGCCCTATTACGACAATTACCTGAAACGATTAACTGCTGGCTTACTAGAGAAGAGCCGCAAGGCGACTTGTATTACCATGCTTTACTAGCATGTAGTACCATGTAGTACCATGCGGTTGCAGCATATTTATAGATTCAGGGAATATTATCCGTGGTTGAGATCAAACATCGTAATTTTGCAGTCAACAATATTCGCATCCATATCGCTGAGGCGGGGGTTGGCCCAACCGTGTTGATGATCCATGGTTTCCCTGAGTCCTGGTATTCCTGGCGCAATCAACTCCAGGCGTTGGCCGAACAGGGGTATCATGCAGTAGCAATGGATGTCAGGGGTTATGGCCGATCCTCCAAACCCAGCCAGGTAGAAGATTACCGAATGCTCAAGATTGTCGCTGATGTTGTCGCCGTAGCTGGCGCGTTAGACAACGGCAAGGTCATCCTGGTAGGTCATGACTGGGGCGCACCCATCGCCTGGAACTCAGCTTTATTACGGCCGGATATATTTAGTGGGGTAGCTGGGCTGTCAGTACCCTTTTCACCGGGTGGCGGTTTACACCAACCCACCAAAGCCTTTGCACAAATGCCTGGCAACGAATTCTATATGGCGTATTTCCAGCAGGTTGGGCGTGCCGAAAAAGAACTTGAAGCCGATATAAAGCAATGGTTACTCGGGTTTTACTGGTGTGCTGGTGGCGATATCAACAACGGCCCGGATGTCAGCACTCTTGGCGATGGCGGCACACTCAAAGAAAAATTTATGTTTCCTGATGAAATGCCCAGCTGGCTGACCCACCATGACCTGGAAATCTATAGCCAGGAATTTGAATACAGTGGGTTTTATGGCCCGCTTAATCGCTACCGCAATCTTGACCGAGACTGGCACGACTTAAGTGTTTTTGCTGGCCAGCCCATTACCATCCCAGCGATGTTTATTGGCGGTGAAAGAGATGGCCCCACCATCTGGGGGGCGGCGGCTATTGATAAATTCAGCACCAGCCTGCCGAAATTATTCAAAAGTGAAATACTGCCCGGCGCCGGTCACTGGATCCAGCAAGAGCGCGCCGACCGCACCAACGAGCTATTGTTGGAATTTTTTGCTACGCTCTGACTGTCAAACAGGACCAATAAAAAGTAGCCGCCGATGACTTATTCATCCTTTTTGGCGGCAATAGATATTACGTGATTTTGGGCGAAAATTAAGTTGGATATAACAGCAGATTAAATTCGAAACAACTGCCAACACCTTCGGTGCTTTCAACACTAACCTCACCCCCCATAAGATGAGTCAACTGCCGAACAATGGCCAAACCTAACCCAGTGCCCTCGTATTGTCTGGTGGACGAGGCGTCAACCTGAGTAAAAACATCAAATAAATCCTGACGTTTGGCGGCAGGAATACCCACACCAGAATCAGAGATACGACAGGTAAACAGGTAATTTACATCCATCTGCCGCTCTAGACGGGCCACTATGCTGATCTGTCCCTGGGCGGTAAATTTGATCGCGTTACTCAGCAAATTCAAAATAATTTGACCTATCCGCTGTTCATCACCTAGTACCCGAGCTTCTGGCACCTCTGCCTGCAACACACCCGTCAGATCAAGATCCAGCAGCAGGCCCTTTTCCTCGGCCAGCTGCGCTGAAGACGCCGTTAATCGAGTCAACAGTTCAACCAGGCTAAACGGTTTTATGGCCAATTTTAACTTACCCGCTTCAGCCTCTGAAAAATCCAGAATATCATTTAATAAAACCAGCAAAGATCCAGCACTAGACCGCGCTATGCCTGCCATACGCGCCTGGGTTTCCGTTAAATCTTCATGCTCAAGGATATCCAGCATGCCGATAACGCCGTTCATTGGGGTTCTAATCTCGTGACTGATAGTGGCCAGAAATTCGGTTTTGGCCACATTCGCCACTTCCGCTGCCTCTTTAGCCTGGACAAGTTTTGCTTTTGCCTTAGCGGCCAACGCGACGGACAACAATATCCCCTGCGCCGCTGTGCCAATTTCTACGGGATACATTGAAAAAATGGTCAGCGGCAACCCAAACAGAGTGAATACCGTTATCATTGCATTCGCCATCAATAAGCCATTGGCAAATAGAAATTGTTTCGCCCCAGCAATATGATGCTTGACTGCCAACAAAGCGGCTAAAAGTGTATATAGCACCACCAACATGATACCGAAATAATAAAACAGGATTTCAGTACTACTCAACTTTGTATAGGCATAGAGAAAAAGCCCCAGATAAAAGCAGCAAATAACCTGCCCACAACGATACAGGCTGGTACTCACGCGCCGGATTTCGAGAAAATTCTGTGCAAAAATTAGACTCGATGCGAGGAACAAAGGAATAAAAAAATACGTCAACTGGGCAACAGTATCCGCACTAAAAGCGAACAAATATAATTGCGCATAACCCTGCTGGCAGGCAACCAGCATCGCCGAACCAATGGTGGCAATACCATATAAAAGATAATTGCGATCACGGCTTGCTACAAACAACAAAAGATTGTAAATCACCAGGGCAAATAACAGGCCAAAATAAATGCCGTAACCTCGTTCGTGAGACAATAAACTGGCCTGGAATTCACGTTCAGTATGCAAGATCGGACGAAATTCAACCGGTGCGGTACTTGCCACCTTTAGCAAATAAAATTCGACTGGCAGCGTCTGGTTGAGTTCAAAGTAAATAAAATTACTGGCAACAGAGCGATCTTTTAATGGTCGGTCACGGCCATTTGTTTGCAGCGCTACCAGGCGTCCCTGGTTATCAATGGTATAAAGATCGACCTTACCCAGTGACGCATTATCAATTTCTAGCCATTGACTTGCACCAATATCATCTGCATCACGGGTAAAGCGAAACCAGTAGCTATCAGCCTGCAGGCCAAAATTCACCTCGTTGTCTGTTACCGGCCGCCAGGCATTTTCATCAACGCTTATTACATCCTCATATACCGCGGTGGGATGGGCATAATAGTCCATCGACACGGCTTCCGAAGCTATAACTAAGGTAGGTAGCAGCAGAACAATGCCAACAAAAAGAGTATTGAGGAGCCATCTCATGCACTAAGCTTAGTCCGCTTTCGCTAGTTGAAAGCCATCATTTCAAAGCATCAATAAATCTCTTCTCTACCGCGATAAACACGCCTCAATAGCATCTGACACTAGCACTGAATAAAAAACTCACCCCTTAACGACAACTTCTCTTGATCCCAGCGGCCAATCTGGTGTTTATTAAATACAAAAATTATAGGGTAACCCAATGGCAGAAAAAAATACCAGCCTTGAAGGCATCACCGTGCTCGATTTAGGCCAAATCTATAATGGCCCCTATGCGACCTTTTTAATGGCAATGGCTGGCGCCCGGGTTATCAAAGTTGAAGCATTGACGGGCGAAACTTTACGTGGCCGCGGACCCAGCAGCGCTGCCGGTTATCCGTTCACCACCCTAAACCAGAACAAGGAATCTATCACCCTCAATCTGAAATCAGACCAGGGGCGGGACATATTCAAGAAAATGGTTTCTAAAGCCGATGTGGTGCTGGAAAACTATTCCCCCGATGCCATGAAAAATTTTGGTTTATCGGCAGCAACACTACTAGAAATAAACCCCCGCCTGGTTTATGCCTGCGGCTCTGGTTATGGTAGAGAAGGCCCTCATCGTGACTATCTTGCGATGGATTTAACAGTACAAGCCATGTCGGGTATTATGAGTCTGACGGGTTTTGCCGATTCGCCGCCGCTAAAATCCGGCGTGGCATTATGTGATTTTTTTGGTGGTGTTCACCTTTATGGCGCCATCATTACCCAGTTATTTGAGCGCAATACCACAGGTAAAGGTGGCATCGTTGATGTTGCTATGCAGGACGCTGTGCTGCCCACCCTGGCCAGTGCCATTGGCGCATATTATTATAATGATCGACAGCTCACCGCAAGAACCGACAATCGTCATCCGGCACTCACTATGGCACCGTATAATGTTTACCAGGCTGCCGACGGCCATGTCTCTATAATTTGTGTCCGCAATGCCCACTGGCGGGGTTTGTTAAAGGCCATTGATCGACCTGAGTTGCTCGATGATCAAGAACTCGCAACGATGGATGGCCGCGCCACAAAAATGCAGCAAGTCGACGCTATTGTAACTAACTGGACCCGCCAACATAGCAAATCTGAAATACTTGAAAAACTCCAACAGCAAGGTGTTCCCAGTGCCATGGTGCGTAATATAGAAGAAATACTCCATGACCCTCATCTACTGGGTCGTGGCATGTTAAAACCGGTACAGCATCCGATAATGGGCGATATCACCTTAATGAACTCACCCATCAATATAGCCACCGGCAGCCGCGTTGAACCGACACTGCCGCCAGACCTTGGCGAACACAACCAGCGCGTCTATAAAGATTTCCTCGACCTCGGCGAAGCTGACCTGGCGCAGCTGATTGCCGATGGCGTCATCGGCAGACCTGGCGCTGAAGCAGACGGTAGCCGCTAAAAGTCCGGCGACCAATTCCAATTAATACCAACTAGTGGCTGGCATGGCCATCTATACCATGAGGATGGCCATGGGTGATTTCTTCTCGTGTTGCCTGGCGAATTTTTTTGATAGTCACATCAAAGATCACCGCTTTACCCGCTAATGGATGGTTATTATCCACATCCACGTTAAATCGGCCTACCTTCAAAATAACCACATCCTTCGGCCCCTGATTGGTATTCACTTTAACTGCCATGCCAGGTTTGTATTTCTTATGCCTGGTGACAAGATGTTTAATGGGAAACCGTTGTTGACTATTTTCAACCCGCAACCCATAGGCTTTTTCTGCCGGCAGTTCGACATTCACCTGGTCGCCCTCCTCTTTACCCAGCAATGCCTGTTCAAGCCCGGCGAGAATATTGCCATAACCATGCAAATATAGATTGGGTTGTTTTTTTGGACTGCGTTCAAATTCGATTGACGCTGCATCACTTAATATATAACTAAAAGCAACCACCGTATCCTTTTCGATCTTCATTTATATCCCCAGCAAAAAACATTGGATTGTGCCAGTTTATGCCGCATTCCTCCATGCCTGGTTCATAGTTCCAGTTACTTACATATTTCCACCAACCTGTATAATAGCCAGCGATAATTATTGCATAACACTTGTATGGCGCCTGCATAACGCCAATAAATAGCTCGAAACAGCGCAACGTCATTCACCGCCACATTTTAATAGAGATTATTCATGGGCCAGGAAGTATTACGTACAGACAAAAACGGCATTGCAACGCTTACCTTAAACCGGCCCGAAATGCTCAATGCACTCAGTCCGGCATTATTTGTCGAGCTACGGGACCATATCGACACCATTAAAAGCCAAATTGACCAAATCGGTTGCGTCATACTAAGCGCAGCAGGCCGGGCTTTTTCAGCCGGCAATGACCTAAAAGCCATTCAGGCAGGCGAGCGCGCGCCCAGCAAACATTTCCAGGCTGAAACGCTCGATGCTATTGAACAATTGCCGCAGCCGGTAATCGCGGTTATTCGCGGTCACTGTTATACCGGCGCCCTGGAACTGGCCCTGGCCTGTGACCTGATGTTGGTCTCCGACACCACACGGGTTGCTGATACCCACGGCAAATGGGGTATGACACCAACCTGGGGTATGACTCAACGCCTGCCCCGCAGAGTCGGCTTAATTCGCGCAAAAGAAATCATGTTCACCGGCCGGGTAATAAAAGGCGCAGAATGCGTAGCGATGGGATTGGCCAATAGCTGCGTCGCAGACAGCGAACTAGATGCCTCTGGACTAGCAATGGCTGAGGAGATCGTAAAAAACTCCTGGCATACCCTACGCACGGATAAATCGCTGCTATATCAGGCACAACAACAACACCAGCATGATGGGCTCCAATATGAACGACAAAATAGTCCAGGCTTTACCCCTGATACCGCTGACCGATTAAAAGGCTTCTAATTGCACCCTATTGTATTATTTTTATTTGCCGGTGTTATCTTTGGCCCCATTCTCTGGATAAGGTTTACTTTCTGGAGATACCGAAACGACATTAAAGAATTGCCAGGCAGCGGCGGCGAACTGGCTCACCATCTTATCCGTCGCTTCAAACTAGAAGGCGTATCTGTCGAAGAAACCATTGCTGGGCAAGATCACTATGACCCAAAAGAAAAAATAGTTCGCCTAAGCCCCGATAATTTCCATGGCAAATCTTTAACCGCTATTGCAGTTGCCGCTCATGAGGTCGGCCACGCAATACAATTTCAACGTGAAGAACCCACCTGCAAGCTGTTTTTAAAGTATTTCCCGTTGGCTAAAACCATCCAGCGTGCAGGTATTGGCTTAATTTCTCTGCCGTTCTTTTCACTGCTTTTTGCAGTACCCACTTTAAGTTTGCTTGCTTTGTCTCTAGTTGCAGCCGTGATGATTGCCTCGGCCATTGTGCACCTGATCATCCTTCCCCAGGAATGGGATGCCAGTTTTAATAAGGCCATGCCTATTCTTGATGAAGGTGATTATGTCGACAAAAAATATATGCCGCAGATCAGAGGCATATTACGCGCCGCAGCGTTAACTTATTTTGCCAGTGCGCTGGCTGATGTGGTGCGATGTTGGCGTTGGGGTGGACTATTTCGCGGCTTGCGATTTTAAAAAAAAGGGGGCTCAACGGCCCCCAAAGGCACACGGATTCAACTATCTAAATGCCACGGCTTCATCTCCACCAAATTGCAATTCAACCCGCCGATCAAGAAAGTTATTCTCAATACTTTGACTTAAAGCCATCGGTTTAGTTTCACCAAAGCCCTGACCGCTAATCTGGTTTAAGCCAACACCATGGCCCACAAGATAGGCACGCACCGCTGCTACTCGTCGCTCCGATAGCGTCTGATTGAACTCGGTACTACCACGTCTATCTGCAAAACCCGACAAGACTATATGGGTCAGTTCATTTTTGCGTAGAAGCTTTGCAACCTCATTTAGTCGCGCAACATAATGTTCACCAATCACCGCTGAATTTGTTTCAAAACGAACGGGCATTTGTTGCCTCTGGGTTTGTTTCACAACGGTTTTCTGATTCAGTTCACGACTCAACTTAGCCACCTGGACTCTTAGATTTCGCCGCCGAACCCGGTCTTCCTGACGTTGGTTATCAATTGCCGCCTGAAGCTCATTAACCACCCGCCTTGAGCCAATTAATTTGCCAAACACCGCACCGCCAACAATGCTGCCAATTCCCGCCCCCAGGGGACCCGCGATAGCCGCGCCGATAACCATGCCTGCCACAGCGCCCTTATATTCTTCCTTTTCTGTATCCGGTATATGTGCGACTGTTGAGGGCTGTTCATCAAAAACCGCTGAGGGCTGTTCGTGAAAAACCGCTGAAGGCTGTTCGTGAAAAACCGCTGAAGGCTGTTCATGAAAAACCGCTGAAGGCTGTTCATGAAGAGCAGCTGAAGGCTGTTCATAAAGAGCAGCTGAAGGCTCCTTATACAAAACCGCTGAGGGCTCCTTATGAAAAACCGCTGAGGGCTCTGCCAGGCAGTTAGGCAGGTTTAGGGCGAGGGCGAGGATACTGATTACGGGTATGTTTTTCATGTTTGGTCCTTGTAGTTGTTAATAGTTAAGCGTCATAGCCAAAACTTTTTATTGGCTTAGCAACTCCCTGCTTTAGATACAGTTAATAAGTGTTTTAAGCATCATTGCTGCTTGAGTTGTATTAAACTGCAAAAATCTGGCGATTTAAGGAATTGAATCTGATCATGCACGGATCAAATATGGCAAAAAAATGACAAGCTATAACATTGCTATTGTCGAAGACGACGACCTTTTGCGAGAAAATTATTCAGACCTGTTTCGCAACCAGGGTTACCAGGTTAGCGGCTATAAAAACCGCCCTGATGCGGAAGCCATTTTTGAAACGCGACTACCCGACCTGGCCATTATCGACATTAGTCTAGAAAATGAAATTGACGCAGGTTTCAGCTTATGCCAGTGGTTACGGCAACGATCCGAAATGCTACCCATTATTTTTTTAAGTGCCAGGGATAGCGATATTGATATTGTTAGTGGCCTACGCCTGGGGGCTGATGATTACCTCACCAAAGATGTTAGTCTCATCCATTTAACCGCGCG
Source organism: Pseudomonadales bacterium (assembly GCA_019090615.1). GTDB lineage: Bacteria > Pseudomonadota > Gammaproteobacteria > Pseudomonadales > Azotimanducaceae > JAHRVQ01. Next base: position 4,053 of record JAHRVQ010000051.1, on the reverse strand, counting down.
CGTTGCCGCGCTATTTAGACGCCGCGAGGCAATGACAAAACCTGACCCTGGTATAGAGGCTCGGCTTCAACAGGGTGACCTCGAATTAGACAGTCAACGATTCAGTTGTCGCTGGAAAGGTCGAAAAATTGATTTAACCTTAACGGAATTCTGGATGATATATTCGCTTGCAAAAAATGCAGGTCATGTAAAAAAGCGTCAGCAATTGATGCAGGAATCACATATCGTTGTTGATGAAGCCAGCATTACCTCACAAATAAAACGCATCAGAAAAAAATTCTTACTGGTAGATAAAAACTTCTCCCGTATCGAAACGGTTTATGGCATTGGCTATAGATGGCACCACTAAAATATGACGAATTATCGATTCAGCCTGCGCAAACAATTGCTCCTGACAAGCCTGGTTTTATTGTTAGTACCAGTAGTCGGTTATGTCGGCATCAGTCAATGGGTCAATCTGCTTTCGCGAAATCAGCAACACAACCTTCAAACTTCCGCTCGGCTTATGGCACAGGTTCTTGTCGATACTGGCCGATATAATAACCGCCTACATAGCATCGCAATGGTTGAGCCGATCAGGCCTAAAAAAGATCTATACGCCGGCCATACCCCAACAGCCATTGTTCTGGATGGAAAACATAATGACTGGCAACAAATCAAAGCGATAGCATATGGCAAGCAGCAGCTGGTGCAGATTGATCATCCATACCGCAAACAATCACTGACCTTTAATTTATCACTAGCGACTGACTATAAGTCTCTTTACTGCTTACTACAGGTTAAAGACAATACAGTCGTTTACCGTGACCTAAAAAATATCACAGTACATCGCAATGACCATATCAAATTAAGTTTTGTAGACCTGCTCGGCAAGCCGCAACATTATATTATTGCACCTCGGCAACCATCGAATTTTGAGGCCCATAAGCTTGCCGCCAACGGTCGATCGATACGCTACGACAGAAAAATCAACGGTGCCTGGCGAGCAACTGACCAGGGTTATAATGTCGAATTCAAACTACCACTAACCATGCTTAACGGTCAGTTCGCCATTGCTGTCGCCGATGTTGACGATCGCGACAGCCGAGCAGTGAACTTCACCATGGGCACCGCTGACACCACAGATATTAATACCTGGGGAAATATCAGCCTGCCATCAAAGGCACTTTCAGCACAACTTTCATCCTTCAGACAGGCAGCACCGCATATTGATCAAATTCAACTCTATGATTCGTATAATCAGCTCATTGCTGAATCCACCTCAACTATGACAAAGGACTCAGCTATAAAGCGCAACGCCGCCAATGAAAATATCACCAGCATTACAAATTTTACAACAACAATGACCCGCCTGACGATTAGTAAACTACTGCCAGCCCAAACCAGCCCAGGTTTCGATGTTACAACTCCGATTCTATTCGGCGGCAAACAAATAGCCCGATTACAGTTACAGAGGTCTAAGGCGACTGTTCGCGAAATACATATCCAGGCGCTGCAAAAACCGTTGTACCAATCCGTTTTACTGCTGGCACTCGGCATAACAATCGCCCTGGTTTTGGCCTCAATCCTGAATCGCCGCCTGAAAGCCTTCACAACAAACATGCAATTAACGGTGGATGCCCAGGGCAAAGTACATCCAGCTACCGACTCTGCGCCAAACAAACAGCGCCAACATCCCACCAAGCTATATACCAAGCCAAATACCAAGTTAAATACTAAATTAAATAGAGCAACACCGCTGGATGAAATTCAACAAATATCCGAGGGTTTTATTGCCTTAAGTTATCGCATACAACAATATAATCACCATCTTGAAGCAATGGCCGCTCGCCTGGCACACGAATTACGCACGCCGCTATCCGTTATCCGTACCTCTTTGCAGAACCTGAATTTACAGAACCCGAATATACAAAACCAGGGCCTTAAGCCAATCGACGCGAACAACCAGGTATACCTTGACAGGGCCGATAATGGTCTGGATCGTCTGACCAACATTCTCAATAAAATGAGCGAACCAACAAGACTTGAACAAAACCTGGACGAAGAAGATATCGAACATTTTGATTTAGCGATGGTGGTACAAGGTTGCGTCAAAGGCTACAAACAGATCTACCCAGAGAAAAGGTTTGAAATAGATATTGAATCTCAGGTTATCTCCATCATGGGCATCCCCGATCTTATTGCACAATTACTCGACAAACTCATCCATAATGCGGTGGAATTCAGCAAACCCAACAGCGCTATAAAAATTCGGCTCACCATTCAGGATGATTTTGCTATCCTCAGAGTCATCAACGCAGGCCCAGAGCTGCCAGATACAGGTGCCGCACAGTTATTAGACGCTATGGTTTCGATACCAAATACCAGTACAGGTAGCGCTGCAGAGAATTTCCATTTGGGTCTTGGGCTCTATATCGCCAGAATCATTGTTGATTTTCATGACGGCCACATTAGCCTGGCCAATCGTGACGACAGCCAGGGTGTAATAGTCACCATCAAGCTACCGCTGCTGAGATTATCAACAAAATTACGATAATTTATTTATTCATCAACCCCCGCTCATTGTTCAACTACACTGAAATTCAGAACCTAACATTCGCCAGCAATTAGACCAAAAAATCGACCCGGATTCACATCCCACAGTAGTTGAAGGGCAATAGCTAATGAGTCAAATACAACAGGCAGACCTGTCAGATTGTCAGATCCTGGTCATTGATGATGATAAGGTTAATACTAGAATTCTTTCTACCATTCTAGCAACCGATTCCTTCAAAATCCTTTCTGCAACCGACGGCCTTGCAGGTCTGAAGATGGCCAAATTCAATAAACCCGACTTAATTCTATTGGACGTTCATATGCCTGGCATGAATGGACTGGATGTATGCCAGGAAATTAAGGCCAGCCCTGAAACTTACGATATTCCAGTGATATTTCTCACCGCTTTGACGGGCCTGGAAGATATCAAAGCCGGCTTTAGGGCAGGTGGCTCTGACTATATTTGCAAGCCCATCAGGTCAGCTGAGGTTCTGGCAAGAATCCGGGTCCATCTAGAAAAAAGTCAACTCATCCAGGCACAGACCTTTATGATCCAAAATTTAGGTTATGCACTGGAAGAGCATTCAGAAAGTATTGCTCGAACCAGCCATGAACTACGTACCCCATTAAATTCAATCATGGGTTTTAGCCAGGTAATACGTCGTTGGGCACTGAGTAATAGCGAGCCAGAAATTTGTGAACAAAGTAATATTATATTAAAAGCCGGCGACCATCTGCTGACCTTAATTAATAATATGCTGGACCTGGCCAAATCAGATGCTGGGCAGATGGTATTAGACCCGCATTACTTTGAAGTTGATCCGTTACTTCAGTTAGTCCAGTCGTTGATCACGCCGCTGGCGGAAAAAAATAATAATAGCCTACAATTTACCCAGGACAAAACCAGTAAAATCTATGCCGATGAAACTCGACTACGACAAATTTTACTCAACGTAACGGCCAATGCCTGTAAGTTTACCAAAGACGGTGAGATCCATGTACATACGATTTGTCACCAGGGTGCCTGTGAATTTACTATCAAGGACAATGGGCCAGGTATTGAAAAAAACAAACAGGAAAGTATATTTCACCCCTATACCCAGGCGAGTAAATCCACCTATTCAAAACATGGTGGTACCGGCCTTGGCCTGGCAATTAGCCATCGACTGGCAAAACTAATGCATGGCTCATTATCGGTTGAAAGCACCCTCGGCATGGGCAGCGAATTCACTCTCTCAATACCCATTGAACCACAGGACGTTGAGCAAGTTAATCAGGCTGCGGGTTAGATTCTTGCCATTTGCGCAAGTTGCGACCTAGACCAGCAAACCCGCCAATAGTTGTTTTGGGCAGCTTCGGGTGTAAATCATAGAGCCTCGAGTCCCACAACAAAAAACCCTGCCAGGGCAGGGTTTTCTGGATTGTATTTGTATTTGTATTAAATTATCACCTGGGCTGCAATCATGAGCACAGCTAACCAGGAGACTAGGTAGGTTGGCGTCCGCAAGTAAGGTACTC
>JAHRVQ010000050.1 GCA_019090615.1 Pseudomonadales bacterium | reverse complement strand
CCCTCAGCGGTTCTAATAAAAAGCCCTCAGCGGTTCTAATAAAAAGCCCTCAGCGGTTCTAATAAAAAGCCCTCAGCGGTTCTAATAAAGAGCCCTCAGCGGTTCTAATAAAGAGCCCTCAGCGGCTCTAACAAAAAGCCTCAGCACAGGCAAACCACAACCAAACCACTATTTTTAAACAGCTATTTGTCATTCCGAGCAAAAATACCTTGCAAGCGATTATTCTGCCGCTATCATATGCTGATGATTCAATTTCTACACTCACAAGTGAAGACACCTGAAAGCATGCGTTTGGCTTTAAAGCGGAACCTATGTAATTCCCATGTAAAAAAATTGGGTTATTTCTGGCTTGGCTATTTCTATTTTATCGATAGATAGATCGCTTGTACTTATTAGTAGGCGGTCAAACCGCCTTCAGGGAACCCCGGTTGGCGAATGTCCACCGGGGTTTTTTTATGGGGCTTTAACCTGCTGGCTTTCATTAGGCAATGTAAAAAGCGAACGCATATGCGGAAGTAAACGCGAGTAAAACAATGACAAACATACAACTGGATGACCTAAACGTGTTAAGTGAAGAGACATTAATCACACCAGACCAACTCAAAGCAAGGGTACCTTTATCTGATACAGCATTAGCCACTGTGTCCAGTTCCCGCGCAAATATCAAAAAAATCATCGACCGTACCGACCAACGTCTGGTTATCGTGGTTGGGCCTTGTTCAATCCATGACCTCGATGCTGCAATGGACTATGCCGAACGGCTAAAAAAGCTCGCAGCAGAAGTTTCAGATACTCTGCTTCTAGTTATGCGGGTGTATTTTGAAAAACCACGCACCACGGTTGGCTGGAAAGGTTTTATCAATGATCCGCAACTCAACGACTCTTTTAATATTTCTGAAGGTCTATATCTTGGGCGAAAACTGCTCACTGACCTGGCTGAAATGGGCATGCCCACGTCTACCGAAGCACTGGACCCAATTTCACCACAGTTCTTACAGGATATGATCAGCTGGAGCGCTATTGGCGCCCGCACCACCGAGTCACAAACCCATCGAGAAATGGCCAGCGGCCTTTCGTCTGCAGTGGGCTTTAAAAATGGTACCGACGGTGGCCTGCAAGTCGCCATTAATGCTTTAAATTCAGTCTCTGCACCACATCGCTTTTTGGGTATTAATCACCAGGGAGAAGTATCTGTCATCCACACACGCGGCAATCAACATGCGCATATCGTATTACGCGGCGGTGGCGGTAAATCAAATTTTGATGCTAAAAATGTCGAAATCTGCGAACAGCAATTGCTAAAAGCTAATATCCCAGCCAATATCATGATCGACTGTAGCCACGCTAATTCGAATAAAGACCATGAGCTACAGGGGCTGGTAATGACTGATGTCGCGGATCAGATTGTTGCAGGTAATCAGTCAATTATCGGCCTGATGATCGAAAGTAATATCAATGCAGGCAATCAAAAGATCCCGGCCGACCGTTCGAAACTTGCCTACGGGGTGTCGGTTACCGATGCCTGCATCGACTGGCAAACTACTGAACGATTAATCCGTGAAATGCGCGACAAAATCAAACCAGTACTAGCAGATCGAAAGCCATTAAATCCTGAAGATATACTAGATAAAACAGCTTAAACCTTTTCCGCTAGAGAACTTGCTACAGGAGAAGGCGTTATTTATAGAAAGCGTTATCGGTTACACTATGATCGGTAACGTCCTTAACTGCCGTCAACTCGGGTAGCATTTCCAGCAGGGTTTTTTCAACGCCATCTTTGAGTGTTGTATCAACCATGCCACAACCCTGGCAACCACCGCCAAACTGTAATATAGCTACTGATTCTTCCACCAGCTCAACCAGATTAACCATGCCCCCATGGGCGGCCAGGCCGGGGTTAACCTGAGTTTGGAGAATATAGTTAATACGTTCTTCCAACGGACTGTTATCGGATACCTGCGGCACCTTGGAATTTGGCGCTTTAATCGTCAGCTGACCACCCATTCGATCTTCTGCAAAATCGACCACCGCATCTTCAAGGTACTGCTTACTTTTAGTGTCAATCCAGGCTATAAAACCGTTATATTCTACGGGTTCATCGTCATCCTGCTCTTCGCCCGGCTTACAATAAGCGATACAGGTTTCAGCCATTGGTGTGCCAGGATCGGTGATAAAAATCCGCACCCCTATACCTTCAACCTCTTGCTTAGCAAGCAAATCCTGAAAGTATAATTGTGCTCTCTCGCTTATGTCGATCATGCTAAATCCGATCCGAAATAGAGCCGCAGAGTTTACTCAACTAGAAACATTTTATCTATCTGATTATTATTGCTGAGCAGCCTCTTACTGATTGCCTATCCCTTTGTCTTATGGCTGCGTGTATTAGCCCCGTGTCATATGTATAGCTGTAGCCTTATGTATTTAGTAGCCTTTCCAGTCGTGGTTATGATCATGTTTATAGTGTACATGCAACCCATTAATATACCGCCAAACTGGGTATCTTCAACCTCCGAGGTTTATGAGCAACATTCATCAAGTCATTGCAAGATCTTCAAACCATAAGACAAGCATAACTGGTAAACTATACTGGAGGCATTGTTCAGTAGACCACAACTAGCAAACCACAATAGCCCCATCGACCGTATACATCTGGTAGCTGGAATGGATGAATATATCGGCATGTACAGCCTATATTTCATGTCAGTCACATCGTCCACTAATCCCAACCAGAAACTCAAGTAAAAAAACTCAAAAAAGTATTACATCATGAAACTTTCCGCAACGTTCAAACTATTACAGACACAGCTTAAACAGAATATATTGGTCATGGACGGTGCGATGGGTACGATGTTCCAGCAAATGGAGCTGTCTGAAGCCGATTACCGCGGCGAGCAATTTCTTGACCATGAAACCGATTTAAAAGGCAATAATGAAATTCTTGCCCTGACCCGACCTGATGCCATCAAGGGTATACATTTACAATACCTGAAAGCCGGCGCAGATATCATCGAAACTAATACATTTACTGCCAATCGAGTATCTCAGGCTGACTATGATCTACAGCAATATTCTTATGAAATTAATCTCAAAGCTGCACAGATTGCCCGCCAGGCAGCAGATGAACTAACAACCGCAACAAAACCACGGTTTGTGGCCGGCGCCATTGGCCCCACTACCCGCGCCGCGAGCTTATCGCCAGATGTAAATGACCCGGGTTACCGCAGTATCACCTTTGATGATCTTGTTGAGGACTACTCCGAAGCGATTCACGGTTTGATCGCTGGCGGTGTGGATATCATTCTAATCGAAACAATCTTTGATGTACTCAATTCCAAAGCCGCAATATTTGCTGCAATATCTGTCTTTGAAGAACTTGATGTACGTTATCCCATTATGATTTCAGGCACTATTACTGATGCTAGTGGACGATTATTATCCGGCCAGACCGTAGAGGCCTTCTGGGCTGCGATTAGGCATGCGCAACCCATCGCTGTTGGCTTTAATTGCGCCCTGGGCGCTGATGAACTGCGTACCTATATTGAAGATATTGCCCGCATTGCTGACTGTTATGTTAGCGCCTACCCTAATCGGGGCCTGCCTAATGAATTTGGCGAATATGATGAAACTGTGCCGACAATGGTCAACAGCATACAAGGCTATCTTGATTCAAATCTCATCAACATCATCGGCGGTTGCTGCGGCACTACCCCAGAACATATTTCTGAATTCACCCGTATAACTAGCAACCACCCGCCACGTTTACCGGCCCAACGTAGCACCGATTGCCTGCTCAGCGGCCTGGAACCGTTTAACATCAACAATGAATCTTTGTTTGTCAATGTAGGCGAACGTACCAATGTCACCGGCTCGGCTAAATTCAAACGCCTGATTAAGGAAGAAAATTTCGAGGCAGCGCTTGAGGTGGCATTACAACAGGTGAATAACGGCGCCCAAATTATTGATATCAATATGGACGAAGGCATGCTTGATTCTAAAGCTGCCATGGTTCACTTTCTTAACCTTATCGCGGCTGAACCCGACATTAGCCGGGTGCCAGTAATGGTGGACTCATCAAAATGGGAAATTATCGAAGCCGGCTTGAAATGCCTGCAAGGTAAATCCATTGTTAATTCCATCAGCCTGAAATCAGGCGAAGAAGAATTTAAACAGCAGGCCAAAATTTGCCTAAAGCATGGCGCAGCAATAATCGTCATGGCATTTGATGAAGCGGGTCAGGCTGATTCATTACAACGCAAACAACAAATTTGTAAACGTTCTTACGACATTCTGGTCAATGAGCTTGATTTCCCAGCCGAGGATATTATATTCGACCCTAACGTCTTTGCGGTAGCAACGGGTATAGAAGAACATAATTTATACGGCAAGGATTTCATCGACGCATGCATCTACATTAAACAGAACCTGCCTTTAGCGAAAATTTCAGGCGGCATTAGTAATGTATCTTTTTCGTTTCGTGGCAACAACCTGGTACGCGAAGCGATTCATGCTGTTTTTCTTTATCACGCCATTAAAGCCGGCCTTACTATGGGTATAGTAAATGCTGGCCAACTCGCAATCTATGAAGAAATCCCAAAAGATTTACGCGCAAAAATAGAAGCCGTTATTTTGTATGACGGCAGTGCCGCAAATGCAAATAAGGACCACCAAAGCGACCCAGAAAATGATGTCACAGAAGCATTATTAAAAATTGCCGAGCAATATGCAGGGCGCGGCTCAACCTCAAAAACTGAAGACCTTTCCTGGCGCGAAAACGAAGTTAATGAAAGGCTATCCCACGCACTGGTCAAAGGTATTAACACCTATATTGTCGAAGATACGGAGTTGGCAAGACAAGCAGCAGAACGCCCTATCGATGTCATTGAAGGGCCTTTAATGGCCGGCATGGACCGCGTTGGCGACCTTTTTGGCGCTGGCAAAATGTTCCTCCCGCAAGTGGTGAAAAGCGCCCGAGTGATGAAACAGGCAGTCGCCCACCTGGTGCCTTTTATTGACGCTGAAAAAGGCGGCAAAAGCATTAGCAAGGGGAAAATTTTGCTCGCTACGGTTAAAGGCGACGTCCACGATATCGGTAAAAATATTGTTGGTGTAGTACTACAGTGTAACAATTACGACGTCATTGATCTTGGCGTCATGGTACCGGCCGACAAAATTTTAAAAACTGCCATTGATGAAAAAGTTGATATTATCGGCCTCAGTGGACTTATTACGCCGTCTCTCGACGAGATGGTGTATGTCGCATCTGAATTACAACGCAAACAATTTAACATCCCGCTATTAATCGGCGGTGCTACCACATCGAAAGCGCATACATCAGTAAAAATTGAGCCCAACTATTCTGCCGATGCCACTATTTATGTACCCGATGCTTCTCGTGCTGTGGGTGTTGCAACACAATTATTAAGTGCTGAACTTAAACCTGAGTACTGCCAGAAAGTGCGCCAGGAATATGAAAAAATTCGCATCAGAAACAAAAACCGTCGGCCCAAAGGCAATGTACTCCGGTATATTGACGCAGTGGATAATCGGTCGCCGATTAACTGGGAAAACTACCAACCCCCTGCCCCAAACTTTCTTGGCACCAAAGTTTTTGAGGATTTCCCACTTGAAGAGCTCATTGACTATATCGACTGGACACCGTTTTTTATCACCTGGGAATTGGCAGGTAAATACCCAAAAATACTTAATGATAAAGTGGTTGGCGAAGCCGCAACTGCCTTATTCAATGATGCTAAGGCAATGCTGACTAATCTTATTGATCAAAAACTAATAAAAGCCAATGCAGTCATCGGCTTTTGGCAGGCTAATAGTGTTGATCATGACGACATCCTGGTATTTGACCAGGCCAATACTGACATCGACAAAAACACCCAGCCGATGATGAGATTACACCATTTACGCCAGCAGACAGACAAACCTAATGAGCAACCTAATTTTTGTTTAGCTGACTATGTAGCGCCAATGGACTCTGGCGTAAAGGATTATGTGGGCGGGTTCGTGGTCAGCGCTGGGCACGGGGTAGAAGCCCTGGCCGCCAAATATGAAGCAGATAATGACGATTATAATGCCATTTTAGTCAAAGCTATTGCTGATCGATTAGCAGAAGCGCTGGCCGAAAAAATGCACGAACTTGTGCGCAAGCAGTACTGGGGGTATGCAGCGAATGAAACGCTGACCAATAGTGAACTTATCAAAGAAGCTTATAAGGGTATTCGCCCCGCACCGGGGTATCCCGCCTGCCCTGATCATACTGAAAAAGCATCATTATTCAGTATGTTAGGCGCTACCCAGAAAATCGCCGTTGATTTGACCGAACACTATGCCATGACCCCAGCAGCATCAGTGAGTGGGTTTTACTTTTCCCACCCCGAAGCGCGTTACTTTGGCCTTGGCAAAATAGACCAGGACCAGGTCGAACACTATGCGCAAAGGAAAAACATTCCCGTTGCCGAGGCCGAACGTTGGTTAAGCCCTGTTTTGCTGTACAAATAACGATCAGGTTCAACTGGCTGAGTAAATTGCTTATTGGCTAGCGGCTGGATATAGTCTTAGTATCGAGCCACTCATAAAGGCATTAAACTCGGCCTTTAACAACAACGTCTCACTTCATCAATAAAACTGCAATCAATAATACCGCAATCAGTGATAGTGACATTCATATGAATCAACAACAGTCTAAGAACATCGAACCTGACAGCAATGCCCCTGATAACAATAGCCTGGATAACAATAGCTCAGAAAAAGCCACCTTTTTGCAAATTGTATTCAGCATCCTTGCTGCCGCCATTGGTGTCCAGTCAGATAAAAATCGTCTCAGAGATTTTAATCAATCTTCACCCTGGCCATTTATCATTGGCGGTATAATTTTCACCATCCTATTTGTTTTATCTATTATAGGGGTTGTCATGCTGGCACTGCCATAAGCATGAGAGATCAAAAAACCAAAAATAATAATCAAATTGACTCAGTGTCCTCCTCCAGCTTGCATACTTTACTATCAAGCCGGAAAACTCTGCTATTTGTGCTTGCCGCCGCCAGCCCAATCGCCTTTTCAGTCTGGCAAACTTTGCTGAATAATTTCACCGTTGAAGTCGCCGGTTTTAGCGGCAAAGAAATTGGCATACTACAAAGCTTAAGAGAAATACCCGGCTTTTTAGCATTTACCGTTATTTACGTTTTACTCTTTATCCGACAACAGACATTCGCCCTGCTGTCCCTCGCAATACTTGGCTTAGGTACCGCCTTAACAGGTTATTTCCCCGCGGTTATTGGCTTGTATCTAACTACAGTCATAATGTCGACTGGTTTCCATTACCTTGAAACACTGCATATCTCGCTAAGCTTACAATGGCTGAACAAAGCTGAAGCACCCAAAGTAATGGGCCAAATTATTAGCGTTAGATCGATGGCCACTTTATGTTGTCTTGGCGGGCTCTATGTTGGACTACGCTTTTTCGAAATTAACTATGCGCTTATTTACTTGCTGACAGGCGCACTTACAATTTCTATCGCAACTTTCTGCTGGCTGGCAATCCCACACTTTAAAGATGACGTTATTCAGAACAATACGTTATTTCTACGGCAACGATACTGGCTATATTATGTATTGACCTTTATGGCCGGTGCCAGAAGGCAAATATTCGTTGTATTTGCGGGCTTCCTACTAGTACAGAAATTCGATTTTCCCCTCGAACATATGGTCCTCCTGGTGCTGGTTAACGCGCTGATCAATATCTGGTTAGCACCTCAAATCGGCCGCCTTATTGCGCACATTGGTGAGCGTCGTGCGCTTAGCTTTGAATACCTTGGCCTTATCGGGATATTCCTTACCTATGCGGTGGTCGATAATATTAGCCTGGCAATGCTACTCTACGTGCTTGACCATGTTTTCTTTTCGATGGCAATTGCTATATCAACCTACTTCCAGAAAATAGCCGACCCAGAAGATATTTCTGCCACCGCAGGTATAAGTTTTACTATCAACCATATTGCTGCCGTGCTGCTACCCGCTGCATTGGGTCTGGTCTGGGTGCATAATCATCACGCTGTCTTTGTCATAGGTGCTTTCATTGCGCTGGGCTCTTTATTACTTGCGCAACTTATCCCGAATCAACCGAGCAATGGCCATGAAATCCGCTGGCGACGTATCGGTTCTTCTGTACGATCGTAGTCAGAGCAATCATAGTCAGCGTGGAATAGTCAAGGCAGCAAAGGGCATTCCCCTGCCACCTTAACCACGGCAACTAAGGCGGGTGATCGCAGCCAGTTTACTGGTTTGATACCCAGTAAACAGCTGCTCCTACTGCAATCAAAATAGCGCAGATAGCAGAAATAGCATCGCCAAGGCTTTCCGCTTCCTGTTCTGCTGAATTTTCTGTTTCGCTCATTGTTTCTATTCCTAGATTAAAATTGTGATCGAATTATACGGATGGGATTACACCTCCGCTACGGGTAATTTAATACTCTAAGCCGCACATACTTCGACCGCTGTGTTATCATTTGTGAAACAGCTGCTAGTCCACTTCACTAGAAGTTTGTATTGATAAGAAAAGAGGCCGACAACAAACCCTCTAGCGTAGCGTTATAAGTATATTGCGACTAAATAAAACCAAAAGAATAAAGCCCGATGATGCAAAGCTCAGTAATATAAAGCTCAGTAATATAAAGCTCGGTGATATTCAGTGATATAAAGTCCAATGACTATTTCGAAATCCCATTACCCTAACCTCAAGTAAAGTACATGTATATCTACGACAAATATGACCAGACAATGGTTGATGAGAGGGTCGCCCAGTATCGTGACCAAACTAATCGTTTTTTGGCAGGAGAGTTACCTGCCGATGAATTCCAACAATTACGGCTGAGGAATGGACTATACGTCCAGCGACTGGCACCCATGCTGCGGATCACTGTCCCGTATGGCATGTTGTCGAGTCTACAGATTCGTAAACTCGCACATATCACACGCCATTATGATCGAGGTTACGCGCATTTCAGCACTCGGCAAAATGTGCAGTTAAACTGGCCAATCCTGGAGGAAGTGCCTGATCTCCTGGCAGAACTTGCAGAAGTAGAAATGCATGCCATCCAGTCGAGTGGCAATTGTATTCGCAATACCACCAGTGACCAGTACGCGGGCGTCGCTCGTGATGAAATTGAGGATAGCCGCCCCTGGGCAGAACTCATTCGCCAGTGGTCAACCTTCCACCCAGAATTTAACTGGCTGCCACGAAAATTTAAAATCGCTGTAACCGGCGCAAAAGAAGACCGAGCAGCAGTGCAGGTCCACGACATTGGGGTTCGAATCATTGAACAGGACGGGCAGTTAGGCTTTCAAATCCTTGCCGGTGGTGGCCTCGGGCGCACACCTGTACTCGGTGCAGTGATCAAAGATTTCCTCGACCAAAAACACCTGTTAACCTATATTGAAGCGGTGCTTCGGGTATACAATCGATACGGTCGGCGAGACAATAAGTATAAAGCGCGCATTAAAATACTTGTCCGAGCGATGACGCCTGAAGTCTTTGCCGAGCACGTCGATACTGAATGGCAAACAATCAAAAATGGCCCCGGCACTCTCACAGAGGCTGAAATTCTACGCGCAAAATCGTTTTTTAGCCGCCCTGATTATAAGCAACTCGATGAAGAATGTAGCGCGCTAGACCAACAGATAACAGACAACTTCGCGTTCAAAACCTGGGTTGGGCGTAATGTTAAACCGCACCAACAATCCGGTTATGTCATTGTTAACCTGGCCATTAAGGCCACCGCCGTTGCCCCAGGTGATGTCAGCGATGAACAACTGGATACTATTGCCGACCTGGCTGACAAATACAGCTTCGGAGAAATCCGAGTCACCCATGAACAGAACGCAACTTTTGCTGATGTCGCCAAAAACGAATTATTTGCACTGTGGAAAGAACTTTGTGAATCTGATCTTGCATCGCCTAATCTTGGCCTGCTAACTGATATCATCTGTTGCCCAGGCGGCGATTATTGCTCCCTTGCTAACGCTAAATCAATTCCGGTTGCTGAAGCTATTCAAAAAGAGTTTGACGACCTCGACTATTTACATGACCTGGGTGATCTGGATATCAACATATCCGGTTGCATGAATGCCTGCGGTCATCATCATGTGGGTAATATAGGTATCCTTGGGGTCGACAAAAAAGGCGAAGAATTTTACCAGGTATCAATTGGTGGCTCAGCCTATAGCGATGCTGCATTAGCCAAGATACTGGGTCCGTCGTTTGCTCAGGCTCAAATCCCTAATGTGGTACGCAAGCTGGTTACCCTGTATCTTGATCAACGTCAGGAAGGTGAACAGTTTGTAGACACCTATAATCGAATCGGCATTAAGCCATTTAAAGAAACGGTATACGCATAGACCTTTCAACAGGGTGCAACACTTGCTGCACCCTGTTGAAACATTGCCATCACCACCTTCTCCTTCTGACAATATTCGCCAGCGAGCCAAATCATGCCAGCAATCATTAAAAACCAAGCAATCGTGGAATCAGATTACCAATGGGTTGATGGAGAAATAGATCTCTCTACCAACAATCTACTCTTGCCACTAACAACTTACATTGCCCACCAGGATAAATTATCCGCACGTAAAGATGTAGGCATCTGGCTTGAAGCAGGTGAGAACATTGAAGACGCCGAGGCATTCGTTAGTAAGTTACCAATCGTCGCCTTAAACTTCCCGGCCTTTGGTGACGGCCGCGCCTATTCTAGTGCAAATATTCTACGCAGAAAATTTGGCTTCGAGGGTGAGCTGCGAGCCATTGGTGATGTACGACGCGACCAGCTTGAGCAAATGGTCCGTTGTGGTTTTGATTCTTTTCAAATGGCTGATGGTCAGAATTTGGAAAAATCCCTCGCTGGACTAAATAGTTTCACTTATAACTACCAGGGATCGATCGATCGGCCTGAACCATTATTCCAAAACCGCTAAATAAATCAATTATTTTGCTTCAAACCTTTGGTTTGAAGCATTATTGGCTTAGTATCCTTTAATGGATGGTGACCCAATACTTTTTTCTTTTTTTCTGATATTTACTTCAGCGGCAGTACTCGCAACAATTGCGTTACTAACCCGCCAGCCATTAATCCTGGCTTATATTGCCATTGGTGTACTGCTAGGCCCCTCTGCTACTTCGTTGATATCCGACCCCACGCTCATCAACAGCATCGCTAATATTGGCATTATTTTTCTGCTGTTTCTGCTCGGGCTGGATATGCAACCAGCCAAACTGGGCAACATGCTTAAAGATGCGCTGTTTGTAGGCTTATTAAGCTCGGCGGTGTTTTTTGGCCTGGGTTTTGGCCTCGGTTATGCTTTCCAATACACCCTTACTGAATGTGTTGTATTGGGCATAGCATTGATGTTTTCAAGCACGATTATTGGCATAAAACTACTCCCTACAACCGTTTTGCACCATCGAAGAACAGGTGAGCTAGTCATTAGCCTGCTACTTATTCAGGATATAATAGCCATCATATCGCTACTAATATTAACCGGCGGTTTATTTAGTGCAGGCGGCGTCACCGTCATAGTGCAAACAGTTATCGCGCTGCCCCTGCTGATACTTTCTGCCTGGCTATTTGTTAAGTTTATCCTGTTAAAGTTACTGGCAAAATTTGACGCTTTTCATGAATATATATTTCTACTGGCAATCGGTTGGTGCCTGGGTTTTTCGGAATTGGCCAGTTTTATTGGCCTATCCCATGAAATTGGTGCTTTTATTGCCGGTGTCTCTGTTGCAACCAGCCCTATTTCTCTCTATATCGCCAATCACCTGAAACCTTTGCGGGATTTTTTCCTGGTGTTGTTTTTCTTTTCCCTCGGCGCTGGGTTTAACCTCGCCATACTAGGAGAGATTCTAGTACCTGCGTTAGTTTTTACTGCTGCTGTACTACTAATGAAGCCGGTAGTCTATCGGCTATTATTAGGTAAAATCAGCCAAACCCCCTCTAAAAGCTGGGAAGTTGGCTTTCGTTTAGGTCAAATTAGTGAATTTTCTTTGTTGGTAGCCTTTATTGCTGCCAGCAGGCAACTCATTGGTGACAACGTTTCCCATGTCATCCAGGCGACAGCAATAATTACTTTTTTATTATCTTCTTATATCGTGGTTTTTACTTATCCCACACCTATAGCAGCTTCAGATAAACTACGCCGCGACTAGCGATTAGTCCTCTGTTAACGCATTCGCTACTTAAGCAATCACTAATTAAGCCGGATCATGCCGCACCAGAATCCTGCCACTAACTCGGCCGGCCAATATATCTTCAAATGCTGCACTTAGTCCATCAAGTTGAATTTCACTGGTTAATAAGGGCAGTTTTGTGAGCTGCCATTGATCTGCTAAACGTTGCCATATCTGACTTTTGAGACTGATCGGAATTTCAACCGAGTCTATACCCAGAACATTGACCCCACGCAGGATAAATGGCAACACGGTTGCACTAAATACTGGCGACGCGACCAGTCCACAAATAGCAACACTACCCTGTGGAGAAAGGCGTTTAATAACGTTAGTCAATATTTCCCCACCCACGCAGTCTATAGCATGCGCGTATTCTGGTGCTAGCATGGGCCTTTTATCAGACTCAGCCAGCGCCACTCTTGGGATCACTAAATCAGCCCCCAAAGACTTTAACAGCGCAGCCTGATCATTTTTACCCGACAGGGCAATTGTTTCATAGCCAAGCGTCGCTAACAGGCAAACAGCTATCGACCCAACACCCCCTGTGGCACCCGTGACCAGTACCGGCCCATCTGCGGGAGCAGCACCCATACGTTGCAATTTATCCACACAAAGTGCAGCTGTTAATCCGGCTGTGCCAATGACCATGCTGTCGCGTAAACTTAAACCCGCAGGTTTTTTAGTCACCCACTTCGCTGGCACCCTGATATATTCGCCATAGCCACCCGGCGTATTCATCCCCAAATCAAAACCCACGCAAATAACTTCATCGCCGGCACTAACATCCGAACTGGTTGAGTTCACCACGGTACCCGCCGCATCGATCCCAGGTGTATGTGGATAGTGTTTAGTCACCCCCGGAAGACCCGTTGCTGACATAGCATCTTTATAATTAACTGACGAAAAAGCGACTCGAATCAGGACTTCACCCTCAGGCAAATCATCAATGGATCTTTCGACTATTTGGTGAGAAACCTCTGATTCCGTTTTTTCAACCCAAAACGCTCTAAATGTGGTCATAATTTAGCCTATTAGTTTCATCAACAAACAAATTTAAAATGCACGGGCACCGTGACGGATAGATCAACAGCGACTTAAAAGGTATATGGCCCTTGATGGCGTAATTCTTCGCGGTTACTTAGTCGTACGATTAACGCACTAAATCTATCGAGCACCTTATCCATTCGAGTCTGATCTTCATTATATTTAATTTGATAAACGTCTGAACTCTTACACTTATCAAAAATATATTCATCGCTAGTTTTTAGCTCATCGACCAACTTATTTTCAAGCGCCCGGATGCCGTACCAGGCTTCTCCTGTGGCAACAGTCTCAGCATCAAGGCCAGGCCGATTATCGGTCACGAAGTCTTTAAATAGCGTGTGTACGTCTTCTAATTCATCGACAAACTTTTCCCGGCCCTGTGCAGTATTTTCGCCAAACATTGTAAGCGTACGCTTATATTTGCCGGCAGTAAGAATCTCAACATCTACATCGTTCTTTTTTAATAGTCGATGAAAATTGGGTATCTGCGCCACTACGCCAATTGACCCCAACAATGCAAAGGGGGCTGCAATTATATCATCGGCAACGCAAGCCATCATATAGCCACCACTAGCGGCAACCTTGTCTACAGCCACAGTGAGTTGTATTTTTTTATTAACAATTCGACTCAACTGAGATGCGGCAAGCCCATAGCTATGCACCATGCCACCAGGACTCTCTAAACGCACAATTACTTCATCCTGCAGCTCTGCAATTGAAAGTACAGCGGTTACTTCCTCTCTTAATTGCGATACTGCACTAGCCTGCACATCACCTACAAAATCGATAACATAAACCCGCTGCTTACGTTCTGAATCCCCGGCCCTGGCATCCTTCTTTTGATTTTTGGCCTGGTCTTTATCGCGCTTTTTCTCATCCTTGGATTCAAGTTTTAGCGCCTCAGGGTTCATAACTGCCTGTTTTAGACTACGGGTGATATTATCGATATCATCATTTACATTAAATACTTCAATATGACCTCGGTCACTTCTACGCGTTCGCTGCCCTAAACCTGCAATAACCACAACCACCAACAATAGTGCGACAACCAGCGTTAGAGACTTTGCCAGAAACAGGCCATATTCTGCTAAAAATTCCAAATTCACGATCCCATGGGTGAAATAATGGCGCACATCCTAACACAATTGGCTAAGATGTCGGTATTTACCCTATGCACTCTATTTCAGCCAGAAGCCGTTTAACCACAGGTAATTACAATAAAAACCCAATGCAAAAGCATCTATCTGACATACTGCAAAACAAAAACCTGGCGTACAAAAAACAGTTCAATCCAGGCTTTCTCCAACGCCCACTAACAATATTTCAATTCAGGTTTAAAGCTGAAGCATCTTTTTACCTTAAGATCAGCGGCGACCGGTTCAATTTTGCAGCTGGACTACATAACAATAGAACGATAATGCTTGATATCTCTGATCACGCAACTTGCTGGGGTTTATTAGAAGGCTCAATTGATGGCATGGAAGCGTTTATGGCAGGAAATTATCGGGCCGACGGCAACATTATCCTCAGCCAAATATTACTTTACTTATTCAAACATAATGACACATCAACCGCACCTAACGACAATACTTAGTATAACCAAAAACTACCAACACCTTTTCAATGTCTCAACAACACGAGTTATAAAAATTATTCAGGCACCCCCGTCAATACCTACATATAACATCTATAAGACATCAAATGTTGGTCCACATAATTACTGCAGCTAATATAACAGCTACTCCAGGCAATAGACTAAATATTGCGCTAGTTCTATTTCAATAGTCATAAATCATCTAACCCAAAAAAACCTGTTTTTCACGTAGCGGCCAGCTTCGTCACAACTCAACTGAAAAATAAGGCCAGCACTTTCCCTATATCCGCTACCCACATACATTAGTAGCTATCTGAACCCTGGAACAGTCTATTATTGCCGACGAAAATAAACTGCTGACTTATTTTTAACTGACATAGATTATTCTTTTTTAATTGCATATTACTATTATGAACAACTATCAACGGTGTCTTTTTCGACACCGAGCGGAATCATTATGGAAATACACTGGAGATAGCTAGCATCATCCCAATCCTACGCTAGATTTATAAATGAAGCACTTATACCGAAGCTGGGATGTACCATGAAGATCAGGATTTTTACGGCTTATCTCATACTTGTCGCTGGATTATGTACTCACCAGGCTCAAGCCAATGACATAGTCAGTTTCCAACACGAGATATTGCAACATCGATCAGAGGGTGACTATAAACAGGCCATCGAGAAACAGATTACACTTCTGAATCTTGTACAGAAACTGGATAGCCCTGATAGCGGAGAGCTATCAATTCACTATTATAATATGGGCACCCTGTATTTTGAGAATGACGAGTACCGCAAGGCAACAAAACCATTCAAAAAAAGCATAAAAACAATGCAGGAAATTCAAGGCCCATTTAGCGAAGCCATTGTCGATTCGCTGGCAAAGTTGGGTATATGCTATTATAAAATTGGCAACCTCGATGCCGCTTTGGATAACTTTCAGCAGGCACAACATATTGTTCATAGGCTCGATGGTGTCAAGAGCATTGAACAGGACGCACTGTTAAACTGGATGTCAATTGTTCAAATTCGCCGGCAAGACCTCAAGGCTGCTAATACCCTGCAACGGTTTCGCTACGAAAATTATCGATTCAACTATGGAGAAGATTCAGCTGAGACAGTGCCATCCCTGTTAGTACTAGCAAAATGGTTTCAGACTAGCGCCCAATATACCGATTCCGCCAAAGCCTACAAACGCGCAATTAATATCATTGAGAGGAATCACCTGCCTACTGCAACCCTCCAGCAATCTCTTTCAGGCCTGGCAAATATCCACTATTTAAAAGGCCAGTGTTGCGCCGATGATTACATGGCACAAAGAGCTAAATTAGTCAGTAATGATGCAGACTTTGATAATACAGAAAAAAGCCAGGCTTATATTGATGCAGCGGATATGAGCCTCATGCACAGAGGCGAACAACAACCCGCATTACTCTATAAGGAAGCCTGGCATTATGGTGGCGATATTAATAGCAGCACCTATGGCAAACCAAGTATCTTAGGCATCAGCCGTATCGATCGAATGATAAAGGCCTACCGCCCCGAAAAGAATAATGTCACTACAATCTACACCCAGAATTCGGAAGAAACGCAAAACAGAACAAACGTGCAAATAGTAGGTGCACCGCTCCAGCTATGCGCAGCGGAAATCAAAGACCTGGCGAAAAATCACGACTACTCAAAATATGTTGTAGACATGAATTTTGCAGTGACTGCAGAAGGTCGAGCAACCAACATAAAAGTTGTTGATACCAATGCGCCTTCTTCTATAAATCAACTAATGCGCCGAATTGTACAACTATATCGATTCCGACCGAAACTGGCAGACGGTGTTCCTGTTGAGGAGCAGATGCAATTAAGACAAACGTTTGCCCTTCAAGATAATCAAGTTGAGCAGCAATTTGAAGTAGGCAGCATTGCAGCAATACACGGCTGCCACCTGCTTGCCGCGAATTAATCCTCTATCAATTTGATCCATTGAGATTGCAGTTGTTGCAGGTTCATGCAATTCTTGGTCTATGTTGATATCTGTACCTCCTGTAATGCGATGGATTTATTTAATTTGCTGTCTCGGATCGTTATTGTTCCAACCATGCACACTTGCCAGCGAACTTGGCAGATGGGAAATCTCGGCCGATGACCCTTCAGACCCAGCGGATAATATCTGGAGCGACTACCACGACGCCAAACCTGATCTTTACCCCGACGCATGGGATATCGGCAAACTTGGCGCTTATAATGGCGAAGAAATTGTATTAAGAAGCAGCAATGGCGCCCTGCTACGCTGGATTAACACCCAGCGCCTCAAGGATATAGCGCGCGTCCATCGTAACATTCAGCGCCATGCGGAACTCAAAACAGACCTCTATCTCACCCGGGGAGACGTACCCAACGCTTCTGCGGGCCTGCACAAAGGCAGACCCACTATACTGATTAATTTTGCGATGTTAGACCTTATCGAATCAGACCAGGCTATGTGGGCAGCTCTGCTAGGCCACGAAATCGCCCATCTAAAACTTGAACACCTTGACGCTCGGTCAAAACGCTCTATACCTTTGAATATACTCAAAACTGTGGGCGGTGTAATCATCGCAGATCCACTTGTTAATATTGCAGCCAGCACACTGCTTGATGGCATCACTGCAAAATATAGTCGTGACGCTGAAAGAAGCGCAGATTATCTGGGGGTAATCTGGGCTATTGAAGCAAAATATGATGCCCACGGTGCAGCCCAGCTACACACCTTTCTAGGCGCAAGAAAACGCACCCTCAACATACCTTTTATGAGCACCCATCCCAGCAGTCCGGAGCGTATTAAAACACTCACTGATTTAGCTGAGCGCCTGTCGAAATAAAGCAACCTCGCTCGCGATATAAACCAGGCGAGAAAAACGCTACAAACAAACAGCCCACAATCAGCTGACAAACCTATTCCCTGGATTCGCTGGTGATTCGCCCAGAACATCCATAAACTCCGAATCATAAAGCCCTAATCATAAAGTCAGAATATAGCTGCTACTGGAGCATACAACCTAATCCCCTACGCCTGGGGCTGTCGAATATCTATTACTCCAACAACCCAGCTGCGCCAATTAACCACTTGATTTAAAACAATTTGGTCTAAAATAGAATGTCGCATAACCTATTACCTTCATTAGCTCTCCCGCATCCAATCATTCAGGCACCAATGGCCGGTGGCGCCACCACTGCTGAATTGGTCGCGCGGGTATCCAATGCCGGTGCCCTCGGCTCCCTGGCTGGGGCGCTGCTCACCCCAGAGGCCATGGCGGACGAGGTTGCAAAAATAAAACACCTAACCAAACGACCTTTTGCCGTAAATCTGTTTTTATTAGACCAACCATCACCCAGCCAATCCAGCCTGGATAAGGCCTCAGCACGTCTGTCGCCATTTTTCGAGCAACTAGGCGCAACCCAAAAACCGGTCAAAAAATATGCCGAAGACAATAACCAGCAAATTCAAGCGCTCTTAGCGCTAGCACCACCGGTAGTCAGCTTCACCTTCGGTGTATTACCCGCTGAGATAGTGCAACAATTCCAGGCCAAAAACAGCCTGGTAATTGGCACCGCCACGAACCTTGCAGAAGCGTTAACCTGGCAACGGGCTGGTGCCGATGCTATTTGCGCACAAGGCTCGGAAGCTGGCGGACATCGCGGCACATTTATCGGTGACCCAGAACAATCTGGCATTGGTCTATTTGCCCTCATCCCTCACTTATATGAACAAATCGAGATCCCTGTTATTGCGGCCGGCGGGATCATGTCGGGTAAGGGGATCAAAGCCGCTATGATGTTGGGTGCTGCTGGTTGCCAACTTGGCACTGCCTTTCTAAGCTGCCCAGAAGCAGGCATACATCCCGCTTATAAGCGAGCCTTATTAGCGGCAAAAGATACCGATACTCGTCTCACACGGGTATTTTCAGGCAAATACGCACGCGGCATCGTCAACGAATTTATGCAACGTTTAAGGCCTGATGAAACCAAAATACCAGATTACCCTGTGCAAAATGCGCTCACTGCCGAGCTTAGGAAATATGCCGCTGGAAAAAATATGACCCAATTTATGTCCTTATGGGCCGGCCAGGGAGTAGCGCAATCAAGGACACTGGAGGTTTCCAGCCTGATCAAAAAACTGGTAGATGAAATGCGCTCAAGCTGATGATTAAACCTGGCGTCAACCAAAAAATTTAACTGGATTTTAGTCTATCGCATCGGCACTGTTAGGCAGGCGAATCATTACAGTCACCAGGCCAGCCAATAAAAACGCACAGGCCCAAACACGAAAGGCATAATAATAGCTGCCGCTACTATCGGCAATATAACCTGTGATTAGCACCCAAAAAGTCGCAGGTGCCAGGAAAAAGGACAACAGCCCATTCACTCGAGAAAACTTTTCAATACCGAACAGGCGAGAAATTAGTACTGATCTCACCGGCAACATACCGCCAAAGCCAAGCCCAAAAAGTGCTGCAGCGACAATTAACAATGCATAACTTTCAGCGCCCATAAAAACCAGAGTGGAACCGAGATAGGCACAAACACCAATGAGCACTGTTCGCTTCGCTTCCCACTTATCAATCAACCAACCGAATAAAACTTTACCAATGATTGCAAATCCACCTGATATACCGAGCAAATAAGATGAATCATAAATAGTAAAGTTCAATTCAGTGGTCAGATAGCTGGGTAAATGTGTAATCATAGCGCTATAAACACCATTCATTAGGCCAAAGGTAATAACCACGCTCCAGAATGCCCGAGAAGATAGAAAGACCTTATACATAGGCCAAAAGGCTTCATTAGTCGTTGAGTTTTCAACTGTCGGCTTTTTGGTTTCAGCGCTTTCAGCCTCCTGATTGTCTATAGACCCGCCGCAAAATTCAGCATCAATGTTAGATAGCGAATCGCCATCAGGGTGTTGGCCTATATCCGCAGGGGTTTGTTTAACGATCAGTAAACTCATGGGTATGACCAGAAACATTAACAAACCCGCATAAAGCAGATAGGTATCCTGCCAGCCCAGGTTTTCTGCCAACCAGGTAACCACCGTTGGCATTATAATACCCGCGACGGATATGCCCATAATTGCAATGCCCAGGGCCATACCTCTGTTGCGTCGAAACCAGCTGACCATCAACTTAGTCTGGGTTAGTGGGCCAACGCAACCCCAGCCCAGGCCCTGAAAAATCACCAGCAAAAAGAAGAATTGCCAATATGAATGCACCCATTGAAGCAAACCATACCCCAGGGCTAGCCAACAACTGCCGAAACAAATAATTACTTTGATAGGTAATTTATCGAGCAGATAACCAATAACTGGCGCGATACAACTTGATGTAAATAGCGTTAGACTAATAACCAGGGACATCTGAGTTCGATCTACCGCAAACTCAGACATCCAGATAGGGAAAAATATACCCCGCGTATGCAAGAAAAAACTGGAGGCTATAAACCCCATTAGAAACGAATAAATAGCCAGGATATAACCGTAAAAAAATCTCGGCTGTGGCCGACCATGTTGGCCCAATCGCCTATTTATACAGTCGGGCGCTAAATCTGTCACAGATATACCGTTGGAAAAACATGCAGGGGCGGCTAGTTTGCCTGACAACAGTTGCCGGGTAAATATTGATCAGCACTGCTTATCCGTGGGTAACACCCCCGTCAACATTCAACGTCTGGCCGGTAATAAAATCGCTCTCAGCCGAGGATAAAAAGACCACGGTACCCGTTAAATCTTCAGCCTGTTGCTCTCGACCTAAAGCCGACATTGCAACAACCCGTTGTTTTGTATCTACGTTACCGGCCTTCGCCATTAAATCCTCCGACGCCTGGGTCATGGTAAACCCAGGTGTAACGCAATTAACTCTGATTCCTTTAGCACCTAATTCACGTGACATAACACGGCTCATGGCCCAAACAGCACCTTTTGAGGTTACATAATGCATCATGCCGGGCAGACCCATAAAAATCGTACCGGATGAAATATTTATGATTTTGCCATATTTTTGCTCAGTCATTTGCGGCACCACAGCCCTTGCCGCCTTCCAGACACCCTTTACATTAATGTCCATAACCTTATCCCACTCTTCTTCAGACAGATCTATCATCGGTGACATTTTTTCTAAGCCACCATATAAAGCGGCATTATTAACCAGGATGTCGATACGACCAAAAGTCTCAATCGCAGCATTTGCCATACCCGTCATTGCCGCAGTATCTGTAACATCTGCAGCAACTGCAATCGCCTCACCACCCGCTTGTATAATCTGCGCCACAGTAGCATCACAATCAATAACATCCGCTACCACAACTTTTGCACCGGCCTCGGCCAGTGCAATACTATAAGCCTGGCCTAAGCCACGCCCACCACCAGTAACTATTGCGACTCTTGCTGATAAATCCTGAGACATTCCAAAACTCCTGTTAAAAGATAATTGTCAGACTGCACGTATTTATATTATTTTTGCAGCTCGAAGCGAATCGATCGCTTCAGCTGTGTAGCCAATTTCTGTCAGGATGTCGTCAGAATGTTCACCTGCAGTGGGTGCGCGCCGATAAAAATCTGTCGGCGTATCTGACAATGTTATTGGCGGGCCTACTACTGGTGCTGATTTTTTGAGCCCTGGATATTGCTGCGGCATCAGCATCGTTTGAACCTGAGGGTCCTGTAATACTTCTCGAGGACTCAGGACCTCACCCGCCGGTATCCGATTTTCCGCCAGTAAAGCAATCGCCTCAGCGGAAGTATAATCAGCGCACCAGTGGTTCATTTTAGCACTAATTACTTCGCCATTATCAGCCCGAGCATTGTCATCCTTAAAACGGGGATCATCCAGCCATTCTTCACAGCCAATTAACATAACCCAACGTTTAAATAAATTATTGCCCACAACCTGCGCTAAAATCCATCCATCAGCAGTCTTAAAAATATCAGAGGGACCGCCATTATAAGCCCGGTTGCCGCGTCTCTGACGATTCAGGCTCAGCACCTCTTCTTCGATCATATAGGTATTGGAAACTGTTAATGCAGACCGCAGCAACGACCCCTCAACCATTTGCCCTTTACCCGTTTTTTCCCTTGCCATTAGCGCAGCCAGCGTCCCATAAGCGCAATTGGTTGCAGTGGCAAAATCCACATAGGGCACCAGACAGCGTTGCGGCATATCAGGCTGACCCGTTAAATGTGTTCCACCCGACATCACCTGACCAATGCCATCAAAACCAACCCGCTCAGCATAGGGGCCTTCACTACCGAAAGCAGACGCGGTAGCAAGAATGACCTTGGGATTAATTGCGTGCAAACTTTCAAGGTCGAGCCCCATTGATTTTAATGTTGGCGCAGGCAAATTGGCTACCACCACATCTGCCGTTTCGATCAATTGCCGAACTATTTTGCGGCCTTCTGGTTTCGTTGGATTAAGCGTCAGGGAACGCTTATTACGATTCATCTGAAAAAAACCTGCGCCGGTACCATCTTCAAGTACTGGCGACACATAACGATCCTCACCACCACCAACCCGTTCAATACGCAGTACATCAGCACCCAAATCACCCAAAAGTGCCGCGCAATAGGGCCCCGCTATATATCGCCCAAAATCCAGAACTTTAATACCGTCTAGTACCTTGATCATCAACCTTTCCTGTTTTATTGCAGAGCTTACTATCGCTTAACCACAGCTATCTTTTAAAGACTGCATTTTCTTCTGTGACCAGGTCAGCAAAATAATTCTCTGCTAGATGATGCGCAACATATTTTGCAAATTTCGGCCAACGATCTTTGTCTATGCCTTCCTGCGCATGCTGTAAATTAACCATCTGACTAACAATAGCAATATCCGCGATTGTTAGACCAGCACCAACAATAAAAGGCGTTTCGCCTAACTGAGATTCCAGATAATCAAAAATGGGTGGTAGTTCATCGATAACGGCCTGTTTAACCGCAGCTTCATCATGTTCCTGTCGTTGTAGTTTCAGCACCACACGCGGAAAAAATATTTTCCCTGTTGAATTGTCAAAAATATGAGAATCAGCATATTCTTCCAGCCATATGCATTTACCCAATGCTTCTGCATCCTCAGGAAATAAGCTTACGCCACTGGCTGGATACTTCTGCTCAAGGTAGGCGCAGATAGCAGACGAATCGGCCAGGCCGTAGTCGCCGTCACGGAAAGCGGGTATTTTTCCCGTTGGACTTAATAACCGAAATTCTGGGTCTTTAGAACCAGGAAATACCGGGTCCAAATCATACGCCAGGTTTTTCAGCTGCAGACAAACTCTAACTTTTCGAACAAATGGCGAGAGTATCGCCCCATAAACTGTTGGCATGGTTATTTCCCCAATGGATTGTGAATTTTAATGCGATTTTTTTAACGCTGCCTGACTCGACTCGTATGCTCTACCCAGCTCCAGATCCCTGGCACGACTAACACCCTTCACTGGAAATCCTTTTATACACCATCGGTGTGGTTGGTCATTCGATACTTGCGAGCAAGTCAGATAAAAGGCCAAATTCAGGCAACAGCTGGACGGCATTTTCAGCCGCAGAGCATATCAGAAACAACGGCCCTACGGGCAGCAATAGAGAGCCGTTTTTCAAGCAGGAAATCTCCGAAATAAATCTCATATTGACAACCGTACTGACAACCCTACTGACAATATAAGCGCAGCAAAGCGACCTATTATGCTTTAACCTGACAACAAAACTATACTTCTTCGTTCAAATCCATAGCTCGCCGTCAGCGCTTTAGGCCATAGCCTTAAGCCATAGAGAAATACCAGAGACTGCCTGAGCAATCTCTATGGCTCGGTCAGGGCGGTTAACTTCTAATCGCACCGCCTTCTTTGAGTGCATTGATCTCTGCGTCACTAATGCCCCAGTCTTGCAGCACTTCTTCGGTATGAATACCAGTTTTGGGTGTAGGACCTTTAATCGAAGACGGGGTTGCGCTAAACCGGGGCGCTGGCGCAGGATGCATCATACCCTCTACATCAACAAAGGCGCCGCGTTCTTTGTTGTGGGGATAATCAGGTGCTTCTTCGAGGGTTAATACCGGCGCATAACAAATGTCGGTATTTTCCATAATGGCACACCATTCATCGCGACTTTTAGTAAGAAAAATCTGTTTCAATTTTTCCTTCATTTCTGGCCAGCTTGCCTTGTCCATTTGTGGCGGCAGCGAGTCTGGCGCAATATCCAGTTTTTCTAACAGCTGCGCATAAAATTTGGTTTCAATACTGCCAATAGAAATATAACGTCCATCTTTGGTTTCATAGGTATTATAAAAATGCGAACCACTATCTAAAATATTCGACCCACGAACGTCCTTAAATCCGCCGGAGGCATGCATACCGTACATCGAGGTCATTAAGGATAAAGCACCGTCCACCATACCCGCATCTACCACCTGACCTTTGCCCGACTTCTTAACTTCTAGTAACGCAGCTAGAATTCCGGTCAAAATAAACATTGTCCCGCCACCAAAATCACCCACCAGATTTAATGGTGGCGCCGGTGGTTCATTATCATTGCGACCTATGGCATGTAATGCGCCGGTCAGTGCAATATAATTCAAATCATGCCCTGCTGATTGAGATAACGGCCCTTCCTGACCCCAACCGGTGACCCGACCAAAAACCAACTTTGGGTTGCGTGCCAGACAAACATCAGGGCCCAAACCTAACCGTTCCATAACACCAGGACGAAAGCCTTCAAGTACCGCATCAGCATTATCAATGAGCTTTAGTACGGTCTCTATCCCGGCAGGATTTTTTAAATCGACTGCTATCGATTTACGCCCCCTACCGAGGAAATTAAACTGTTTTGGCATTGATATACCCAGCCCGGCATCCTTTAGGCGATCAATACGAACCACCTCTGCCCCCATATCGGATAACATCATTGCACACATTGGGGCAGGCCCTATGCCTGCTAATTCAATCACTTTAAATCCTGTTAAAGGACCACTCATCGGCTCATCTCCTGATTAAATCCGCTGACCTGCGGCGGGTAAAAAATATGGGATATACACTTTAGGAATTAACACCGTACCAAGTAAAGCCCTCTCGATGCAAACCTGGCAACTTTTACGCTTATGAAGGCAATAGTCTGCTATCTCAGAACACAAATGCAGCGTAGCTTTTAGCCAAATAACCAAAGCCCATCTATCCTTCATGTGAGCAAAACCCGTTATCCGGTCTGGAAAATTTATGTCGCTGAAATTTCCGCAACGATGTCCACAACTACGCCCGCAACTATTAATGTTCATACTGGCCGCGTGTACCTTTTTTGGATGTTCCGCAAGCCAACAGGGTATAGCTCAAAAATCACTCAACATTGGTTTTCTTCACTTTCCGCCACTCTACGTACTTGATGCGTCAGGACCACCGCAAGGTTCAATCGTAGAACTCATTGAGGCCAAACTAAATGCCGCCAATATACAATTTCATTTTACCCATTACCCGCTTAAGCGGCTCTTGCACAATCTTCATACCGGCGAAGTAAATATATTTGCCGGCCTTAAAAGCCATCTAAAACATCATCAAAATGTGCTTTATGGCGAACAGCCACTGACATCCATCGTATTGCAGGTCTACACCTTCAAACATGGCAAATTGCCCAGGAATACATCACAACTCAAAGGTAAAAACCTGGGGTTAATCAAAATGTTTGGCTATCCCGGCATCAGAGACATTCTCACCGCGCCAGACAACAGCAAATACATCACCCCCATTGAAAAACACCGCAGCGGATTACTAATGTTAGAAGAAAACCATATTGACTACCTGTTGCAATATCAACGTCCAATGGACCAGGAACTGGCCTCTCATCCAGTCAAAGGTTTACGCCATTTGGTCATTGAAAAATTTGATATTTATTTTATTGTTAACAAAAACACACCCGATGCATTAAACCTGATGCGGCTGTTTGAAACGCACTCAACACAAGGGATTAAGTATTGAGAAACATAAGGCACACAAACCGCACCAATTATTACAATGATATTTCAAAAAATAGTCGTCAACAAAGCGCCACCAACTTTATAAGACCTTTGACTGAGACTATCAATGCAACATTCATCAAAACAAGCGGCTGGCTGGGATACTCACTTAAGTTATTGAGCGTCGTTATTTGGCTAATATTTCTCGCATTTAATTGTCAGGCAAAACCAATTAATGTCGGCATAGTCCACTACCCACCACTATTTGTCCTCGGCAAAAACAAACAGCCATCAGGCATTTTACCCGATATCATTCGTGATACGCTGACCCGAGCTGAAATCGACTTCCAGTTTAATGCCTATCCTATTAAGCGGCTCTATGCCAGCCTGGTATCGGGCGAGGTAAACCTGGCCGTCGGCCTAAAGGGCGTTCCTGTATACCATCAACATGTACTTTATAGCCGCCAACCTATTACCACCATAGAGGTCGCTGTTTACGCTCTCAGCAATCAAAAACTGCCGTCGAGTTTCGCTGAACTAGTGGGTAAACGAGTGGGTTTAATACGTGGATATACCTACTCTGGCAACCGTAAACTATTTATGACAGAAGATAATCTTAAAAACATCACCACCATTAACACCACCAGGAACGGCTTAGTGATGGTAGAAAAAGGCCGAATTGACTATATGTTAGCGTATAAAAACTCATCTGAAGCTGCCCTTGCAGAACGCCCAATCCGGGGCCTGAAAAACAAAATACTATCCGATGCGCATATATATTTCATTCTCAACAAAAAAACACAAAATGCAGCGCAAATCATGAACTTGATAAATTCAGCTTTTCAGCAAATAAATGGGCCTGCCCGACAGCCCGATCACTAATGATGTGCTTGCTCCGCTAGCTAAATATTTGACTGGAATAATTATGCAAAATGCTAAATATATCGCTGGATTATTATTACTATATTTCAGCATTATCAATATCAGTTACGCTACAGCCCCGGCCGAACCAATTACTATCGGCGTAATACATTACCCGCCGTTTTATATACTCAAAAAAAATGTCCAGCCAACAGGCATTTTAGCTAACATAGTAACCCAGTCATTTATCAACGCAGATGTTCAATTCCGCTTCGCGAGCTTTCCCGCGAAACGTTTACTGCACAATTTGGACAACGGCCATATCCAGTTTTTTGCTGGTACCGTTGACCCGAAATCTTATGGTACTAACGTGATCTATAGTCAAATGATTATATATTCAGTGGTGGTACAAGTTTATGGTCGAGCCGGAGAAGCATTACCGCAAAATATTGAGCAACTAAAACAAAAGCGACTCGGTCTTCTGGCAGGTACGACTTATGGAAAAATCAGAGGCAGGCTTTCTACCCCAGACAACAAAAACTATCTCACCAGAATTAATAGTTATCGCAGCGGCGCACTAATGCTCAAAAAGGGGCATATTGATTTATTTCTGGCCTACAAAAACTCAATGGATTTAACACTGATACAAAACCCAGTGGAAGGGTTACATAGTTCAATTTTACAGCAGATGCCCGTCTACTTTATCCTCAATAAAAACATGCCTGGCGCGAAACAACTGATGCTAAGACTTGAAACTGGCTTTAAAAAGTTTGCGCAACAATTTGCTCAACAACCAACCGAACCGCAGACTCAAGATTCCAGACTCGAGGTTCAATAATCAGTCTATGTACATTTCTTAAAACAATGCTTAAAACAATGCTTAAAACAATGCTTATGTACAACAATATCAGGCAGCAAAAGACCGTTACCAACAAAGTAGGTTTAGACCAACCATCCGCCTGACTATCAAAAGTTTCAGTATTCAAGCCAGGCTACCAACCTGAAATACCAACCTGAAATAGCATCAGTACCCAGGCAAAACTAAAAACAAATTTTACGGCAACTTTTTAAAATTGTTTAACGGCGCCGCTTCAGGAAAGTATGAGCCCCGGCATTTTATCCGCTTCACGAAATGCTTCTAGCTTGGCAAAATAGTCATTGGCCCCAAGCATGCCACCATAGGGCTGATTGTATCTGGACCTTGGATCGTGCTGACCCTCTAGATTATAATAACCCGGCGTACAGGACGAACCACCCATAACAGTGACAGCTTTTGTTCCCACCACTTCAGCCGTCCACTGTTGCTCTACCGATTCGGTGACATCAACACGGGTAATATCATGGTCCAGGAAGTGCTTTATAAGATAGGCACTATGCTTAGCCCCTTCATCTAGCGCATCAGGATAATTTGCCGTAAATGCCGCCTGCCCATTGCCAATGAGTAGACAATTGGGGAAGCCGTGGCTATGCATACCAAAATACGAAATCATGCCGTTACGCCACTTTTCATCGAGACTAATTCCATCAACGCCAATCATGTCATAACCCGCGCGACGGGTGTAGTCGGTGCCGACTTCAAAACCTGTAGCAAATATCAAACAGTCTACTTCATATTCAACTCCATCAACCACCACACCATTTTCGGTAATGGCTTCAACACCCTGGCCGTTAGTATCTACCAGCTGCACATTATCTCGATTAAAAGTTGGCAGGTAACGGTCATCCAGACAAGGCCGTTTGCACATAAATGCATAATAGGGCTTAAGCGCTTCGGCAACCGTTTTATCCTTAACAATCTCGTCAACGCGGTTACGCACATTTTCCATTTTTTCAAAATTGGATAGTTCATAAATACCGGCTATATCACTGCGTTGCACGCCTGAACCTGCTTCGCGCATTCGCCGGCGATATATTTTGCCCATTTCTACCCAGGCATCATCAAACTGATCAAGTTGATCGTTTTCACCACGCCGCCCGCCTCGTCCACTTAACACGGCAGTAAAATCTTTTTGACGTTTCTTCTGCCAGCCGGGCGCTAAATCATTAGCCCATTGCATATCTGTTGGTCGGTCATTTCTAACATCGACGCCAGAAGGCGTACGCTGAAATACATACAGTTGTTTTGCCGCGTCGCCAAGGAAAGACACACACTGAATAGCCGTTGCGCCAGTACCAATAATACCTACCCGCTTATTTTTCAAGCCACTAAGGTTGCCGTGCGCATCACCACCAGTGTAATTATAATCCCACCGACTGGTGTGAAAAGTATGTCCCTTAAAGCGACTAATACCTTTAATCCCTGGTAATTTCGGCCTATTTAATGGCCCATTAACCATAAGAACGAAGCGTGCTTTTATCTTGTCATCTCTATTGGTGAAAATAGTCCAACGACGAGTGGCTTCATCCCAAATAAACTTTTGCACCTCGGTTTGCATACAGGCGTTATCATACAGCCGATACTTTTTAGCAATTTTTTGACAATGGCTTAAAATTTCAGGCGCATCTGCATACTTGCGGGGCGGAATATAACCAAGCTCTTCTAACAGCGGCAAATAGGTATAAGCCTCAATATCACAGGCCGCACCTGGGTATCGATTCCAGTACCAGGTGCCACCAAAATCAGAAGCCTTTTCTATCACTCGAATGTCTTCCACACCCGCCTCTCGCAAGCGTGCACCGGCTAACAGACCACCCAGACCGCCACCAACAATCACCACATCGACTTCATCTTCTAGCGGCGCTCGACTGATCGGCTCCACAACATAGGGGTCGTCCATAAAATAGGAAAAATCACCTTTCATTTCCTGATACTGTTCGTTGCCATCGCGGCGCAAACGCTTTTGTCTTTCTTCGTCATACTTTTGTCTAAGCGCAACTGGATCAAATTCTTCCTGGGTAGCGGTAATACTCACTTTATAAACTCCTTGGCATCAGGTTTGGTCATTATCATTTTCGAGATCATTTTCGAGATCATTTTCGAGATCAATCTTGGCAGCATAGTTGTCGGTCTTGTTCGCTTCATAGCTAAAATCATATATTGCAATTTACTATTGCACCTCAATTCTAAAGGGTTTCGAAAAATCCTTTGCCGGTAAATTGCTACCTTTCGCCCGTTCTCTTATCCGCCAAGCATTAGCCACCAATTTCAAACCACCCTGCGCTGATTTAGAGAAGCTTACTGTCATAAAATGTTCACTGGTTCTTCTTTTAGGATACGACGACAATAAATATCCTTTTCTGGTTGATACCGTATGGGCCTTATCATAAGTGACCTTGGTCGAAGGCAGACCGGGGATTTGAATATTTGTCGGTGGGAAAGTTTTAGGTGTTAATTTTGGCGTAGCTGTTGCTATGCCATTTAAGTAGGTTAAATTGGACATGGGTGAAGATACGATCTCTACCAATTTGCCACCGGCTGGCCCCAGACTAACACTGCATATTCTGCCAAAATGAACGTCACCGCTTAACACCACAATATCGTGCCCACTTGAACTCATTGCGGCCAACAACTCGCTATATTGCTCAGGATAACTTCGGAGATTCTTTTCATCTTTATTTTCATCAACAATAAGTGGTTGCGGGATAACAAGCACCCCGGTGCAAACAAGACCCCTGGCCCAATCCAGGAGTTGTGCCATGTCTGAATCGGCTAGAAATTGGCTTTCGGTGCGATTACTCCTGAGATCCGCCAGACATACATCCAGGTCAGTCCCAATTCTAAACATCTCAATGGGCCTGGCCTGCTGCACATTAGACACACCATCTATTGCTGCACGGGTCCAGGCCGATCGAACAGATTGCTTTCTTAGCGCCTGCAAGGTTGGAATATTAGTACGGTAGTTGGGGTAGTCATTCCAGTATTCATGGTCATCAGGAATCATCCAGGTCGCACCACGAGTGAACATACTGCCAAGCGCTTGCCAATGCCTGGCGTAATCATCAGCAATTCTTTCTCTGATTTCAGCCGAGCGGAGAGAAAGCGAATCAAAACCAATATCCAGGTACACCTGGTCACCTGCCAGGATGGTAATATCTGGGCTCACCTTAGCAGGACCATTCTCATACAACGCCTTATACGAGGCCGCCGCTCGGCCACCATCACGATGATTATAAAAGCAACTGCCCAGTCCAATAGTAAATGGTTTGTTAACATCAGTCGGAATACTTTCTGGCAGCGTTTTAAATGTGCCCCGCTTCAATACTTGCCAGCTGGTTCCTGACTGCTCAGGCACTTGTCTTTGAAACTCCAGCTTATACTGTGTATCTGGCGCTAAATTTTTAAAGGTTAGAACCCGGTAAAATCGTTTTGTATGACTGCTAAAAGGTCTTTGCCAATCACTTTTCTTTATCCCTTTTGACTTTTTCCCGTCGTCAGAAGACAGCATTACTTTAGCTGCATCTGGCATTTTAAGCGCAGGGTATAGTGTACCCACCCAAACTTGAACCGTAGACTGAGACACTCGCTGAATCACCATTGTCCATTCAGCAGTTGATGTCGACATATATTTCTCCCTATCGCATGTTCAGATCCGTTGTAAGCACCCTAGCAGAATCAAAGGCGTTATTCATTGTTATAAAAGGCTTAATTAATGTCTGCAGTACCACTCAGTTGGCCTACATCTGGTTTACCAGCCAATTCAAAACAACCTGTGGCCATAAAATTTCAATCGGCCTTGAGCACAAACAATATCTGAATAATCCACGATACACAGCAACTAAACTTAGCTAAGATACTTAATCATTTCGTTTGCAGACCATCATTATGCAAAATCTATTGAATCACCTGACTAAGATTGTTTCGCAAGGTGGACTGATTCAGGGCGAACAACTAAAGGCACTAGGTTTACCCCGCTATATGCAACCCGGCGCGATCATTCGTCCATCGTCCACCGAGGAAGTAGCAGAAATTCTTAAGTTATGTCATCAACATCAGCAATCCATTGTCCCTATGGGCGGCCTTACCGGACTAGTACAGGGGACTCAATGTAACAACACTGATATTGGCCTGTGGTTACAGCGAATGAATAAAATCGAAGTTATTGACAATCAATCTCGAACCATGACCGTACAGGCGGGTACCGCTTTGCAGACCATCCAGGAAGCAGCAGAGCAGGCCGGGCTGATTTTTCCGCTTGATCTAGGCGCCAGAGGTTCTGCCACCATTGGTGGCAATGTGGCTACTAATGCCGGTGGCAACCGGGTCATTCGATATGGCATGACCCGAGAACAAATACTCGGCATGGAAGTAGTACTCGCTGACGGCACCATCTTATCCAGCATGAAAAAAATCACCAAAGACAATACCGGCTATGACCTCAAACAACTATTCATCGGCTCAGAAGGCACCCTGGGTATTGTTACCCGGGTGGTATTAAAATTGCGTCCTGCGCCATCCACCCAGGATATGGCATTTATCGGTACAAATAACTTCAAACAAGTAACGGATTTTCTAAATTTTGCCGAGACCTCCCTTGGTGGTTCGTTAAGTGCCTACGAGGTACTTTGGCATGACTATTATCAACTAGTAACAAGCCCACCAGCGTCAGGAAAACCTCCCCTGGCGCAACAATATAAATATTATATTTTGCTTGAAGCGTTAGGCGGTGATAGTAAAAATGACCATTCACGATTTGTTGAATGCCTCGAACAAGCGCTTGAAAACAACCTTATTGACGATGCAGTAATCGCTAAAAACCAGGCTGAATGCCAGGCAATGTGGGCCATTCGTGATGACGTCACACAGGTACGGCAAAATAGTCCAGTATTCACCTTCGACGTCAGCATCTCGCTAGATCAGATGGAATCGTATATTGAGCAATTACAACTTAGTTTAAATACCCAATGGGCGACTAACAGCTGCATGGTTTTTGGACATCTCGGTGATGGCAACCTGCACCTCAACATTGGTGTCGGGGATAACTCTACTGCCACCAGGGAGGCCGTAGTTAAGACTGTATATAGCGGTTTAACCAGTCGAGGCGGGTCTATTTCAGCTGAGCATGGTGTTGGCATTCAGAAAAAGAAGTATCTAGCGTTGACTAAAAGCGCTACCGAAATAGCTCTGATGAAAAAAATTAAACAGGCTTTCGACCCCAGACACATACTCAACCCAAATAAAATTTTTGACCAGTCTTCTATTTCATAACTTTTGCTATGACTATTACTATTATTTTTGACACGACTTTTGAAGCAGGTTTAAAACGTAATTTGTAACCGTTATCATCGTTGTTTATACAGACATACGGTTTACAAACAGGCAGCCAACTTTCTGCCAGGCCTAGGTGAAATATCCACAACCTGGATCAAGTTAAAATAGCGGTCATTGCAATACATTTAAGTGAGCACTTTTCTTAACAGGAGTTTCTTAACAAGAGGTTCTTAACAATCGTCTGGTAAAATATTATCCGCCAGAAACTCCACCCAATGCTGAACCGGTTTTTCTGCGTTGGCCGCCAACTGCAATTGACAGCCAATATTTGCCGTCACAATCACATCGGGATTATCAAACGTTAATTGGCTGACCTTACGTTTCGTTAACTCATTGGCAATTGACGGCTGTAAGATTGAATAGGTGCCTGCCGAACCACAACAAAGATGCTTTTCTCCCGTAGCAACCAGGTCTGCGCCCGCTTGAACAAGAATCTGCTCTATGGATACAGGCAGTTTCTGCCCATGCTGAAGACTACAGGGGGTATGCACAGCAACCTTTAACGGTTTACATTGAAAATCAAAGCGGTTCAGCAATTGTGAGACATCAAGCACTCTGGCCGCAACTTGTTTGGCTTTATCAGCATAGACTGGGTCATATTGCATGATTTCAGGATAATCCTTAATCGTAACCCCGCAACCGCTAGCCGACGACACGATCCAGTCGACCTTCGACAGCCGCACCATTAAGTTATCGATTAGCTGTCTTATTTTTTTCAATGCTGCAGAATGCGCCGCCAGATGATAATCTAGCGCCCCACAACATCCTTCAACATTAAGATATTCCACCTCAACCTGTTTCCTGGCTAACAAATACTCAAGGGCTTTATTTACATTGGGTGTAGCCGCCTTTTGCACGCAACCCTGTAACAGTAATATCTTGCCAGTTTTGATCTCAGCGGCTGAAACAGTGGGCGAATGTCGCTCTGGCTCTCTATTTCGCTCTGGCAGTTTATTTGGCTCTGGCTCTCTATTTCGCTCTGGCAGCAAATAGTTACTGGTAACTTTAGCGGGGATGTTTTTTGCTAGCGCAGCAGGCAAAATCGGTCTAATGAGTTGACCCAGCAATAAAACCCCCTTAAATAGACGCTGGCGGGGGATAAATTGACGTAAAAAACGGACAATTAGTGCCCTTCGGCCTTTCTCAAAAGTAAGGCCAAAGGTATACCTGGTGGCAATAATTTCTCGCCCAATATCCAACAAGCGACCATATTTGACGCCTGAGGGACAGGCTGTTTCACAAGCTCGACAGGTTAAACAGCGATCTAGATGCTTATTCGCCTGCGATGAAATCTGGTCTTCTTCTAACAAATTCTTAATCAGGTAAATTCGCCCTCTGGGGCCATCAAGCTCATCCCCAAGGGTTTGATAAGTAGGACATACAGCCGTACAAAAACCGCAACGAACACAGCTTCTAAGTATCTCATTAGCTTCGCTTACAATTGGCAAGTCAACCAAATTGTCATGAAGTTTAGTCTGCATATCTAAAAAGCCTGATACATTTTATTTGGATTCAATAATGCATCGGGATCAAATTGTTTTTTAAGACCCTTATGCAGTGTTAGTGGCACCCCTTCAATTGGCTGAAATTTATCTTCCGTTTGGCTGCCCCAAACGAGTACTGCATGGCCATTTTGGGTCAGTTTTTCACGCGGATCAAACCCAGGGTCCAATAACCAACGCTGGGCCCCACCCCAGTCAATTAAGACTGCCTCATCAACAAAATGTGGGCTATTGGGTGCAACAGAAATTCGCCAAAGGTTTTTTGCCGCCTTAAACAAGGTCAAATTGTCAATGCTATGCCAGAAACCTGCGCCTACAGTTTCTCCACCAAACTCAGCTGCCTCTGCCTGGACGGAACTCAACATGCCAGAAAATCGAATGTAAAGCTGATTATTATAAAATGCGCAGGCTGTTACGGTTGAAGACCGCGCCAGACTGAACATTTGTTGCAAGGCCACCGATCTATCCAGTTCAATTGCCTGGGTTTGTTCAAATTCTGGCTTTGGCAAAACCTTAAAACTAACCTCGGTAATAACACCAAGACAACCCATAGAGCCTGCTAATAAACGTGAAACATCATAACCCGCGACATTTTTTATAACCTGACCACCAAAGGATAAATGTTCACCAAGGCCAGTTACAATATCAACGCCAAGAATATAATCCCGCACCGCCCCTGAATAGGGCCGTCTTGAACCGGAAATACCCGCTGCTACCATACCACCAATTGTCGCCTGACCATCAAACACCGGTGGTTCAAAGGCCAACATCTGACCCTCTGTATCCAGCAGTTCGATAACATCCTGTACAGGTGTGCCGGCTTGAACTTGAAGTACCAGCTCGGTTGGTTCATAGCGCACGACGCCGTTAAGCGCTTGCACCGCCAATGGCTGAAGATGCCCCAGGTCATTGCCTAAAAATTGTTTACTGCCACCACCCTTAATATTAACAGGCTGCTGCGCCTGTTTAATTTGCTCAATAATATTCGTTAGCGCAACCGTTAGCCCAGTCACTAGAAACGCTCCAGATGGGAAAATTTATCGTTGCCTGCATGGATATGCATAGCACCGAACTCGGCACAACGATTCAACGTAGGGATCGCTTTGCCTGGGTTTAAAAAACCGCGCGTATCAAAAACTGCTTTGATGCCATGAAATAGCTTTAATTCTGCCTCATTAAACTGCAAGCACATTTGATCAATTTTCTCGACACCGACACCATGTTCGCCAGTAATGGTGCCACCCTTTGCTATACACAAAGTGAGTATTTCTGCACCAAATTGCTCAGCTTTGTGTAGCGCGGACAAATTATTTGCATCAAACAGGATAAGTGGATGTAAATTGCCATCACCAGCATGAAATACATTAGCCACCTGTAACTGATATTTGTCGGCCAGCAAAGCAATCTGCGACAACACTTCAGCAAGCTCTCGTCGAGGAATGGTACCGTCCATACAAAAATAATCTGGGGCTAATCGACCAACCGCGGGAAAGGCAGATTTTCGACCCAGCCATATTTGCTGCCTGTCGGCCTCATCACGCGCAATTCGAACCGGGTTTGCGCCAGCTTCATTCAGCACTGCCCGCAACTTCTCTAATTGAGCATCAATCTCCATCTGATTGCCGTCAAGTTCGATAATTAACAAAGCTTCTGCTTCAACAGGATAGCCAGCATGAACAAAAGCCTCAGCTGCGCCAATCGCAAGTTTATCCATCATTTCAAGCCCAGCAGGTAATAACCCAGCATTGATAATATCACCCACGGTATTTCCAGCGACTGTAACTGAATCAAACCCAGCTAGTACAACAACAATATCCTTAGGCTGGGGTAATAGCTGTACAACCACTTCAACTACAATACCTAACATACCTTCAGACCCGTGCAACAAGGCTAACAGATCAAAGCCAGCAGAATCATAGGCTTCACTACCTACCTCATAAAGCTCACCTTCAGGAGATACGATTTTAAGTTTACGCACATTATGTACGGTCAGGCCATATTTTAAACAATGCACCCCACCTGAGTTTTCTGCCACATTACCACCGATAGTACAGGCGATCTGAGATGACGGGTCAGGCGCATAATATAGCCCCAGAGATTTCACTGCATCAGAAATAGCCAGGTTAGTGACACCTGGCTCAACATGCGCCAATAGATTATCCTGGTCCACTTTGAGGATACGATTAAATCTGGCCAGGCTGAGCAAAACGCCTTTTGCATGTGGCATAGCACCACCTGACAAACCGGTACCCGCACCACGAGCAACTAATGGCACCTGATATTGAAAACAAAGTCCAACAATAGCCTGAACTTCCGTCACTGTGCCAGGCAATGCAACATACCGAGGCAGGGTTCTTTTTACACTCAAACCATCGGATTCGTAAACTCTAAGACGCGCCTTGTCAGTGATTACCTGAGCACAGACAAGGCGCAGTTGTTGCTCAAATTCAATCGGCGAGCAGTTGGCGTCTGGTTCCGCGCTTGATTTTTCAAACTGTTCCGCTGACTCCATCAAAGAGACCACCTACATTTAAAAGAGCCGAATTGTAGCCTTTTTTAAATTCCAACGCCTGCCCATTTTCAAGCGTATTTCTTGTATAATCCAAATCTAATATGAGCCTTTGGAGTCACCATGCCGCTAAATACCATTGAAGAGATAATTGATGATTTTCGTCAAGGTAAAATGGTCTTGATAATGGACGATGAAGATCGTGAAAACGAAGGCGATTTAATCATTGCCGCTGATGTGATCACACCTCAACATATCACCTTTATGGCCCGCGAAGCATGCGGACTGATCTGCATGACGGTAACCGAAGCCCGTGGCGCACAACTTAATCTGCCACTCATGGTCGAACGAAATAACTCTTTACACGAAACCAACTTCACCGTTTCGATTGAAGCAGCTAATGGCATTACCACCGGGATTTCTGCCGCAGACAGGGCGAAGACAGTAAGAACAGCCGTGGCACCGAATGCCAAGCCGTCAGACATAGTGATGCCGGGGCATATTTTTCCATTAATTGCTCAAAATGGCGGAGTTTTGACCCGCGCTGGACATACTGAAGCAGGCTGCGATTTAGCGAGAATAGCGGGCTATGAACCAGCCGCCGTTATTGTTGAAGTAATGAATGAAGACGGCAGCATGGCGGTTAGGCCGGACCTGGAAAAATTTGCCGCCAAACACAAAATCAAGATTGGCACTATTGCTGATCTGATACACTATCGTACCGTGAATGACCAAACCATTGACCTGGTTGATGAAAAAACCATTGCTACGGTGCATGGAGAATTCCAGCTAAAAACCTATACCGATCGACTATCCGAGTCTGTTCACCACGCACTTGTATTAGGTGACCTTAAAGAGGATGAAGCCTGCCTGGTAAGAGTCCAGACCATAAACCTGCTCCGCGATGTATTTGGTACTGAACGACCAGGGTTTAAGAAGACCTGGTCGTTCAACGATTCAATGAAGTTGATTGCTGCAGAAGGAAAAGGGGTCATTGTACTAGTTAATCAAACCTCTTCTCAGGAAGAGACCCTCGAAGAAATACTGCATTTTCCAAATATGCCACCCGAAAAAAGAGCGCCCACTGAGACCGCAGTCTTTCGCGTCATTGGTACTGGGTCACAAATATTGCGTAATCTAAAGGTAGGTAAAATGCGCCTACTCAGCTCTCCTAGTCGATTTAATGCCATCTCAGGTTTTGATCTTGAAGTAACAGAATTTCTAGAAAACGACTAGCAGGCCTTCACGCTGCGATTAAAATGGCAATTGAAATAGAAGATGCCCCAAAGCCAGTAGTTAAAATGTTCGCCAACAAACTTAGGCAGGCATCTACTGGCGCAAATTTTGACAAAATCGCGAGAAAAATAACTGGCCGTTTTGCGCTGCAATCAACAAACAGCTATAGCAGCATAACTATTTCAATCAGCGACGATAAATTACGCATTCAAAGCGGCATAAAAAAAACGGTTAAAA
Source organism: Pseudomonadales bacterium (assembly GCA_019090615.1). GTDB lineage: Bacteria > Pseudomonadota > Gammaproteobacteria > Pseudomonadales > Azotimanducaceae > JAHRVQ01. The sequence goes on along the minus strand of JAHRVQ010000050.1, from coordinate 48,097 downwards.
TCATCCTTTATGCCGATTTTTACATGCGTGGCGTGATTAGCCACAGCCACGACAGTATCCCGCAGGAGCTGGTACCGGCTAGCGATAACATTGTAGTATTTGTCAGTGGAAAATCACCTCACCTGCTAGCAATTTTTAGCGGCCACACCATAATAACGTTGGGTGAGCTTTAATGGAATTACACGAACTTCGCGAATGGCTCGACAGGCATCATGTTGAAATCATTCGCACCTATGCTACGACGCTGGACGGCCCGGGGGTTGGTAAATATTTACAACGTGATAAGTTCTTTCAAAGCTTAGCTGGCGGCCATGCAATAACAGATATTGCACTTAATATGGACATCAATGGGATGCCACATATGAGTATCTGGCATCCCCAACGACAACCCAACTTTGGGGACATTTGTTTACAGCCTGACATCAACACCTTGATCTCGGATGGGAATGACCCAGACCTTGGACATATTATCTGTGACTTTACAGATGTCGCTGGAACTCCCCTGCAACTTTGCCCACGCTCAACCCTGAAACGTATGGTTAGCCAGGTCGCTCAACTAGGGTATGGTATCAAGGCGGCAGTTGAACTAGAGTTTTTCCTGTTTGAGGATAGCTACAAAGATTTACACCGCGATAACTACAAATATTTAAATCCAGTTAGCGCAAGCAAAAAAGGCGGCATATACAGTATACGCAACGCCCACCTTGTGGCGCCCTTTATGAGGCAGGTAACCAAGCGCCTAAATTGGCAAGGGATTCAATGGGAAGCCTGGAATGATGAAGCCGGTGTTGGTCAAATAGAACTTAACTTAAGCCCCACAGACCCTTTACAGATGGCAGACAACGTGGTCAGAAGCAAACAAATTTTATACGAAATCGCTGTTGATATGGGCATGGCAGTGACGTTTATGGCTAAAGCCACCCCCGGCTATAGCAGTGGCATGCACGTTCACCATTCGCTATTCAGCCTGCAAACTAAAAACAATGTTTTTTTCTCGGCGCAAATGCCGCACAACCGCAGCTCAATCATGTTGCAATGGCTGGCTGGCATTATGGCAACCTTGCATGGTGCAGTTTCATACCTTTGCCCAACAATAAATTCATATCGTCGATTCAGCCAGTATGCCGCTGCGCCCATGACTGCTACCTGGGGTGAGGATAATAAGTCAACTGCAATCCGAACCATCTCTACCAACGACAGCAGCTGTCGAATAGAACATCGTCTACCTGCAGGAGACTGCAATCCTTATCTCGCCCTGGCAATCATCCTCGCCGGTGGACTCGCTGGCATCAAACATCAGTTAAGCCCGCCAGAAGAGTTCACCCGATTAGCCTGGGGATTACCCGCATCAGAACTGGATTTACCAACAAATATATCAAGCGCCAGCAAATGCCTGCTTGCTGACGATCTGTTACAACAAATACTCGGCGAAGATATTACTCAGTATTGGGCCAAAACTCGGGCTGCCGAATGGCTCGCTTTTAATGCCGAAGCCGAGCAGACAAATAGCAAAACCATCACTTTATGGGAGTTTGAGAGATACTTCGAAATGATTTAGTCATACTGCGTATTGCACTCGTATTATACTCGTATTGTACTAATGTATCTCTCACTAACATCGGACCTTAGAGCCCCTCATACCTATGCCAAAACAAACATTAACCATATTTTACAACCGGTTTGATATGAAAAAAGCCTGGCGCGACTTAGTGCAAAATAAATTCTCACACAATGTCAGCTATGCACTGACAAACAATCCCCTTACAAACAATGCTTTTACAATAGCGGGGAGAATATTTTTGCTGTCTTTTTTGCTACAAATATCCGCTTGCGAGACTGCCTACATCGCCGCGATGGATCAAATTGGCATCCATAAACGAGATATCTTGATTGACCGTATAGAATCAGCTCAGGAAGCCCAACAAGACGGCAGGGAACAATTCCAGGATGCCCTGGAACAATTTCAGCTAGTACTTGGTTATGCTGATAACTATAACGACAAAGCAAGCGAAGGCAGTAAAAATGCAGAAAATGTCATCGACATCAAGACCATCTACGAAACGCTAAAAGGTGAATACGAAGAAAGCGTAATTGCTGCCGATAAAATCACAGAACGTATTAATAAAGTTAACTCAGTCTCTATTGCCCTGTTTGAAGAATGGCAGAATGAATTGCAAGAATATAGCAGCACAGCACTTAAACGCGACAGCGAACGAAAGTTGCGTCAAACCGAGCGTCAATTTGCCCGTGTGATGAACGCCATGCGTCGAGCCGAACAGAGTATTGAACCTGTATTAGCTACGCTAAAGGATAATGTTCTGTATCTAAAACATAACCTCAATGCCAGAGCAATCACCTCGCTCAAAGGAGAATTTAGTCGGGTAGATAATGACATCAAAAAACTACTCAAAGCTATGCAATCCGCCATTGATGAATCTGATAGTTTTATCAATGATTTAAGTGATGGCGCTTAGTGAAAGCTCTAAACGAAGGCTCGTATTGAGGGCTCTTATTGAAGGCTCTTATTAAAGGGAATAAATTAAAACGCTAAGCGGATAACCTCAGCAAAAAAATGACCAATTACGCAACTATTTAACGACCTGAGCGAAACGATAATCAGGGTCAGCGCCCAGCACACGCCTCACCACTCCTTTTAATTTTGGATGTTGAATATAAGCCGAGCCAGTCTCGGCCATCGGTAACACCGGCACCTCCTGAACAATGATATTCTGTAGTTGCGCAGCCGCCTGCATTCGCGCTTCTGGCCTCGCCACAGTCTGTAGAATACGCAACCATTTATCATACTCTACATTTTGATACCTACCTCGGTTGTTACCATTATATGACCCTAACAAATCAGCATAGGTGAAAATATCATCAAAATCTGGGTACCAGCTTGCCAACGACAGGTCAAAATCAGCAGCTTCACTTTTAACCAGATATTGTTTGAAAATTTGTTGATCTACTTTAATGTTAAAACCCAGAGTTCGCTTCAATCGGCCCTGTAGGTATTCAGCGATTTTTGCCCCAGTAGGTGACGTAACAGTCAGCAAAGTTAACGATGGTGCTTCAGACAAACCGACCTGGGTCAAAACCTCCGCCACTAAACCGGCAGCCAGGCTAATCTGAATTTCAGGCTTAGGAACAGGATATTCAACCACGAACTTATTATCTACGCCCTCTACCCAACTCGGGAAAAATGAATAGGTTGGCTTATAACCGGGCACAGCAATAACTTTATTCACGAATTCATCAGAATCAAAAACTAATCGGATGGCCTGACGTATTTTAGTATGGCCGGTAAATTTTTCCGATTGGGTATTAAATCTCAAATAGGCCATACCGCCACTGACAAAGGTTTTTAAACGCATCCCATGTCCAGCCGCTTCCCGCACCGTTTCCGTACCTAATCTCACCAGTGCAATGCGGTTATCTCGAAACAGATTCAGACGGGTTCGATTATCTTCTGTTATATACGCGACATTAATTTGTTTAAGATGCACGCTGTCGCTATCCCAGTAGGTATCATTTTTCACCATTTCCAATCGTGACCCATGTACCCACGAAGATAGCCTAAAAGGCCCGTTCGATAACAGATTCTCAGCCTCAGCGGCATAAAGCTCGCCCTGCGCCTTATAAAACGTTTCCTTTAACGGATAAAAAGCCACATGAACCATTGCTGCAAGACAATAACCACAAGCATTTTCGAGGGTTATTTCTAACTGGTGATTACTGGTTGCAGCGACCCCCAAAGCAGTTGTTGGTAACTCCCCCCGCTGAATTTTTTCTGCATTTTTTATCGGATACATAATTGAGGCATAAGGTGCTGCAGTTGCGGGGTCATTAATTAACCGCCAGGCAAATACGAAATCATGCGCGGTCAATGCAGAACCATCACTCCAACGCGCATTGCGCCTCAGTTTGAAGATCATTTTATTCCCGCTGATCTGCCAGGACTCTGCAACCCCAGCACTAATACGACCACGCTTATCGTATCTAACCAAACCTTCATTGACGTGCCCTAACACAAAAAAGCTCACTAGATCTGTTGTACGGGCAGTATTCAGGTTGGGTGGTTCCTGGGTAAGCGCAATATTGATGGATTGCTGATTAAAATCTACTGCGGCTGCTTTTATGTCGCTGCTGATCAACCATAACAATAAAATGATAAGCCTAATTTTCATACTCCGACGCTCAGTAAACTTATTTTCCTGCAACTCATGAACTTCACTAACATAGACCACCGCAATATATCACCAGAAATTGCTGCCAAAATTACTCAGCTGGACACAATAACAGGATATAAACCAAACAAAGAACCTGCCCGCCAATGTTATGGCCAACTCGAAAACTAGCGGCTCATTGTGCCATAAACACCAGGATATTAATCCGTTGGTGACATTCAACGCCTCGCGGGTCATTATCCGTGAGTTTAAGCAAGGAATAGTCAAGTATATGAAGCCAACCCATCAGCTGCCCCGGCAAATAAACAGCATCAACCTAACCAGCACCAAAATCGGAGCAAAACCAGCCAGACTTAAAAATTTATACAGCAGAACTAGCTTGTTTGTAGTCGCACTATTTATCAGCATCTGTAACAGCGCCGATATCGCTTTTATTGTGACCTCAAAAACGGGTGATCACTATTTCAAAATGGTTTCCAGCCCCGAGCGAGTGGGTGTAGGCAGTTGCTTTAAGGTATCCGCAAAAAATCAGGACCTACAACTCTGGCGTACCAGCGGCTGGTTTTCCAACGTCCTATTTTTAAGCCAAGATTGTCAATATCTAATTCGCGGTGAGCGCGACAGAATATTCATCTACCAGCAAGGAGAATTATTGCTCGAAAAAACCTTTGCTGAGCTCAGTCAGCCAAATAGACTCTATGTCGACATAAAAAATAGTCAATTTGAAGCTAATCAATGGTTCAAACTGGTTTTCACCAATGGTGCCCAGGCACGGCTGCCACTACTGGCAAGCACCGAAAAGCAAACCGATTCTACGCAGTCAGCATCAATTAAAAAACCAACTCGGCAACATTTAGAAACTGTATTACCCGTCAATTCAAAAAAAGTTTCAAAAACAGCTTCAAAAACAGTTGCAATAACCACTCATACCACGGCTCAAACCGCAACACCAAAAACAGCAGCAAAATCATCGCATAGAACAACCCCGACACCAGCTTCACCGACAAGCGCGCCATCAACAATGACATCAATCATAAACCCAGCCGAAGAATCGCCACAGCCTCAATCAGGCCAACAATTGCCTGAAGAAATTTGGCGCTGTGAGGTAACAGCGTTATTAAAGGGAACGGCAAAATCTCGAACGATTGCGCAGCAAGGCCCCGCTCAGGAAGTAGCGCTGGATCGAGCAATGGCCTATTGTGAAGGAGTACTGGGAGTAGGTTCGAAGAACCCATTAGGATTCTGTAAACTTTCAGACTGTTTCCAGAAACAGCCCTGAGCGGCTCTGCAATAAACAGCCCTGAGCGGTTTCTATAAACAGCCCTGAGCGGCTCTTTTATAGAAAGCCCTAAACTTATGCAGACACCTTATGCAGACACCGAAAAATATTTTTCGATATCAACTTTATCGATCTGCTCTTCCTGCAAATATTTTTCGGCATAGTCCATATAAACACCACTTTCGAGAAACAGCTTGAATAAATCACCATCCAGATGATGGTCATCCACCATGAAGGCCATAATTTTAATACTTTCACTTAAGGACTTGGGTTTTTTATAAGGCCTGTCCGCTGCAGTTAACGCCTCAAAAACATCGGCAATAGCCATTATTCTAGCGGGAATTGACATTTCATGGCCTTTCAATTTCTTGGGATATCCAGTCCCATCCATTTTTTCATGATGACCGCCAGCTATTTCGGGCACTCGCTCAAGATATTTTGGAAACGGTAAATTTTCCAACATGACAATAGTTTGGACTATATGGTCGTTAATTTTAAATCGCTCTTCTTCGGTTAGAGTGCCGCGTCTAATCCGCAGATTATAAACTTCGCCAAGATTATATTTGTGCTCAGGCATTTCCATATCAAAGCCATATCGACTATCAACATCCTGGGTATGTTCAATTGCATCGTATTCTATAATATGGTCTTGTCGGTCAGACAATAAGGGTACCCGACGAGGCAACGCTTGCGGTGCTGAACGGGCTTTCCTTTTCGCCTCATCAAAAGATACGCCCAAACGATCATCCAGTGTTTGAGTCCACTCGATGGTTGCTATACTTTCCAGCCTGGCGATCTGCTCATCAGACATGAACTCACCACCTAAATTACATTCAGCAATAAATGCAAATTGCTCATCAAGTTCTGCCAACTGCCTGTCAAGTTCGACTTTCAAATCCTTTTCATTATCCGCACCAGCAATTAATTTAGCCTGGTATTGAATAACTCGATCGCTTTTTACCAATTCAAAGCGCATTCGCACCTCATGAATACGATCAGTAATAGTTTCTAGTTTGGTGGCCTTGTCTACCACATATTCTGGCGTTGTAACCTTACCGCAATCGTGTAGCCAGGCACCAATATGTAATTCGTATAATTCTTCTTCAGTGAGATCGAAATCTTTATAGTTTTCATCCTCTGACGCACAGGCAGCAGCGGTCAACATTTCAGTCAGCTCGGGAACTCGCTGACAATGCCCTCCAGTGTATGGGGATTTCGCATCCACAGCACTAGCCATCAATTCTATAAAGGAGTCTAACAAGTTCTTTTGTGATGCCAGTAAATTCTGATTTTCAAGAGAAATCGCAGCCTGCGAAGCCAATGCTTCGATCAGGGGGCGAGTTTCTGGAGAAAAACTGCATACTTGTTGGCTCTTTGGGTCAATCGAATTAAGTAACTGAAGCACCCCAATAACTCGACCAGTATTATTTTTTAATGGCACGGTTAAGAATGACTTCGACCTATAACCCATACCCTCATCAAATTTTTTGGCACCAAAAAAATCAAACTTGTCCGTTTCATAGGCATCATCAACATGGATAGTTTCGCCGGTGTTTGCCGCGTAACTAACAATATTATTGAGATTCGGTTCGCCGTTAATGCCAAACATCTCCACAGCAGGTAGTAATATGGATTTACCAGTGGTACCCCCTTGCGCAATGCCCAGCGAATCGGTACGCATTATCGTAAATACCAGTTGATCCTCATTACTGCGAATATACAGCGTACCACCATCCGCATTGCCAATATCTTTCGCCTCAAGCAGGATTCGTTCCATCAGGCGGTCACTATCCGTCTCAGCCGACAAAGCCAAACCGATATCAATCAAACGGGCAAATGAAAGTTGATCAGAAGCCATACATAATTCCCATAGTCCCCAATTTATTCAAATTCACTTTAGCTAACCTCAGCTGCTAAAAACATGTTTATGAATCCAAAAAAATCAAACGTAATCAAAAGTAATCAATTTATCGTTTTACTTACATCTATTCTACCTAACCCAAATTTAACCAGGCATTAAACAATCCACCTTATCCTTAAGCCATAAAATGACCAACCGACCATATTCCCATCGATCAATTCATTAAAACATAAGCTGGCTTGGGCAATCCAATCGGGCACAGATGGTGGCGTTCCGACGACCCCAGTTACGCTTTCTGATCTGAAACAATAACAAAGTGATAACAGGAAAAATAATATTTTTTCAGAAATACAAACGATCACCCTCCTTGGCGCTAAGCACCCTTCTCCGTATCAGGACATCATTTACAATCCACCTCAGTTCTATATCTTTCAAGTCACTAGCGACAATGTCTGTGATCAGCTATGCTCCTCGAGTTTTCTGATTACAAGAGCATAAAAATAATGGCCAAGATACCTTTCATACATAATTATGATTTCGAATATGCGAAGTTAGAAGAAATCACACCCATGATTCGTCGCGTTACCGCAGAAAACCCTGGTGCATTCTCTTTTAAAGGTACCGGTACCTATATCATTGGCCGAGGCAAGGTCGCAGTAATTGACCCAGGCCCATTAATCGACGCACATATCGAGGCCCTAAAAAACAGTCTCAAAGGTGAACAGGTTACCCATATATTAATCACCCATACCCATATGGACCATTCACCTGCAGCAAAAGAGCTAAAGGAATTCTGGCAGTGTAAAACCTATGGTTACGGTCCCCATGGTGCGGGGAAAATCGCCTCTGGTGTACCCATTGAGGCTGGCGGCGATATGGACTTCGTACCTGATGTTGTCAGCCAACACGGCGATATCATCCAGGGTGAAGGGTGGACTGTCGAATGTGTTTATACCCCAGGACACACCTCAAACCACCTATGTTTTGCCCTGAAGGAAGAAAAAGCACTCTTCACCGGCGACCATATTATGGGTTGGTCAACAACCATTGTCGGTCCACCCGACGGAGATATGACCCAATACAGAGACAGTCTTGATATTTTACTCGAACGTGATGATGAAATTTACTGGCCGACCCATGGCACCTGTATCAAAGATGTAAAAACCTATGTGCAAGCTTATATTGATCATCGACAGGAACGCGAACAACAAATTATTGATTGTCTGCGTGATGGCGTTGGAATTATCGAAGATATGGTACCAATAATGTACGTCGGCGTGGGCGAACACCTCTATCCTGCAGCAGGCCGTAGTGTGCTCGCAGCAATGGAAAGGTTGATTGCAACAGGTGCCGTTAAAAGTACCGACAAAAACCCCGACATAGCATCACTCTATACCATCGCCACAACCGCCTGAACAATTCGTCTAAGCACAATTGTCGGCACATTAACGCAGACTCAGGGCCGCGTTAATGTGCTTTCATTGAGCCAAATTGTTTAGCTGATTTCCGACAGGTAATACCCTGTCGGACCCGCCGCTGAAATAACATGCTGCTTTTTCACAAGCCCCGTGATTACAGACCTTATGCTTTAAGCAGCATCGGTAATGGTTGGCCATAACTGATCTGCACCAGCCGCGCAAATGCGCTGACCAATAGCAATTTGCCAATATGTCTCGTTGCCGTATTCGTCACGCCAGTCCCATAATCTGCGGGTTAGCAGATTCAACCCATGTTCCAGGGTATATCCCATAGCACCATGTACCTGATGAGAGATATCAGCTACCTTGGTAACCGCTTCGCCCACCCGCGCCTTGGCAACCGCAATGTCCATCAGACTGGGTGCGACGAGCACTGAATCAGCCGCTCGCTGGCAAGCTGCCACTTCACCGGCGAGAACAGCCAATTGCTGTTGTATAGCCTGAAATTGCGAAATACTTCTACCAAACTGTTGCCTTTCGAGCGAAAACTGTACCGATATATTTAAGATCGAGGACATTGCACCAGCCATCATATTGACCCGACTAATGGCCCCAAGGTGAAACAAAGTCTCTGCCGCTGATTCTAACTTAAGGCATTGCGCACCAGAAACCACCGTATCCAGCGAAACCTGTCCACGATGCCCGCCGGCCAAACTGCGATGCGTACCAAACTCAAGGCCAGCTGTAGGAATGAGGCATATTTCATGCTCATTAACGAGCAACAGGTGTCCACAGAACTCTGCAAAATTAATATTCTCGACCTTTCCCTGGATCTGGACGCCTGCCTCGCCTTGCGTAAATGTCGCCTCTGCTGAACAAACAGCAAGCGGACCAGAAGGCGCCGTAACCCCTGCACTGGCTAGCATTGACGCTGCAATGAAGGTTTCAGCCAAGGGAATGGGCGCTGCAAAACCTGCAGCTTCACGAATTATTCTTAATGCATCACATTGTGCACCACCTGACCCACCGAACTCCTCGTCAAGTCCAGCACGGGTCAATCCCGTTTCTTCGAGGCTATGCCACAAATCCTTTGGCCAAATTCCACGCTCTGCCTCATCAACAACACCCTTGGTACAAAGGTCCGTCAGAATACGCTTAGTGGTATCAACTATTAGTTGTTCCTGTTCATTCATTTCGATCTACCTTAATCCCAAACCACGGGCAATTACGCCGCGCAATATTTCTCTAGTCCCACCTCGCAAGGTAAAAGAAGGCGCATGCAATATGCACTGATTTAATGTATCAACAAACCTGGGCGACAATGACTGCGGGGCCACAAGACGAATAAGCTCTGGCACCAGTCGTTCATAACCATTGCCCAGGTCCTTAATCAATGCAGCTTCCACCATCGGCGATTTACCCTCCTGTAACATGCCCGCTACCGAGGTGGACATGCGCCGCAGCGTAATTAGATTCGCCACCAATTTACCGATCAAAGCCATCTGCGCTTCATTGGGGTTATCCTGTACTTCACGCACAAATTCAACAAGCACACGAAACGCACTCAAAAACCTTTCAGGTCCACTGCGCTCGTAACCAAGTTCACTCATCACTTGCTCCCAGCCATTGCCAGGCTCACCTATAACGTACTCATCAGCGATAAAAACATCATCAAAAAACACCTGATTAAAATCTCGGTCTCCAGAAAGGTTTTTTATGCCTGTGATGGTGACATTTGAATCGGCCAAATCAACAATAAACTGACTTAAACCAGCATGACGATTTTTACCCTGCGGTTCTGTCCGCACCAGCGTAATCATATAGTGATTCAAATGTGCGCCGCTGCTCCAAATTTTACTGCCATTGAGTAGCCAACCATTGTCTACTTTTGTCGCATGGGTTTTTATCGACGCAAGATCTGAACCAGAGTCAGGCTCACTCATACCAATTGAAAAAAACCATTCGCCAGCAGCCACCTTTGGCAGGAATTTTTGCTTCTGAGCTTCGGTGCCAAATTTAAGAAATAAAGGTCCGCTTTGTCGGTCCGCAATCCAGTGCGCGCCAACCGGCGTACCCGCAGCTAGTAGCTCTTCTGTGACCACATAACGCTCTAAAAATGAACGTTCGCCACCACCGTATTCTTTTGGCCAGGTCATGCCAATCCAGCCGCGTTCACCCAGTTTGCGAGTGAACTCGGGAGAATCTCCAACATTAAAATCAGAATTGGGCAAACTATTCTGTAGTATCCCGGACCGCATTTCGGTCTCGACAAACGCTCTTACCTGCATTCGTAGTTCAGCCGTCTCTGCGGGTAATTTCAGCGGCTCAAACTGCAAACCTTTAAACATGGCATGCTCCAGTTGTTTCAAAAGCGTACACCGTAATTGTTTGCTTACTGGTTTGCAATATTATCCTGTAAAGTGCGCTAAAGAATCGCAATTCAAACCTGAACCACAAGGCTGAGCAGCCCACGTCTAATTTCTCCAGGGGCTATTCACGGCTAATCAAACCACGCCACTTTTTAATTCCAATCACGCCAATCACGCCAATCACCACAACGCAGCCAGACACATTTAAATAACAAACAGCCAATTTAAGCCCGTGAAATGCGCCTGCAAGCACCGCCCAATATACTCGCCTTGCTTGTGTTTTCAGAAAACTCTATTACGCTATTATTAATTCTTCATCAAATAGTCGCAGATTTTCGGTTGAACCTCGTACGCTTTGTACTAATGGTATATTCGATTTAACAGCAAGGATTAGCTGCTCCATCGAACCACCTTTCACCCTGCATTTCCGGCTAACGGACTAAAGGGCCCCAGCGGACTAAAGGCACCCAGCGGATAGAAGGCAGCCAGGCTCTGCACCACCTGGTTCTGAGCGACATCGCTTCAAACTCTCATCAGGCCACCTGTTCACTGCGAAACTTAACGTCGGTAAACGGCAGAGTTGCAATCCGAGCTAGTCCAGCACCTCAGCATTAGATGAAGTCAATACCGGTTAAGGGAATTTTATCTGTGACGGATCATAGTAATACCCAGCTCTTATGGACATTGACCAAAGGATTTCGGAGCACCTATGCAGCGGCCATCGGCGCCATGGCAACAGGTTATTTATGTCTATTTAGCGCGCCAATGTTAGCCAAGTTTTCTATTGATGCAATTATCGAAGGAGACAACTTTAGCCCGCCAATGTGGCTGACAAGGCTTATTCATTGGCTACCGATTAAAGCAGAATCGGATATTTTCCCCTATCTGATAGCCATCAGCATCAGTACTCTCTTGCTAACACTGTTGTCCGGTTTGTGTCTGTTCCTGCGCGGCCGATTTGTGGCCATTGCCTCTGAGGGCATTACCCGCTTGTTTCGTGACCGGCTTTTTAATCATCTGGAACACTTGCCCAGCAGCTTTCATGATTCAGCCGATACCGGTGACCTGGTCCAGAGATGTACTTCAGATCTTGAGAATGTGCGTATTTTCATGGCCTCACAGGTGATGGAAATCGCCCGAGTCAGCCTCATTGTACTGCTAGTTTTACCCATTCTTTTTACCCTGGACGCCAATATGGCGTGGCTGAGTCTGTTATCACTGCCCCTATTATTACTTTCTTCGATCGCCTTTTTTCAACGCGTAAAATCTCGATTTCTTCTGGTTGATCAAGCAGAGGCCTGTATGACCAGTATTTTACAGGAGAACCTGACAGGCATACGTGTGGTTAAAGCATACGCTCGGCAAGATTTCGAAATTGAAAAATTTTCCAGCGCCAATGCAGATTTTAGAGACCAAAATACCCGCTTGTTGGGACTGATTGGAATTTTCTATGGTTTTAGTGACCTGATATGTCTCACCCAGATTGGCATCCTACTACTTGCCGGATCCCTATGGGTCATTGCCGGCTCACTGACCATTGGTACTTTGTTTGCTTTTTTAACCTATGAAAGCATCATCATTTGGCCAATCCGACACCTCGGCCGAGTATTAACAGATTCAGGTAAAGCAATCGTTTCCATCGACAGACTATCCGAGCTATTGCTAGAACCAAGAGAATCTGAACTTCAAATTTCTTCCCCAGAGGCACTAGCGCCGAAGCGGTTACAGGGCGGCATCGTCATTGAACAGTTAACGTTTGGCTACCAGCCAAATAATCCAGTGCTGGAAAATCTATCCTTAAACCTTGACGCAGGACAAACCCTGGCAATACTCGGTGGACCAGGTTCTGGCAAATCCACGCTTTGTTTACTCTTAATGCGCCTCTATGACTATCCTAAAGGCTCCATCACCCTTGGCGGCGAGGAGTTATCAAGCCTTGACAGAAAACATGTTCGATCACAGATCAGCATCGTACCTCAAGAGCCATTTTTATACGCAACAAGTATCCTCAACAATATCAAAATTGGTAATCTTCATGCCGACCAGCAGGCCGTGGAAAAAGCGGCTCGACAGGCAAACATACACAGCGCCATCATGAGTTTCCCGATGGGCTATCATACTATTGTTGGTGAGCGTGGTATGACCTTATCCGGCGGGCAACGACAACGGCTTGCGTTGGCAAGGGCACTATTAAAGTCCCCGCCTGTAATTATTCTTGATGATGCCCTGTCAGCGGTTGACACTCAAACCGAAGCCAGCATCCTGGACGCGCTCAAGGAGAATTGCCGACGTCTCAACCAAACCACCCTTATTATCGCCCATCGACTTTCGACGGTTATGCACGCTGACAAAATCATCGTACTTAACAAGGGAAAAATTGCCCAGTCGGGCAACCATGAAAGTCTCGCCAATCAACCCGGGATCTATCAAAAATTATGTGAAATACAAGCTATCCCGTCATTTCAGTCTTATCCACCTCAACTAGCCGTCGGTAGCTAGCATGAGTGAGTTTTTCGATACTGAGACACCGACGCAAAACCTGGACGAAGATACCTTCGATCAGGGAGTAGATTTACATTTGTGGCGCAAACTACTCGGCTACGCATTAAATTATCCAGCTGATGTAATAATGCTTAGCATCTGCGCAATCGTCACCGCTATTTCCGAGATTGCCTTTCCGCTGATTACTCGCCAGGTCATCGACAAGATTTCAGAGCAGGGGGCAGCAATAGACATCATGCATTACGGCAGTTTGTATTTAATCTTTGTGGTTGTTTTAGCCACCTCAGTGGCAGGCTTTATCTGGTTCGGTGGCAGGATTAGAACACAGGTTAGCTACGACATCCGTCAGGACGGATTTAAGAATTTGCAGCAACTATCCTTCTCCTACTATGACTTCAGACCAGTAGGCTGGTTAATGGCTCGTATGACATCAGATTGTGAACGCCTGTCAAATATATTGGCATGGGGATTACTCGATATCATCTGGTGCTCCACCATGATATTGGGCATAACCGCTGCCATGATATATATGAATACTAAGCTGGCATTAATCATCCTTGCAGTCTTGCCATTTTTGGCTGTCCTGAGTATTTTTTTTCAGCGTCATATCATCAAAAGCGCGCGTAAGGTGCGTAAAACAAACTCCAAAATCACTGGTTATTTCAACGAAAGTATTATGGGCGTCAAGACCACCAAAGCATTCGTCCAGGAACAAAATAATCTCAGCCAATTTAGCCATTTGACGGGCGCCATGTACCATGCTTCTGTTTTAAACAGGGTACAGGCCGCATTATACCTGCCATTGGTACTCATTCTGGGCGCAATTGCTGCGGGTTTAGCGCTAGTCTTTGGCGGCATGGAAGTGATATGGGGTACGATTACTGCAGGTACGCTTATTGCATTTCTTACCTATAGTCGGCATTTCTTCGAACCGATTGAAGAGCTTGCCCGCTGGTTTGCAGAAATGCAAATGGCACAGGCTTCCGCAGAACGTATTCTTGGACTCATCGACGCAAAACCCGCCATCAGCGATTCAACTTTAGTAACAACCAATATACGTACCCATGAGCGCCACCTGGAATGTCCAGCGTTTGCCGCAAGCGCATCCACAGCAGCATTAGACGGCTTACCGCTGACCATTTCCAGGATTGAATTTCGTCAAGTCTGCTTCTCTTATCCTAACGGCCCCAGGGTCCTGGATAACATTAATTTAACCATTCAACGCGGCGATACCATTGCTATTGTTGGCACTAGCGGTGGCGGCAAAACCTCTTTAATTAACCTTCTGTGTCGGTTCTATGAACCTTCTGCAGGTAATATCTTATTAGACAACATCGACTACCGAAATCGCAGTCTTAGCTGGCTGCAATCAAATTTGGGCATGGTCCTGCAGACATCGCATATCTTTCGCGGTTCTATATTAGACAATATTCGCTACGGCAACCTTTCCGCTAACACGACTGAAATTAAAATGGCTGCCAGACGCGCTGGAGCCGACATATTTATTCAGCAAATGGAATACGGTTATTCCACAGAAGTTGGAGAAGGTGGCGCTAAATTGTCGGCCGGTGAAAAACAACTCATTAGTATCGCCAGGGCCATCCTTGCTAACCCGCAGATATTAATTCTCGACGAAGCAACTTCTTCTATTGATTTAATGACCGAAGAAACCATTCAACATGGACTGGCTGAACTATTTCAAAATAGAATCAGTCTTGTCATCGCACACCGCCTCTCTACTGTTCGCAACGCCAACACCATCCTGGTGGTCGAAAAGGGCAAAATTGTTCAACGAGGTAACCACACCCAACTGCTCAAGATGGGCGGTAGATATCAGCAACTTTACCAACAACAAAACGCCAGCCAGACTACCCAACAGGAAAAACTCTGGGTATCGGCCTGATTTACTTAACCACGGAGCCCGTTCTCGACCCAGGTATCGCCGCTGATAACTTGCACGATAGCGGCCGAAATGGCCCAACTGTAGTACTGACTATAATGGCTGGTTCCAGTTAACTGAATGGCCTGGTAAATATTAAGCTAAGCTTTAAGACATAATACTCGTCTAAATCAGGAATTAAGTTTGGCCCATTTTAACGCGCGACTTATGCCGTTAACAAAAGAAGCGCGGCAAGCAATTAAAGATGCGCCCTGCCTTGAAATCAGCCGTTTCCCTTTTTTAATCGGTCGCGAACAACGTGCGCAACACCGTAATGGGCATGAATGGATTGCCGAACGACGCAAATACGACGGGCCTCCCGTCAATCACTGTTACCTGATCGACAATTGTGATCCGCTTTATATCTCCAGAGAACATCTGGCGCTTAATCACCTCGGCGAACAGCGCTTTTCGGTCATAGACCGTGAAAGTGCCTGCGGCACTATTGTTCATGAACAATTAATTGGCGGCCATGACAAGGGTGGGAATATTGACCTAAGTCCAGACCAGATCATTCAAATAGGATCACGCTCCTCACCATATTTATTCAGGTTCGAACTTGATTAACAATTGTTTTACTTAATCCAGGCATCACCATCGGCCTTCCCAGTTCGGCGCTTTACTTTTCAGCACCCTGTATACCCAGGCTAGACCTGGAAGGAAAATCAGACTCTGCATAGACATACAACAAGGCCTTTACAATTGATTTTTTTCACCAGGAGGGCTTAATAGCTATGATTTAATAGATGGGGCTTTATAATTTGGGTCTATCCTAACTCCTCGTACCTTTGTTTGTAGGATAAAAAAGTCTCATAGCGGTGATCGCATCGATCAAGCACGTTCAGGCGATTTAAATAAACACTACACTCCTGACGCCATTCAAGCTTATTAAGATCTTCGCGCTCAGCTAACTCGATGCATATGCCCACTGCATTCAACAGCACATTGGCGCTTGCACCCCTGGTGGACGCTGCCGCAGAAAATTTCTCATAAGCATCAATAATTTGACCGTGTCGATACAGGGTCATTGCTTCGTTACTCAGGTTCTCGCTATGCAGACGACGCTTGCCATCTTGCACTCGTTGTAACAAACGATTCGCCAATTCAGGGCTGTCGGCATTCTTTTGTAGATCGTGAATATATTCCTGACAGGTATCTATTCGGCCTATCAAGGTTAAATTACCAATATATTCCTCTGCTAACTTATGTTGTATCTGCTGATCTAGCCGAGTAAATAAGCTGTTCCCCAATTCTAATGCCTTATCACAATCATGTTGCTGGCCATGCGTGTAATAAACCAGCGCTTCCAACAAATATGATCGAAAATTTGTTCTTATATCATTGTCAAATTCCTTCCGCAGACGCGCCAAATAGACCTTTGCCTCCTGAAACGCGTTCAGGCAAACCGATGAACCCGAATGGTCTATCTTTACCAATAGGGTACGAACATATTGAAGATAATTATCTGGATTGTGATAACAGGATTCACGGGCAAGCCCAATTGCCTTTCGGTAGGCTTTTTCAGCAACAAGATAGCTGTGATTACCAAGGGCCACTTTGGCCAGCTCCATTTGTCTCAAAACAGCCTTGGGCGATCTTAAAATGGCGCTTTCGAGCACATCCTGGGACTGCCTTGCCTGGCGCAGCGCTATAAGTATGCGCGCCAACCAGTCATAGCTTTCAACTACATTGGGCTGCTCATTAATCAAACATCGAAAAATATCAGCCGCAGCATCAAACTCGCGCAAATAATATAGTGTTTTACCCAAACCAATTTTAGCCCAGGGCATTTCTCTCAGGCTGATAATCTCTTCAAACAGCGCTTTTGCCTGAGGATACTGTTTCAACTGGAACAGGCACTCACCCTTTATTCGATAAGCCCGCATTGGCAACACTGGTTCGTTGGCAATTTTATGGTCACTGCAGGTTATGGCAGCCTGATAATCTTTATTATCAAACAGGCGTTCGATTTCGCTGTAGTCCAGCTTGTTCTGTAATGCTCGATTCAAACGACTCATTAGGTCATTTTTTGTATAAGGTTTGGATAGATAACTGTCAGGTTGATATTCAAGCGCCCCCATCACCATTTCAACCGTAGTCTCAGCAGTGATCATGATAAAAACCGATGAATAATCCAGAAACTGACTAAATCGCGATTCTTCTAATACTTGCTGACCATCTTTACCCTTGCCGAGGTTATAGTCACATAAAACGATATCGTAATGACGAACACGTAAACAATCTATGGCTTCCTGGCCTGAAATGGCCATATCGATTTGTAGCACCCCAGCATCGCGCATTATTCCACGTAACATACCGCGCGCTTCTGGACCATCCTCTATGATTAACACACGGACTTTTCTATAGCGTTCAAGCAAACGGTTCTGGCGTTCGATAGCGGCATTCATTGCCGTTGTATTTTTCTTACCCATCCTATTAGCATAGAAGAAATAATCACTCATGCCCGCTTGCCTGATCCTTATGACAGGCCCTTATGGCAGACCTATTGCGGAACTTATCGATCCAACAAAATTAAACTCACTTCAGGTACATAGGTGATAATTACCAGCGCGACCAACAATACCAACATAAAGGGAATCGTCGCTTGATATAGTTCGGTAATAGAACGCTTAAAACGATAACTGGCAATGAACAGGTTCATGCCGATAGGTGGGGTAAAATAACCGATCTGCATATTAGCCAGAAATATAATGCCCAGATGCACTGGGTCAATCCCAAAGCCAATTGCCACAGGTACGATAAGTGGGATCATGATCACCAGGGCGGAAAAAATATCAAGCACTGCCCCTAGTACCAACAGCACCAGGTTCAAAATAATAAGAAAAGTAATCTTGTCATCAACATAGATACGAATCCAGTCAAATAGCTGTTGCGGTACCTCGGCATCAATAAGGAAGTTCGTAAATGCCAGGGAGACGCCCAGAATGAGTAAAATACTCCCCACCATCACCATGGACTCTCGAATTACTAATGGTAACATCGCATATTTAACTTCTTTGTGGATAACAACTTCTACCAATAACACATAAAAAGCCGTCACCGCAGCCGCCTCTGAAACAGCAAAGAAACCGGAGTAAATGCCGCCCAAAATAATCAGCGGCAAGGGGATTTCCCATTTAGCAGCCTTAATAGCATCAACTGCGTCTTGCCAGGTATACGTACCTCGTTCTATTACCTGATTACGATTGCTCCAGATACTATAACCAGTAAGTAGTACGATCATCAGTAGTGCCGGCAACAACCCAGCGATGAATAATTCCTGAATAGTAAAGGGTTTTGGCAAATCCATTTGCTGGACTATGACCCCATATAAAATCAACGGCAGCGATGGCGCCAACAACAAACCCAGGCTGCCTGATGTGGTTACCAGTCCCAGACTAAATTTATCTTTATAACCCGCTTCAACCAGCGCTGGATACAATAAAGCACCAATGGCGACAATGGTCACTCCTGATGCCCCAGTGAATGCAGTAAAAAAAGCACAGGTAACAAAAGCTACCACCGCAAGCCCGCCAGGCAACCAGCCAAGAAATACCTGCGTCAAACGCACTAGTCGACTAGACAAATTGCTTTCCGCAAGTATATAGCCCGAAAAGGTAAACAACGGCAGCGCCAGCAATAACGGTGTATCTACTAGCCGATAGATTTCAATAAGAATAACGCTAAGAGGGATTTCCGCATAATAGAAACCAAGCATCGCAGCAGCCAGGATCACCACGAACAAAGGCGTACCCAACACGGCTAGCAAGCCCAGCAAAAAAGAACCAATAACGCCCATCAACTATCCCGCCCAGTTATATCTGTAGTTGAACCTGTAGTTATATCTGTAGTTGAATCTGCGCTTAAATTGGTCGTTAAACCGGTAAAGCTTTGCAACAGAAAGCGACAGGCGATGACAACAAAACCGACCGGAATAACCGCCTGGCAGACCCAGGTAGGAACTACGCCAAAAGCGATCGTTTGGTCCTCATATTCAAATTTTAAAAATTTAAATGAGTGATAGGCTACCGTGGCGCAAATTAACGCGGAAAATAACTGGCTAATAAATACGGTATAACGTTTTAACTTCGGCTTCAGATATCTCGACAGGGCATCGATACTAATATGATTGGCTTCTCGTGTAGCCACCATTGCGCCCAACATGGCAACCCACAAAACCAGTATACGGAGGAAAGATTCAGCCCAGAATATCCCAGAGTCAAAGAAGTTCCGCAATACTATTTGCATCAGCGCAGTAAACAACATCGATGCCAAAGCTGAGATAAGCAAACCATCTTCAAGCCTGTGAACCCACTTAAGCGTAGTATTTAACTTAGCGATCATAAGTATTAGTTATTCACTATCAGAATCAGAATCAGAATCAGAATCAGAGTGTTGATCACGTACCGCCTTCAAATTTTGCCTTAAGAGATCCAGCCCCTGCTGACTTAATTTACCATCCGCTATCAGGTCATCAATTGACGTTTGTGCCTGGGCCCGCCAGGAATCGAGTTTACTTAAGTCGGGTTGAACTTCTTTAATACCCTGCGCAAGTAAAGCATCATAGGCTTTTAC
The DNA here is from genome assembly GCA_019090615.1 of Pseudomonadales bacterium. Taxonomy (GTDB): domain Bacteria; phylum Pseudomonadota; class Gammaproteobacteria; order Pseudomonadales; family Azotimanducaceae; genus JAHRVQ01. Next base: position 27,970 of record JAHRVQ010000050.1, on the reverse strand, counting down.
GTTATCCACCCTGTTGTCTTTATCAACCGCTTCGAAAACCCCGTTCATGACCTCAAGTACGATTGCCTGATCCCCTTTTGCCATAGTCTGAAAAGCTTTCTTATCGATTGCCATCATGGAATAAATATACATCAACGGCAGGTTTGTCACATAAGCTACCTGGTTGTGCCATTGCAACGCTAAAGCAACAATCGGTGGCACAGCAACGGCATCTATCAATCCGGTTTGCAAACCTGCCAACACATCTGTGATGGGTAATGGAATAGGGCTAATGCCAAATGACTGAATTAATTTTGCTGCAATGGGATCACCCTCCGGTACCCAGATTTTTACCCCCTGCATTTCTTCAACATTGGTAATCGGCTTTTTTGTTAGCAGGTAGGCAAATCCAGTTTCAGTCAATCTAAAGCTCACCAGTCCACCGTCATGTAACCCGGATATAATGCGTTGATCCATGCGTTCACGAACGTAATCAACTTCTTCACGATTGCGAAACTCCAACGGCAGATTATAAAGCTGAAGATCAGGATAAAAGCGCGTTAAAGAACTTGCAGTAACTGCCCCACCCTGTAATTGCCCGATACGCATTTTTCTAAGCACGGTGTAGTCATCTCCCTGGACCCCGCCAGGATAAATTTTGAATACCACTCGGCCGTCGGTTTGCTCTTTAATCTCATCAACGCCGGCCCGCAATTTATTCATCCAACCGAGACCATCGGGTGAAATCGTGGCAATTTTATACCTTTTGGCCATTGCATCTGATGGTGCTAATAGCGCTATCAGGACACATAACACAAGGAGCAATGAGTCTTTAGGTCTAAACATTCTTTTTCCTTAAACAGGTTGAGCACAATATAAATGGTTGGCAAACAATATTTTCAAACCATTTTTTGATAAAAAGCTGACTATTAAAATAAGTGATAAAAGCGAGTGATAAAGGTGTCTGATACAAGTCCTGCTTAATTACTGGTTAAAAATAGTCATCTGACTCGGCAAGTAGCGCTTTTGCCTGCTGTTGCGCCAGGGTATTCGTTAAAGTCATGCCATCGACCCGAGGGTCAGCGGCTAGCACTTCATTAAGTAGTCGGTCATATAAAGTTTTATCAAATGTTAATTTTGCATACTGTTCTGCATATATAACTTTAGTCATCAAAAATTTCCCATCCGCCAGCTTGATGGCACGTTCAAAATGGACCTTACCTTTTTCAGGCCTGCCACCCATTGATGCTGGCAGGATAGTCTCAAGGCCACCCATATATAAGTGTGCCCCACCCTGATCTATAGTTTCATCCAACTCAATCACTTTGCTCAACAGGTACTTTACTTTTGCCAGCTGCGCTATCGCATTCCAATCGGCACTGTGGGCCTGGATCCAGCCTGTCCAGGCAATACCGAGTGCGAGTGCCACGTCAACGTGTTTAAGCTCTATAGCATCAATTCGAGCCTTGTACTGCGAAAAAGACAAATCCCGTAAACCACACAAATTACTATTATCGATACACGCAGCTCGATCGGCATAAGCCAATGATTTTTGCGTCAAAAGCTGGCTACGCTGCCCTTCTGTGAATACGCTGAACGCGCCATTTAGATTAGACGCAGCCAATAATAAGTCCGAATTCTCTGGACTGCTGCGTAAAAAGCTATCGATCATCAACAGATAAGCAGGGATCCCTTCTCTGACGGTCTCAACATCATCACTATTTAATATCGTCTGTGCCAGGTCATCAGCCAAACCGGACGTGACTGAGGACATCATGCTGGCGCAGCTGACAGTTAAAGACAGCAGACATAATATTGTTATTTGCGATACGCAAGTGCGAACCTCAATATTCGGCATAAGATTCCCCAGTCAATCTTTACTTTCGAAAACCAAAAATACTTGGAACAGGCTAAAGAGCATTCGACCACGTTAGAAAAACAGCCAACCCTGATTAATAATGCCCAGCTATTATAGACTACTTTAATAGTCCACCCAGTTATCAATTAAATTAAAATTTGCCAGCTCAGGCACCGATTAGGCTTACCCCTCGCAGTAAACTAAATCTTATCAGTGAACCTCTCATTATCCGCCACTAGTTAAGACCCGCACCGACAAATGGATTCGCCCGCCGTTCAAATTCAAGCGATGTATCAGGACCATGACCGGTGATAACTCGTGCATCGCCCTCTAATGTAAACAAACCATCAACAATAGAGGTCTCAATCGCTTTGTGGCTACCACCCGGCAGGTCAGTCCTGCCTATGCCCATCTGAAACAAAGTGTCACCAGCCACCAGCAGTTGAAAATCAGCAAACCAGAAACACATCGAACCAGGTGTATGGCCTGGCGTATGAATAGCTACACCACCGCAGCAACATAGGGGTTGTTCATGTTCTAACCATTTATCAGGGCTCGGTGTAGGGCTATAGGGAATACCAAATCGACTACATTGTTGCTCCAGGCTATTCCACAGAAACATATCCTCTTTATGTAGATAAAGTTTTGCCTGCGTACGACGCATAATTTCGCCGGAGGCCAGTATATGGTCCAGATGGGCATGGGTATGAATAATCGCGTCGATGGTCAGACCAAGCTCAGCAACCGTCTGCATGATTCTGTCCGCATCACCACCCGGGTCTACCACCATACCCTTACCAGTGGTGGGGTCACCAATAATGGAACAATTACATTGTAGTGGCCCCGCTGGAAAAGATTTATAGACAATATTTCCAGTGATATCAGGTATTGGTACAGGCATAACTTAACAACCGAGTAGTGATAGAAGGATAGTCATCGAGGATAGTCATCGTACATGGTATAGTCTTTTTTTTCCCCTTTGGTTGTGACAATTTCCCAGAATGTTTAAGCGTCTACTGTACCGTCTGATTGCAACCTTACTTCTACTATTTATCACCCTTACTTCTGTGCTGCTATTTCCCGTAGCAATTATTATTTGGCTGACAACGGTGTGTTTTGATCGACGTTTACGCCTCCTCCACCAATTTACCTGTTTCTGGGCAAGCTTATATATATGGGTTTTTCCACCCTGGCGAGTTAATGTGATCGGTCGACCCAGGATCGATTCGAAACAAACGTATGTTATTGTTTCGAATCATCAATCTGTGGTTGATATTCTGGTATGTTTCACCCTGTTTATCCACTTTAAATGGGTCTCAAAAGCCGAACTCTTTAACATTCCCCTTATAGGCTGGAACATGTATTTAAACAGCTATATCAGATTAAAGCGCGGCAAGAAAAACAGCATTAAAAAAATGTATAAGGCCTGTGAGAAACATCTCAAGAATGGTAGTTCTGTGTACCTGTTCCCCGAGGGAACGCGTTCAGTCTCGGGAGAAATGCGGCCCTTCAAGGAGGGAGCATTTGTATTGGCGAAACGTTTGGGCATTCCTATCCTGCCTATCGTTATCAATGGCTCCAAAGATGCAGTACCCAAAGACAGCTTGAACTTCCATGGCCAAACGGAAGTCCAGGTGGAAATACTGGCGCCGATTCTGCCGGATGAAAATTTATCGGTCACCGACCTTTGCCAAAAAACCCGAGAAATTATCAGCGCCAAAGTGAAGGAAGAAATTGCCCTCCGCGCCAGGACCTCTGAAGCGAACCGCTAAACATGCGTTTAGCATTTTATAGTAACTGGGCTTAGAAGGAGCTACGTCGAAATTATACCTGCACTAACTAAATCGGCACTGACTAAATCGGCACTAACTATATCGGCACTATAGCCGCCGTCGCCTTACATTTCGGGTATGCACTACAAACCCACATCTTAATGGCTGCTTCGCCTGAAATCTTTTGCTCGCTTTGTTTTACTGCGATTTTTCTCTGTACGGGTTTTCTCGGCACCACCTTTCTCGGCACCACCTTTCTCTGCACCATAGCACGATCACATCGATCACAATGTTTAGCGGTGGCTGTGATCAGGTTTACACCCAGGAACGTCGATAATTTTTCCTCCAACATTGTCACTGAAAACTGTTGCAAGCGAGGGAAAAATACCAGCGGCATCTTGATATCTGCAAAAACCCGCTGTAGAAGGTCAGCTCTTTTTGAATCGCCGTTAACTGACATAAAGTCTACCCCCGCAACAATCGACAAGCTCTGCGGCGAACAAATAAGCACCGCGATCTGGTGTCCCTGTAACGTCTCTGTCGCAACAAAATCTGCAAGGTCTATATTAACGAAAAGTCGATAACGCTGCCCCAGATAGTCGTCCATAGCAAACATTAAAGCTCTCAGGGAGTCATCAAACATACTTCGCTTGAGAGAATAACTTGCGGCGCAATCCAGCTTATCTATCAGTTGTCGGTGCGACACCGGCGAGGGTTTGGTCGCGGTCTGGGGCAGCTCTCTGGGAGCCTGTTCGATATTTAAGCTGGAAATATCAGCATCTAGAAAGGCCGCCATTTCTCGCGCTCGCAGGCGACGCAACACGACTATCAAGCCTGCCATACCTGTCATTATTAACGCAAACACGAGAAAACCTTCCATCAAAACTCCTGCCAGGACTACTTTTATTTGAAGTATAGGCGCAGGTGCTTTGGAGCCAAAGTTAATGCCTCTCTACAAACTTGATAGGCATTAATTACCTAAGGTGTACAAACTCATTCAGCGTGACAATGGACTTTTTGCCAGCACTTGAGGCGCGAAAAACATTGATGCTGGTATAATTTGGTCCAAAGAACATCTTTGGCTCGAAACCAATCACATGGGCCGCCCAAACATTAATAACCCCACCGTGGCAGGTCACAGCCACCCGTCGTCCTCGATTTTCAGCAACAATTTCATCCAGGCTATCACAAACCGTTTTTGCAAAAACCGGGAAATGACTACCCACCTGGCCGTTCATTAATCGAACCCAGGCTTCATAGTCTCGCTCCTTTAACTGTTCGACGGGAATATAACCACGGGACTTCTTATCAAATTCAGCCACACCTTCACACACCTCTATCTCGATTGCTTTGCTCTCAGCAAGTGGTTGCGCTGTCTGCAATGCTCTTTGCATCGGGCTTGAATAAAGACGATCAATTTGTGTCGCCTGCATCCAGTCGGCCAGCTTTTGGGCCTGCTCAAACCCTGTAGTAGAGAGCGGTGGATCAGCGGGTGAACCATCCTCACTATAACGCTCTTCAGGTAACCCATGCCTGATCAATATGAGTTCCATGTTAACCCCTGATTTCTTTTCGCTAAACATTTCCATCTAGCTACGTAGTGTCGTTAGTTCAGCCGATTGAAAATCAATCTATGGCCATGAATTATTTACTGAATAAAAAAAGCCTCGCTTAACGAGGCTTTTTTTATATTTTACAGGTACTAACTTGCGTCATCCTTGCTGCATCGAAACTACAATTTGTAGCTGCAATAGTTTATGTAGCCGCAATCGATACATTATAAACACCTGCTTCTCGTGCGGCATCCATCACGTGGATGGTGGTATTAGTTGTACTCTCTGGATGAGGTTGCACCACTACCGGTGCATCCGGCGTCTCAGCATGTAGACGCTCAATATTGGCACGAACCGCCCTGAAGTCTATGTCTCTATTTCTGATCTTTATCCTGTCACGACTTGTTATCTGAACCACGATACTCTTTTTATCAGCGTCTTTAACATTTTGATTTTTATCTGGGCTGTTGACATCGATACCGATTTCTTTAACAAAAGTTGCCGTCACGATGAAAAAAATCAACATGATGAATACCACGTCCAGCATCGGCGTCAAATCAACTTCATCTTCTTCCTGCTGCGTTTCCTGAACAATTCTATGCACTTTGTACCACTCCTGAAGCTATTACTTCTTCTATTTTTACTGTCTTCTTGCGCTTTTGTTACTTTACTTTCGTCGTATACAGTCTTTCTTTATTTTAAACGTTCGCCTATTTATTAATAGGTTCAACCCAGCAAAAAGGGTCGCTTCTATTATTTATATCTGTAGGCCCTGTCTATCGGCAGTCGCTTCATTACCTGTGGTATCGCTACTCAAGGTTTTTCAGCCTCTCCTTACAACGTCTATACATCGTCGAACCTGGCAAGGATAACCTGACTACCTTACAAAATCAAAGCACAAAAAATGCTCAAATTTAGTTTTAACGGCTTGCCCTATTGATTCACCACCTTACTCACCGTGGTGTAATGCAATCCAAGATGATCGCCAATTTCCATGAGCGTATAAGAATGTTCGATGTGTGCCTTGATAATAAGCACGTTGCGTTCGGAACGCGGTTTGTTTGCCACATTCTTGAACAGTATCGGCAAACTCCGCCTGCGCCGCGCTTGACTTGGCCCGCGTTTAGCCATTTTCTCACCATTAAGTATTGGCTGCATTTCGCCAATAAATTTTGCTGACCCCAACAGAACCTGGTTACTGCGATTCAATAAAGGCGACCCACTATCATCTGTAGCCTTAATATAATCGCGATACTTCATCTGCCGGTCTTTCTTTCTTTTACCAAAAAATTTTAGCACTGAATCGGTGTAAAGATAATCAGGACATTTTATCGCGCCACTCATTGCTCGATGACTACTCCAGCGATAGGTTTGCGCTGAACTGGATGCACCGACTCGTACAGGGTTCAATACAACATGACGACAAAGTGGCAACAGATATATTTCAGCTTCAAATAAAATACTTTTAAAGCGCCCCTGAAAAAGTGACCCCTCCTGTTGATGGCGCCGATTAAAATGCTGAGTATACACTCCATTTAATTGCCGCATCCCCTTAGAAAGATTGGCCTGCGGACACTCCACCACCAGATGATAATGACTGTCCAGCATCACAAAGGCATGTAGCCGCCAACCAAATCTCAAAACAACTGACTCAAGTACGTTGATAAAGATCGCCCGATCTTCAACATCTAAAAAAACCGGCTTATGGTTCCCTTGCTTTTTTACCGCCTGGCCTTTGCTTGTAACATGATAGTGAGCGCCTGGATATTCAATACGTACGGGTCTAGACATAAAGCCCTGCTTTAACCTTGATATGCATTATTATGACTACTACCTTTACGATCTTAGTCTCATCTTATAGAACCAGCGGATCATACCAACCTAACAACATTGCAGTTTCCTCTCCACATAAAAAAGCCTCTAATGAAGCTAGCAATACATGGCCGCATTTTTGTTGCAATTTTGTCAAGTCCATTTTCCAAAATTATACCTAACAGCAAATGCAGCAGAGACAAAGTTTCTCAACTTCATTGCTTGAAAAGGGGAATCCAAATACTACATTGGCAAAGATTTCGCCTCAAGTGAAAAACACAAAAACAGACAAAAATAAATTCCCCAATAATGCTTGACAACATCTTTTCAATATCAAGCGAGCACACCCCGCACCAATTTAAAAGACAGCATTGAACGTCCGAAAATACCTTTTACATACCCACTGTAAATAGCTACAGACGACAAATGCCTTGACGCTTACCGCAAGTTATTTGTAAGTTAGTCGCGACTTAACGTCGCATAAGCTATCAATAATCAACTGGATCGCGATCCTGACAGACAACTACGGAGATGAATATGGCAGTGGATAAATTCCCTATCGAAGCTGGGCATATAATGATGTTTGCACGAGCCATAGGTGATGCTAACGAGCTGTACTACAACGCTGAATATGCCAGGGCAACGGAACCTGGGTGTACGATTGCCCCACCCACCTTTGTTCAGGCGAGCGCCCAATTCGATGCCAATTATTTCCTTAGGCCAAAAATAGGCCAGGAGTGGTTTGGCTCAGCGAAACAGGCAACCGGCATCACCGGGAAAAAAGAATCATCAGGTAATTCAGGTGGGGGTGGTGGATTACATGCCGAACAACACTACGTTTATCATCATCAAGTGAAAGTTGGCGATGTTTTGAGCACTACGGTTAAACCAGGCAAGTCATGGGAGAAGGAAGGTCGGCGTGGTGGCAAACTAATGTTTAGTGAAACCATTACTGAATACCGCGACCAAAACGGCAAGCTAATTGTTACCGCAACTGGGGTCGGTGTGCGCACAGAGCGCCCAGCAACTTCTTAACTTTTGCAACAGGAATATACCCATGGCCCTTAAAGCAAGCAACATCAATGTCGGCGATACTTATGCAGAAGAAATTTGCCGCAACCTGTCACGCACGCAAATCGTACAATATGCTGGTGTCTCAGGTGATTATAATCCCCTGCATAGCGACGAAATTTATACCACTGAGATAGCTGGATACCCCTCTATTTTTGCCCACGGAATGTTATCTATGGGTATGACTGGCAAAATGTTAACTAATTTTGTCGGTGATGGACGGCTAAAAAGTTATGGCGTACGCTTCACTTCTCAAGTGTTCCCAGGTGCTACCTTAACAGCAACAGCGACAATAACTTCAATTAGGCAGGAAGCAGGAGAACACCTGGCAGATATTGAAATTTCCACCACAGATGAAACAGGCAATGAAGTTATCAAGGGCCAGGCAAGCGCAATATTAGACGCCTGATTACAGGCTTGTCCGTTACCCTTCACTCCACCCTGCCAGGTAAGGGGAATTGACCGGCAGGAAGGTCACCCCCAATAGGACTAATCTGCTTGCAAAGCATTGATAATAATATCTGCAGTTAGTATCTGAGGTAATATTTCAGCGCGCTCTGACGCATTTTTATACAGCAAGTACATAGGCACACCGCTGCGCCCATATTCTTCTAGTTTTCGTGTAATCTCAGGATCTCGGTTAGTCCAGTCAGCCTTAAAATAGGTGACCTTATGCATCTCGAAGGCCGCTTTAACGGCACTGCTATTCAGCGCCACTGCCTCGTTAAGTTTGCAGGTTATACACCAGGCTGCATCAAAATTCACAAACACCAGCCCCTCAGTTCTCGCCTCCCGCAAACGCTGCGGCGAATAAACTTCGTAGGTTAATCCACTACTGGTCTCTGGTTGTTGTAATTGCGAACCCAACGCAGAATTTTGCGCCCTGCTAGCGTCAATCACCTGCAAATCAAATAGTATATAAGCTGTGCAGGCAATCAACATAAAAGCAGCTGCCTGGCCAATTCGTCTCGGTAATTTGCTTGCTAGCAGATTCTTCAAAATCCAGATAGCGATACCCAGAATCACAAGACCAACACCAAATGAGAAAAACCCTGCCGAACCTGTTTGAATGATCAAAACCCATACTAACCATACTGCCGATGCGAACATTGGAAAGGCCAACAACTCCTTCACCTTCTCCATCCACACACCCGGCTTTGGTAACTTTTTTAATAGCACGGGCGAATAGCACAGCAATAGATAGGGTGTCGCCATACCTATACCGAGCAGCATAAAAACCAGCAGTGTAGTCAAATTATTTTGCGTCAACGCATAGCCAATGGCCCCTGCCATAAACGGGGCAGTACACGGCGCAGCAACCACGGTTGCCAACACACCGGTAAAAAACGAACCCGCTAAACCACCCTGTTGCGTCAATCCCTGACCCAATCCAGCCAGCCCTCCCGTTAACTCAAAATAACCCGCGAAATTGAGACCAATCAACACAAATAAATAAGCCAGGCTCGCCACAACCCAGGGAGATTGAAGTTGAAATCCCCAGCCTATTTCTGCCCCACTGGTTCTTAACCCCATGAGCACTGCGGCGATGACAATGAAACTGAAGACCACACCCAGTACATACGCCCAGCCATGAATTCGAATACTGCTGTGAGTACCTGTTGCCCTCTCTACCAGGGAAAGAATTTTGATAGATAACACGGGGAAAACGCAGGGCATCAAATTAAGTATGAGGCCACCAAGAAAAGCCAGCACAAGTGCCCAGACCAACGTCGTATTACCAGCACGGTCTATCGCTCCGGTGTCAGTACCTGTCGTTATCATACTCTGAGGGGTAATTTCGAAGGCCGTGGATATTTGACCCGGAGTATCTTCCTTAACCAGTATAATACCGTCAAACCGGCTCGATGACTGATAATCAAAGCCAGTTTTAGTCTTTAATTCAATGCCCCCCTTCACCAACCTAACTGTCTGAGCCGCCGCATGATCGATAACACCTTCGCTATAAGGGAAGAAACTAATCGCATCCACCAGCTCGGACTGTAACCGCTGTGACTGCCCAACAGGTAATTGTACATTGACCGTCAACACCTCATTTACAACCTGATAGGTTGATGGAATATCAACTTTGGCCGGCAACCTTTGTCTCGCCAGGACAAATAAATCGGCAATTGTCTGCGGCGAGCGAAGCCCGTCTGCAGACGCACCGTCAACCACAGCAGGCTGCGTGGGTGACCCTATATTTAATATAATTTCAAGATCAGCATGCTCTGGGATACATATGTCAGCACAGACCAACCAATCAGCCGCCAGACCGATGACGAACGAACCGGCCTCAATACTATCGGGTACCTGAAAGCGTGTTAGTAGTAATACCTGGCCTTCAAAACCAAAATTCATCAGTGGTCCATAAGGCACACGATGCGGATACGGCCATTCAATTTCGCCAGCCCTGAAGCCCTCAGGCAACTGCCAGTCTAATTCAGTAGCGGCACCGGAATCCCCAGGGTTACGCCAATAAGTATGCCACCCTGGTCGAATATCTTGTTTGAACAACAGATAAAAGCTTCCTCCAGGCTGAATTAGAAGCCCCTCTGAAATCAGTTCAACTTTGACATTGTTCTTGACATTGTTCTTGACATTGTTCTTGCCACTGCTTTCTCCGCCGTTTGTAAAACTGCCAGAGCCTGTAAAACTGCCAGAGCCTGTAGAACTGCCAGAGCCCAAAGAACGACCTGACTGCTCGCCAGCGACCAGCGCACAGCTGCTTAAAAGACAAGCTGCCAATAATACTCGGGCCAAATAAATTATATATGCGTAGGAACCACCATTTTCGGTCGCTGTATCTGTACCCATTTCCGTATCCTTACTACTACCTGTGCCCTTCACTCACTCACATCCTGAATTAAAATGATCTCGTCTTATGACATGGCCATACGGCATAATTTTACGCCATATTATTGTGTTAATTTTTATCTTGTATAGCAGAGAGCTTGCTGTCTCGACTCGGCAACCACCCTGGTTAAGACCGGCACGGCGATAGATTATTACAGAACCCAGTAAAAACCCTTCAATACGCCTGGTTTTTGAATCCAGACGACATTTAAAGTGCCTTCGAGCCGGACAGCTGGGCACCTTACCCAATAACTATTATCAACTGTGGATGACAAATTAAAATACCCAATCAACCATTCATCAAACATAACTAACCCATTATCTGCTTCAACAACATTAATAACGGCTTTTATAAGCATCCCTGGCGTCGCAGAAGCAGTGGACTATTCTAAAGTTTGTGGCTGAACAGAAATGCGAAGGCTCACAATCCGAGCAACAGCCCGAGCAACAGCAAAAAATGCCCCATAAAATTAAATGCATTTAATTGATCTGTTTAATTCGTTGCTAACTTATGAGACCGATAACTGTGGACGCTTTAAAAAAATATTTAGTCACAAACTTTGAACAGTTTTTTATACTGATCATTCTCCTCAGTATATCCTCCATCATAAGTTTTATTCCGCTTAAACTCGCTTTCCTCAATTTCTTTTTTCTGCCGGTATTATTGGCCGCCTATTATCTTGATGCTCGTACCTCGATACTCTGCAGCCTGTTTACGGTGATTTGCGTATTTCTTGCCGCATCTTTGTACCCGCAATTATTTATGCCAACTAGTAATAATACCTACATGCTCTATACCCTGCTAAGTTGGGCAGGCTTTCTGCTCCTCACGGGCATGATAATTAACTTCTTACATACCCGTTTAAATACCAAAATGAATCAATACGCTCAAGTTTCAGCCGAACTTTCAGGCAACAAATCCCTTTTGCGAAAAACCACCGAGGAACTCGATGAATATATTCAAACCCTGGATTTAAAAGTAGATCAGCGTACTGAGAACTTGAAGAAAAGTAGTCGGGCGGTTGAAGAACATAAATTGAAGGTTGAAGAAGCACTGTTCTCTACCATGGACCCAGTGGTTGCAAAATTATTGATAGAGAAAAAACTCCGCACTGAAAACAGGCGCATCAGCATCCAGTTTGCAGATATTAAAAACTTCACCAGATACTCAGAAGAGAACCCAGCCGAGGTTGTAGTAAGCCGATTAAACAAACACCTGGAAAACATGGAAGGTAGTCTGTTGGCCTATCGTGCTCACATAGACAAATACCTTGGCGACGGCATTATGTCCGAATTTGGTGCACCCAATCATTATGATCAACACGCGCTACTGGCAGTAATCGCTGGCTTAAAAATGCAACAAACGGCGGTCGAGGGCACCAATCGATGGGATTTAAGAATTGGCATTGCCACCGGAGATGCCATTACCGGACTCGTCGGCCACAAAAGGCAGTCTTACACCGCACTAGGAGACACCGTCAATCTCGCATCAAGAATTGAAGGACTATGCCGCCCCGGCAAGGTCACCGTGGATGAAGCCACACGTCACGATACAGCCAGACTGATCGATTACAAGCGCGTATCAGTACTCGCCTCAGATGGCGATGAAAGCTCACCGCTATACGTGCAACTAATGGAAAACCTTAACCGACTCGAACAACAACCTGAAAACCTGGAGCTGCAACTCAAAACCGCCGCAACCTATTTACAGCTGAATGACATAACGTCCTGCCATGAACAGGTTAAGCGTATTCTGGCTACGCAGCCTGATAATGAGCCAGCCAAACTGCTTTATGCCGAAGCAGCCATTAAATCAGAGCAGTTAGAAGATATTTCCATCAAGGGTCGCCAGCAAACCATCCACCTTTACGAAGCTGTCGGAATAAAAAACCCGCTTTATAACCGAGAAAAGATTCCACTGGTGCTGTTCGATCGATATCACCAAACCGTCGACCAACTAATCTCCTACCCAGAAGATATCATCCTGCCGATCGAATGTATTGAAGCCTCTGTGGGGCACTCCAGAGTAGTTGGTTTCATTGCCTATGCCATAGCGGATCAACTCAACCTCGCGGATCAGGATAAACAGGATATTCTTGAAGCCGGTTATCTAGCAGATATTGGCAAATCTATCATCCCGCATCACTTACTAAATCGCTGTGGTCAATTAAACCCAGAGGAATTTGAAAACATTTACAAACATCCACGCGAAGCCGTTAGAAAACTGCGACAAATGGGTTACGAATCTGAGAATGTTTTTGAAATCATACAAAACCATCATGAAAACTACGACGGCAGCGGTTATCCTGAAGGCAAAAACCATCGCGAATTTTCTATTGGCGCTCGAATCGTTGCCCTCGCCGAAGCCTATAACTCGATGACGTCGTGGCGTCCCTATCGTGCCAGTTGGGACAGGTTGGCTGCGCTCGAAGAACTTAGGCGATTTACTGACGCAGGGAAATATGACCCACGGGTCATGGAACAAATGGAATACCTGCTCAATAGTGACGCTAGCATCAATCCTGCATTAGACTCAAACATCGCGCCGAATAATAACCGCCATCTCAATACTGGTTACAACCCTAGTTTCAACCCTAGTATCAACCCTAGTATCAAAGCTGACCGCAACAAAACTGACCGACCTGGCACTAAGGCCGGTAGCCCCAACTAACAGGCCCCTTGAGCTGCTGCAATAAAGGTTCTATCCAGTCCACCCAGCGACACAATCTGGCTCGCGTTTGGCGTGGATCGATCAATTCATGGATGGCAAAACTCTCCATCATAGGAAAAGGGCTACGATTATCGAGCAAGGCTTGCTCCAGCTCCTGCCTTTTGCTCTCTGGATCAGCAGCTTTAGCGATTTCCTCACGGTAAGCGATGGCCACCCCACCCTCTACAGGTAACGCGCCCATTTCATAGGAAGGCCAGGCCAACTTATAAGTATTAGGTGCAAAATGCGCAGCCGAGGCCACGCCAAATGACTTATGTACCGCAATAGTCGCCCAGGGCACCGTAGATTGGCAAGCAGCGGCTACCGCACTCATACCATAACGTATGGTCGCTTGTTGCTCCGCTTCAGCACCAATCATAAACCCCGGCTCATCAAGGAAATTCACCACAGGGATATGGAAGGTATCGCATAATTCCATCATTCGTTTGGCCTTTTGCGCACCCGTTGCGGTCATTGCACCACCAAAGTGTTGGCAGTCATTGGCAATAATACCAACCGCGGTACCATTGATTCTTGCCAACCCTGTTATCTGGCCAAAGCCATAATAGGGCGAAATTTCAAACCAGGAAGCCGTATCCACCACATATTGAATCACGGCACGCATATCAAACGGGATGCGTCTATCCCTCGGTACAATTGAAATTAATTCTTCCGCAGCACGCAAAGGATCATCCAGGCTGCTCTTACGCTCAGGTAGCTGCCAGATATTCTGTGGCATAAAATCCAGAAACCGTTTTATCTGCTCGAAGGCTTCTGCTTCGGTGTCTGCCACATTATTTACAATGCCACTTCTGCTATGAACTTTCCAACCGCCCAGAGCTTCTTTACTCAGCGTAGTACCCAAAGCACGTTCTACCAGTGCAGGACCAGCCACCATCACCTGAGAGGTTTGTTTAACCATGACTGAAAAATGTGACGCCACCAGTCTACCCGCAGGAAACCCGGCCACCGGCCCCATGGCGGCAGATACAACCGGCACTGTTGACAGCGCGTCAGCGATTATCTTAAACCTGGGCGGAGTATTCACCGGCATTCCAACCGTTTTTCCAGCAGCGCCTGCAACACTACCACCGCCACCTTCCAACAATCTGACTAAAGGCACTTTAAAACCAACTGCCAGCTCTTCGGCGTAAACACTTTTACGCAATCCAGCCGCATTAGGTGATCCACCCTTCAAGGTAAAATCTTCTCCGCCCACAGCAACTCGTTTACCATTAACCTCGCCAAAACCAATCACATAGTTTGCCGGCTGAAAGTCTTTAATGCTGCCATCGTCAGCCTTTTCAGCAAACCCAGCACCCTCACCATGCTCTTCAAAACTACCGTCGACCAGCAACGCAGCAATTCTTTCCCGAATAGATAAGCGCCCCTTGGCATGTTGTTTTGCAATGCCTTCCTTGCCACCCTGTTGTTTCGATAAATTCCGCCTTAGCTCAATTTCTAATACTTCTTTAAACCAGCTCATCGAGTTGACTCTCTATATCTGAATGCCATTTATATCAATTTATTGAATAAAACCCCAAACCCTAAAATGCATTAAATGAAGCGCAATAAATGAGGCGCGTTATGAGCAATCAGAGCTGTTTAATAACTGCCAACATTCGCCATCCATATTTCGACCTATCACCATTCCTTCTTTTTATTAGATATCGTCAAATGATCGTGATACTTTTGCCCAACTTTTGGGAGACCATGAACAAAACGCACCAAAAACAGCACCATCCCCGCGTGATTCCTGGATTCTGGCACAAAACACATAATATCTTGAGGTAGCTTATGCTAATAGCCGTACCTTCGGAGACCCATGCGAATGAAAAACGCGTGGCTCTGATCCCTGACTCTGTGAAGAAGTTAACCAAAGCAGGTTTTGACGTTCATGTTCAATCAGGGCTTGGAATACGCTCCGGTTTTACCGATGAGGACTATACCGCAGCTAACGCGTCGATAAGCACTGACAGAACAGCTTTGCTGGGTAGCGGCGATATCGTCCTGCGCGTACAAAAACCCACTATTGAAGAAGTAAATCAATTAAAAAAAGGCGCCATTCATGTAAGTTATCTAGACCCCTATAATGAAAACACGCTGGTTGATGCAATGGCTGAGCGACAAATTAGTGCCATCAGTATGGAAATGATTCCCCGCACCACCCGCGCGCAGAAAATGGATGCATTAAGCTCACAGGCTAACCTGGCAGGTTATGTCATGGTGTTGTTAGCAGTCGCAAAACTGGATCGAATTTTGCCGATGATGATGACCCCTGCTGGAACGTTGAGCCCAGCGCGGGTTTTTGTTATTGGTGCTGGGGTAGCGGGTCTACAGGCTATAGCCACCGCGAAACGTCTGGGTGCCAGGGTCGAGGCCTTTGATACTCGACCTGTGGTTGCAGAGCAGGTGCACTCTCTTGGCGCAAAATTTGTTGATATTGATCTCGGCGAAATGAGCCAGACCAAAGACGGCTATGCGGTTGAACTCACCCCTGAACAATTAGAATTGCAACGACTCGGTATGAAAGATGTCATCAGTCAATCGGATATCGTAATCACTACCGCGCAATTATTCGGCCGCCCGGCACCAAGAATCGTGACTAAAGATATGGTCGACGTCATGCAGCGCGGCGGTGTTATAGTCGATATGGCAGTTGACTCAGGCGGTAATGTAGAAGGCTCCGTGGTTGACCAGACAGTGGATATTAATGGCGTGTCTATTATCGGTGTATCGAATTTACCCTCCGAAGTTTCGAAACATGCCAGTCAAATGTATTCAGCTAATTTGTTTAACCTGGTTAGCGAGTTCTGGGATTCAAAAGCAAAAGTTTTCAACCTTAATCTTGAAGATGACATTCTGGCTGGCTGCGTTATTACTCATGACGGCGCCATCGTCAACCAAACCATCAAAGATCTACGTAACTAATTAAGAGGAAAATCAAGTGGAAGTTGTATTCCTAACATTTATTTTGGTTCTGTCGGTTTTTCTCGGCTTTGAACTTATTTCCAAGGTTCCTGCAACCTTACATACTCCTTTAATGTCTGGCGCGAATGCGATCTCAGGTATTACCCTCGCTGGCGCTTTTTTGTCGGCCGGCATTGGGCTCGAAAATAGTCAAATGGCAGCCTACCTGGGTACCGTTGCCGTCGCTCTGGCAACCATTAATGTGGTCGGTGGTTATCTTGTCACAGACAGAATGCTAGCAATGTTCAAAAGTAAGAAAGGGGGTACCAAATAATGGATATTCAATTAATTGCTAACTTTTCCTATATCCTTTCAGCTGGACTTTTTATCTATGGGCTTAAGCTCTTAGGCTCACCTGCCACTGCCCGCAGAGGCAATATGTTTTCTGCGATTGGGATGCTAATCGCAGTGGTCGCAGGGCTTACTGCAACTGGCATTGTCGATTTCAAACTTATTATCCTGGGTATGGTCGTCGGCGCATTGATCGGTGCAACTGCGGCGCGGATGGTTGCCATGACAGGAATGCCAGAATTGGTAGCGCTATTTAATGGCTCCGGCGGCGCAGCTAGTTTACTGGTTGGTTGGGGGACCCTGTATAGTGCCTCGGGCGAACCGGTAAGTACTTTTACAGCATTCACCGTGATTTTGGCCATATTAATTGGCGGTATGACTTTTACTGGCAGCCTGGTGGCTTACGGTAAACTCAGTGAAAAAATTAGCAGTGCGGCGCTGGTTTTTGCCGGCCAACGTTTTTTCAATGGGCTGTTGCTACTCGCATTATTAGCTTCTGGCGTCATGTTATGCCTTGACCCTTCACCCAATTCCATCTGGTTCTGGGCCGTGCTGGGCCTTTCATTATTGATTGGTATCATGGCAGTTATCCCCATCGGTGGCGCAGATATGCCAGTGGTGATTTCATTATTAAATAGTTATTCAGGTATTGCCGCCTGTGCAGCTGGTTTTGCCATTAACAACAACATTCTTATTGTTGCCGGCTCACTGGTAGGCGCCAGCGGAATCATCCTTACCAATATAATGTGTAAGGCGATGAACCGATCGCTGGCCAATGTTTTGTTCTCGGGTTTTGGATCAGTTAAGCAAGGCAAAGCCATTGAAGGCGAAGTGAAACCCATATCTGTTGAAGATGCCTACTATATTCTCGAAGCTGCAAGCAACGTCTGTTTTGTACCAGGCTACGGTATGGCTGTTGCTCAGGCACAACATGTGGTCAAAGAACTCGGTGAAATTCTGCAGAAAAACGGCGCTGAAGTCAGCTACGCTATCCACCCAGTAGCGGGCCGTATGCCCGGTCATATGAATGTTCTACTGGCTGAAGCCGACGTGCCCTACGAGCAACTCGTAGAAATGGATGAGATCAACCCTCGAATTGAAAACGTTGATGTGGCCATCGTGATCGGCGCAAATGACGTGGTGAACCCATCTGCACGAGAAGATAGTAACAGCCCGATTTATGGCATGCCGATCATCAATGTAGATCAGGCACAAACCGTATTTGTTCTGAAACGCTCAATGGCCTCAGGTTTTTCAGGCGTTGATAATCCGCTGTTCTTTAACGAAAATACTCGCATGTTGTTTGGCGACGCTAAAGAGTCCATCTCAGGCGTAGTTTCTGAGTTTGGTAGCTAATTGGGTATTTAGCAGCGCACTGAAATCAGTGCGCTGTGCATATCACTATAGACTTTCGGTACAGAAATAGTTGTGATCACTTCTGCTTAGCCTCGTTAAATGCACAATCTGGGTTAACAACAAAATTTGGGGTAACAACACAAGCCGGTTAGAACACCAGGCAAACTAATGTTCGCTACTCAGTAAAGAAATCAGGGCATTTTTTGCAGTCAGAAAGCTGGCTTCAATTTCGTTGTTAAAATCCGGCAGGTTTTCAATCTTATCCTGGCCAGCATCCAGCATTTGCATCAACGAATTTTCCTGATCGTCATCAAGCCCCAATGAAAACAGGGAGGCTTCTACCCCGCTGATCACAGCACGCATAATGTCTTTGGTAGACTCTTCTCGCTCTGAAAGTAACTTTCGAATACTCGAAAGCTGATGGTCATTCGCCTCTACAAGATCACCGATCATGACATTTCTTTGTTCACTCATATCCAGTGATATTTGCAGTGAAACCACTTTGCTTTCAACGGCATCAATCAAAACTGACATGTGGTCTTTTAAGCGGCCATATTTTGCATCATCTTCGGTCGGCATATTTTTTGCTAAAATAGCTGCATGTTCTGAATTCACGATGGTTCGAGCACCAAAATCCACCAGTTTTTCACCACCCTGCAATTTGTTAAATAATTTCGCCTCAAGGCTGTCATTGGTACAGGCAATATTAAGATTTTTGCCAGAGACACGAAATTGTAAACAACAATTTAAGCCAAAATTTTTCATTACGCCGAGTAATGCGTCTCCTAACACGGCATAAGTTTTAGCCACCGCGGTATCACGCATAAATTGATTCAACATGCCAAGTTCACTACTACTCACCATAGCTTCCATGGCGATATTCATTGCGTCACTGGCTGACGATTGCAGCTTCAGATTTTCTGAACGATTTTCCAGTGACTTATTCACTTTACGAAAAAGTTCTGTGTCATCAACGGGTTTTGCTAAATAATCATCTCCCCCTGCTTCAAAGCCTGCCAACCGTTCTTCTGCAGAAGCCAGGGCCGAAACAAAAATTACTGGCGGATGACAATCAGTCACCACGACTTTACGACACACCTCATAACCGTCCATATCCGGCATAGTGATATCAAGCAATATCAAATCAGGTTTTTCGCCAGCTATGCTGTCCAGGCATTCTTTGCCTGAGGCGGCAAAACTTAGATCAAAGTCATCTTCCAGGATCGTTTCTAGTAACATCCTGTTTTCTTCGATATCATCAACAATCATTACCTTGTACTGGTGATCTGTCATATCTGCATCAACTATCTTTAATGGCCTTATAAAGATAGTTGAAATCTATGTGGTCGCGTGGCGAGAAAAAGAAAATTTGTCGCGGATCCAATAAAACCGTACTCTAGGAGTTAAAATCCTATTCAAACTGTTAAATAGCTGAGATTTCATGCCTAAATTAGAATTCTTTTTCGACTGCTCTAGTCCCTGGACTTATCTCGGTTTTGAAACACTACAACAAACCATCACCAAATTCCCTGAAGTGCAGGTAATTTACAAACCCATTCTTGTGGGCGGCGTATTTAACAGCGTCAACCCATCTGTCTATGAAGGTAGAAATAACCCAGTCCCTGCCAAACTATCCTATTCTGCGAAAGACCTGCAGCGCTGGGCCGACCATGTTGGGGTAGAAATAGGCCAGCCGCCGGTTTTTCCAGTCAATAGCGTCAAGGCCAT
Source organism: Pseudomonadales bacterium (assembly GCA_019090615.1). Classification (GTDB taxonomy): domain Bacteria; phylum Pseudomonadota; class Gammaproteobacteria; order Pseudomonadales; family Azotimanducaceae; genus JAHRVQ01. The sequence goes on along the minus strand of JAHRVQ010000050.1, from coordinate 8,017 downwards.
GCGCGGTGCCTTTGTAGCACTGGAAGGCGGCTGCCTGGTCAAATATGCCCGCCAGGTATTTCAGTCTTATTGGCGAGATTTGAAAGATATTTCTCAGGACGATGTCTTGCAAGGTATTATTCAATCAGTGGGCCTTGAGCAAACTGCCTTTTTCAACAAAATTAATAACCCCACATACAAGGAACAGCTTAAGGTAACCACCGCAGAGCTTATTGAACGCGGTGGATTTGGATCGCCCACAATATTTGTCAATGCTCACGATATGTATTTTGGTAACGATCGCTTTGCACTCATTGACGCACAGCTGGACAAGCTCAGCGGCACCTGAATTCGCGGCCCTGAGCCTAATCAATCGGCCAACACATCTGCCAGCCGGTCGCCCAGAATACCACTAATATTAAAGTTGAGTTGGGCGGCAATATGCGGGAAAAACTTCAAATCTTTCTGCATCCGCTGATAATCGAATCTAAGCACTGAAACTGCAGTCAAAGCAGTGACATCAGCCGTTCTTTTAATCGAACGAATGTAACCAATTTCGCCAAATATTTCCCCAGAGTTGAGTGCTGTGAGTTTTCGCGAGCCATGGCTTTCATGCCTTACAACTTCAGCCTCACCCTCCAATATGACATACATACTGCGCCCAACCGTGCCTTGTTCAATCAACTTTTCGCCGGGCTGAAATTCATGAAGTTCAGAGATCAGTATGGCTTTTCGGCGTTGATAATTAGACATATTTTGAAACAAAGGACTTTTACCCAACACCTCCTGGTCCACATCTATAGCGATAATGTGGACCAGGCAAACCAGTCGGACCCACCGCATAATAATAGGTGTTATCAATAAATTGGCGAATATCGAAATCAACATCGTGGCCGCCGCGAGTGCACCAAACTGGGCTACTACGGTGAAACTTGAGAACATCAAAACCGCAAAACCAAACGTCAATGCGAGACTGGATACAATCAACGGCGTCGCCACTTCTTCTACTGCCTGGTTTACCGCAGCACGATAATCTGAAGTCGAGTAGCTAAGTTCCTGATACCTTGCGAGTAAATGTATGGTACCGTCGACGGCTATGCCAACGGCAATAACAGCCACCATAGCCGTGCCCGGGTTTAGCGGAATTTCAAACAGCCCCATCATGCCGAACATTAGTACGATGGGAATTAATGCAGGAATAATTGCAATAGCGCCGCCTTTTAAAGAAGTAAACATAACCGACATGATAATAAAAATAATGACCAGTAAAAGGCCCAAAGCCTTTAGTTGAGACATCATCAGACTGTTAGCCGCTCGGTTCACCATCAAATTTTCACTGACAATATCAACATTAAATTCTGTGCCAACAATATGTGCAATCGCCTGCTCTAATTCCACAACATATTGATTCAGGTTGTTCGAGTCGTTGATATTATGCCGGACAACGATATTCGCTATTTTATAGTCATGACTAACATAATTTTGCAATTCACTGCGATGAAAAAACAACAAATACTGCGCCGTCAGCGCCTGACTTTTTGGCAACCTAAGACGCGCAAATTCTCCTTCGAAGACACCGTTTACATATTTCAGGTGATCAACCAAAGACAAGGTGGAATCGAAGCCGCCCTGTTTACGCATAAACCCCTGTATTGCTTCAAGCTTGCGTAAATTATCCGGGATTAAAAATGCATTTTCTGTTTCCGCGCCAAGAGTAATATAAAAAACTTTAATACCCGCCAATTTCTCATGGATAAGTCGGCTTTGCTGAATCAGCGGTCGATCTTCGGGAAAATAGGACATGGGGTCATTAGTGACATATAAACTACCTGCATGATAAGTACAGAAAACACATAGGGTAGCGGTAAAAAGCAGCGTGTAATTTGGAAATCTATCCTGAAGAACCCGGAAAAGTTGGATAATTTTCATTGTTAGATAATTGCCAAAAATAGCTTCCGACCCAGCTACATTTTGTTTGGCAGCTTTTTTACCTACGTCGCCATCGCTGTCGCTGTCGTTGTCGTTGTCGTTGTCGTTGTGATTGTTGTTCTTGTTATAATCGGCGCCAATAACCGGACCAAACTGAACCAGCAATATCGGCACCACAATAATCGTGATTATTCCGTTAGCTAAAATAGCGAAAGTCGACGCAATTGCAAAATCCTGGATCAGACCAATAGAACTAAACAGGTTGGAAGCAAAACCAAGCGCTGTTGTCATAAGCGTCAAGACCAATGGCAGCCCAGTATGTTTAAACATAGTCGCAATGGCACGATACTTTGCCGTGACCCCTGACTGCGGTTTATCTAAATCATCATCAATACCACGAAAAAATGCCGCCATCATATGGGTATCTTCTGTGGACCCAATGACAATAATCAGCGATGGAATCATTGCCGTTAACAGGCTCAACGGGACCCCCAGCCAACCCAACATACCAAAGGTCCATATAATCGACAGCGCCGACGTAACAATCGGGATTATTGCTGCCAACCTGCTGCGCATAAATAATACGATTGCCAGAATGAGTACCACAGCGGACAGAGGGCCCAGGAGGCTCAAGTCCTGAATGATACTTGCAGCCAACTCGGCACTTATCCTGGGCGGCCCAACCTGAAAAATTTGTTCAAAATCCGCCGCGTATTGATCCAGCAGCCGCTGCAAGCGGATATGCACAGACTGGTTAAAACCTTGCTCATTCTGCAGACCGTCGTCCAATGTGACAACAACAGCTGTAGCGTTACCGTCCTCAGAAAATAGATTGCCGCGATATAGAGGGTTTTTGAGCGCACGCGCTTTAGCATCTGTGGCTTCTAATTTGGTCTTTGGTATACCATCCAGGACCCAGCCTGCACTGACAGTTCGTTTGCCTGCGTGACGTGCGCCACTCAGGGTGCGCAAATTCATCAGGCTATCAACCTCAATCACATGCTTCACACCCTTTAATTCGGTCACCAAAGCAGAAAATTTAGCGAGCTTCGTCGGTGTCCATAACGCCTGGTCCTCAATATATATTATGGTTTTGTTATCTGAACCAAATTCATCAACCACGCGTTTATAGACCGTACGGGCTGGACTATCCACGGGTATCAAACTATCGAAGCTGGTGTCAATCACCAGTTTCGATAGTCCCATACACGCTAGCAGGGTAATTATCGCAACCAGGGCCAGAATAATTCCGCGATACCTGATGCCATGCCGCAATAAAGAAGCCATCATAAATTGCTATCCCTAACTATATTATGAGTGTCAACTACTGGCTCCAAATGGCTGCCATCAGCATTTTCTTCAGCGCGGTTGTCGATAGACCTGTTTGCCACCAGCCACGCCTCGGTGAATATTCGGACAGGCACATAATCTACAGAAAATACCCGTCTGGTTATCTTGATAAAAGTTTTATGCAACTGCGACGGGTTTTCCATCAACAACATATTCGCTCGCCACATATCACCCAGTACGGGCACCAGGTCGTATTGTGTAAAACGTTTTGCGAGTACTCCTCGCTCATCAAAATAATCAGTCCGAGCAATAAAAAAATTTTCTTTGATCAAAAAATGCCGTCTCAAAGGGAGGCTATCTCTGGGCAATCCAGTTGTGGCGAGCTGGGGTGTTGCGGTGGGCTGGGGTGTTGGTGCAGGCTTAGTTAAGGGTGCTGCCACCGGTCGATCTAATATCTCACCTGAATATACATCAACAACAAAAAAAGCCACATCATTTATTAACTCATCCCTTCGGCGCCGATATTGATAAGCATCAATATCTTCACCCACCAGGTCCTCCACAGAAAAATCAGTGCCCAAAAAACTACCGCCCAGACCATCAGCACTATTTTGAATCATCTCCTGCCCCAATGCAGGAAGATATAGACTCTGGTTTAACTTTCCTTGTGCGGATATTTCGGCCAATACCGCAACACCCCGCACCGTTTCCGGTGAATCAAAAACTAGCAGAAAACGTGCTTCCTGGTTCTCTTCGAGGCGAGAATAACGCCGCAATTTGCGTGTATCACGGTTACCCTTACGATCAACCAGAACCATTGATTGTTCCTCATAAACATAGGGATACTGACGGTGCCTGGCAACAGCCAGCTGCATCAGCTCATAGCCAGTGGCTTCAATTAGGTCAAGCTCAGCCTGGGCCACCAGACAGCTCAATCCAGTTAACGACGATATCACTAGATAAAATATGAGATGCAATATGCAGCGGACCCAGTTAATAGCGCTCAATTGAATTAGCTTCAATTTAGTTGCATTCCTGAATGTCGCGCGTTCGTTTGTAGCTGCGGTCCCGACATCGCTGTCGCGCCGTTGCTATTGAGCCGCGCAAGCGTTGAGGCCAGATCAATACAAAGCTGGTTAAAAAGTATCTGCATACGCGCGACCATCTGGGTAATATCGGTTCTGCCTGAGTCACTCCTGAATTCAAATTTGTTAGTGACAAGTACGCCAGCTGCACTGTTATCAGAACTATTAACAGATCTATGCCCCGCAGAAATCTGATACCGGCCACTCAAAACTACTGCGCCATCATTTGCCTGATCGAACTGCTCAATAAAAACCTGTATCTTATACTCTGGCGCTGAAGAAGATCGGTTGACCGGCGTGCCAATATCTGTGGTATTAAGTAATACCGAGAGGCTTCGCGACAAGGTGCGGAGTAAATTTTTTCGCAAACTCTCAGCCCATTGATGATTATCTGCAAACACCAGTTGATTAATATTTGTCCGCCTCGCCAGCTGATATCGATCAAGATATTGCGGGATATGCAAACCAATGATTTGTATTCTCGGACCTTCGCCTGCCACTAATACCTGCTGAGCTATGGCATCAACAGGGTCAATCAAGTAATAACGCACAGGATCTACAGCTGAAGAACCACAGCCCACCAGTATAAGCTGAAGTACCAACAACACTAACAAAAGGCATTTATTCATCCATTTCTCCATCAGCCGGACTTTTTTCACGGCCAAATATTAGCGACTGGGGTCTACGTTCAAGGGTTTCAACCAGCGCCCGCACCGAAATGGCCATTTCTTCAAGTTCACCAGTGACCTGAATAAGGTTATATTGCAATGGAGAATTAGGGTCCAGAAGACCATCTAGTAGGCCCAGGGTCTTATCAAGATTAACCAGTACGTTGTTTGCACCTCCAATGGTTTGTTCCAGGTTTGCATCATCAACCCGCTTTAATATTTGTTTTAGCGACCGCATTGATGCTTCAAGGTCTGTCACCGTCGCCTCAGATTCAGGTTTATTTAATAACTCGTTAGCGCCGTCAAGAATCCCCAACACCGAGCTACTCATCTGCTGGATATTAACTTCATCCAGCTTGGTAATAAATCCTTGCACAGATTGCGTAAGCGCTTCTATTGCCCCGGCGATGGTTGGCAATTCCGGTACTGTTGAAGCAACATCGCCCATATACTGCGCGGCAACCCCCGGGTACATATTCAACTCTACAAAAAGCTGACCAGTTAACAAACTTCCAGTGGCAAGCCGTGCACGCAGACCCCTGTCTATCAGGGTTTGCAGGGTAGCCAACGGGCTATCTGCGCCCACTATTTCTCGATCAATTATTCGTTCTGGTTCTATCTCTACCAGTACAGGTATTTTAAAGGAGGTATTATCACGATTAAATTCAAGCCTGATATCAATCACAGAACCAATTCTAATACCCTTAAATTCAAGGGGTGCGCCTGGGCTCAGACCGCGCACAGAACTGGTAAAATACATAACAAATTGCTGTTTCCGAGTATAGACCTGCTGCTCTATTTGCTGGTGACTGGCATACAGGGTATAGATTAAGTTTTCGATATTGGTGCCACCAGGCGATAATGCTTCAGGTGATTCGAAGGCTATTCCTCCAATCATCAGGGCCTGCATAGAAGCAGTTTTAATTTCTATACCATTCGCATCTAAAGAAACGTCCATGCCACTTACATTCCAGAACCGACTACTGCCTTTCACAAGTTGATTATAAGGTGCACGGATAAATGCATGCACATAAATACTCTGGCTGTCACTACTTAACTCATGACCCAACACTTCCCCTGCCAGGAGACCCTGGTAATAGATTGGTGAACCAGTACCTAACGAGCCAAGATTCTCTGCGGCAAGGGTAATACGTGTACCTGTATCATCTCGGGTAATCAAGGGTATCTGCTCAAGCCCAACAAAATGATCCTGTGATGAGCCCGGACCTGGATCAATTTCAATATAAGCACCAGATATCAACGTACTCAAACCAGTCACACCACGCAGGCTAAGCTGCGGCCGCACTACCCAAAACCGAGTATCCCGGCGTAAAAATGCTTCCACACTGTGATTAAACGAAACGGTCAGTACAACGTTTTTAAACCCTTCAGCAAATTCAATTTTATCAACTAACCCGATATCCACACTCTTGTATTTAATGCGGGTTTTGCCAGCTTCTATGCCATCAGCGGTCTTAAAGCTTATAGTAGCAATGGGCGCCTGATCCATTAAAGTACGAGTAATTAACCAAATACCCAACACCGCTGTCACCAGTGGTATCAGCCAGATAATTGAGAGGCCAGCCTTCGGACTAATCTGTGGTGTATTTTGTTCATTCACTATACTGATCGACTCTGACTGTTAGCGCGTTGATTAATACTAATGGACACGTGAAATTGACATAACGCCACTTTTACTTTTTTCACTTTTATCGCCCGGCAATCCATCCCAGATAAGACGCGGATCAAAACTTTGTGCCGCCAACATGGTCAAAACCACAGCGGCAGCAAAAAAACTAGCGCCTATTCCCGGCTCGATAGTGGCTATAAATCCGAGTTTTACCAGACCACATAATAACCCAACCAGAAAAACATCCACCATTGACCAGGCGCCTAAAACTTCTGTACAACGATATAACAAAGTGCGATCTTTAGGTCGCCAACTGGAGTTTACCCTGACCGAATATAGTAAATAGCTCAGAGCGAATAGTTTCAACAGCGGTACGACGATACTGGCAAACAACACAATTAATCCAAGCCCCCACATACCATGCGAAATTAATTTAACCACACCGCTCAGGATTGTATCAGGTGCTCCGCGACCTAAGGAAATAACCGTCATAATTGGATAGATATTAGCCGGTATCAACATCATCAGCGCTGCCACCAATAACGCGCCACAGCGTTGCAGGCTATGCTCTATCCTATAATGCATACTGCTGCCACAACGTTGGCAATGTTCATCATGTTGCAGCTGCATCTTTTCAGTGCGGATTAATCCACAGACATGACACTGATAGATACGCTCGCCCGGTTTGAGCTGGGTATTTTCCAGTTGTTTTATATTCGAATATTGCCAAATTATTTCTGGGTCGAACGTAGCGCTGGCCGCAGTATAGGCAAATAACATTAATACAAACGCCAACAACCCAATACCAGGTACAACAGTTGCCAAACTTTGAAGTTTCACCACCGCGATAATGGTACCAAGCAGGAATACACTCATTAAACTAAAGGGCCTACAGAACCTGATTAGGCGTAGAACCGGCCCATGCCCCGATACCAACACGCCAAACTTTAATGGTACCAGTAGATATAGCATACCCAGTGTGATCACCAGTGGCGCAATTATACTGGCAATAAAGACCACAAGACCTAACTCTGCCATACCAAATTGATACAGTGCCCAACCACTGGAAACAACCAGGCTTTGCTCATATAAACCAGCTGTTTTCATCGCCAGAAAAGGGAAAACATTAGCGATCAGCATACAAATTAAGGTGGTGATATACAAAGCCAGGCTTTTCTCCAACGACTCAGATATATGACGATACAATTCATAACCACAACGACTACAAAGCGCTTTCGCACCCGCATGGAGTACCACACGCGTGTATACCGCATCACATTCATGACAGGCCACCAACTGTTTTATATCATCGCTCAAGCAAAACCCTGGAAACCTCTGATCAAATCCCTTTTACACCAATACGGCAGTTAATCACTAGCCACTATACTAGCCCTGTCTCTTATACACATCTGACGCTGCCGACGAACTCTAGGGTG
>JAHRVQ010000049.1 GCA_019090615.1 Pseudomonadales bacterium | reverse complement strand
GTTCTAATAAAGAGCCCTCAGCAGTTCTAATAAAGAGCCCTCAGCAGTTCTAATAAAGAGCCCTCAGCAGTTCTAATAAAGAGCCCTCAGCGGCTCTTAAAAACAGCCCTCAGCTGCTCTTAAAAAACAGCATCAGCTGCTCTTAAAAAACAGCATCAGCCGCTTTTATTTAACAGCCCTCAGCCTTTCATCGGATAATTCCTGTCATTGACGCTTGAAATGCAACACAAGCTATAAGTCACCCTACAGAATAGAGCTATGCTTAAGTTCAGTAACTTTGGCCCATACGCGTCATAGGGATATACAATGCTCGATTGGTTATTCAAATCAAAAAAAAACGTTGCGCTCCAACGTCAACAAAAGCCCGCAGAGAAAAAACTAGAAAATGACAGCATTTTTAGCTCCACCGCCAGCCAATCCACCCTGAATGAAATTAATTCAATTTATTATGACTGGTTATTCGCTTATTCGAAAAATTGCGACAAACCCCCTGCACATGAACTTAAACGCCAACAACTTGCACTTGAATCACGTCTACAGCGGACCAGCGCCGCAGACCTGAAACTACCCAGGCTACCCCGGGTCCTGCCCAAATTAATGTTAATGATGCGCGAACCCGAGACAAAAATTAAGACCCTGGTTGACTTAATCAGCGCTGACCCAGGATTGGTATTTAAAGTCCTAAGCCTGGCAAATAGCGTCTTTTATCGCTTCAGTAATCAGCCTATTAATGATCTCCAAAGTGCATTGATATGCCTGGGAGAAGACGGACTAAAAAGGATGGTAGTGGCCGCCGTTTTACAACCAATACTGACGGTGGAAGCACCGTCTTTCAAAAAAATCAATGACAAACTTTATAGTCATGTGCATGCCACAGCTAATATTGGCCTTCAACTTGCCCAGAACAGCCAATCAAACGCACAGACAAGTTACTTATTAGGGCTACTCCAGGGAGCGGGAAACTCTGCTTTATTATCCTTTTTAGACACCCATTGCATGCAAGTATCCACGGATAAAAACAGCGCTCTATTTTTAGCCCAGCGAATATTCGAGCGTAATCACGTTGATCTATCACATAAAATTGCAAAACACTGGCAGCTGGGAAATGAGTTAGAAGAGACTTTAGCGGAACTGGCTCAAACAGATACCCCTAACTCACTGCAAGCTCAACTCCTCAAATCCAGTGTTGTCGGCGCTCAAATACGTTTACTTGCTAACGACAATACCATTGACCACAGCACGGCAAAAGATTGGCTAAAACGCAGTCATTTGCCACATCGAATCCTGACCCAAACACACTAGGAGATTTTTGATTGTAGTCCATTGATGCCAACTGACGCCTTTATCACTCTCAATATTTAGTCAAAACTTAATCACTTTTCAACGCCGTTACGATTAAGAATATCCAAAGTAAGTTTTATACCAATCGACAAATTTTTGAATACCCTGGTCAAGAGGCGTGTCGGGACGATAGCCAATCTCTTGTTGCAAGTCATCAATATTGGCAAAGGTAACCGCAACATCGCCCGGTTGAAGTGGCGCCATCTCACAAATGGCTTTTTTCCCCAATGCATTTTCTAAAGTACCCACATAATCCATCAATGCAACTGGATCATTATTACCTATGTTATAAACTTTGTAGGCCGCGCCAGATTCTATACATTTCGATGCAGGTTTATCTAATACCTTGATTACGCCATCAACAATATCATCTACATAGGTAAAGTCCCTTTTATGTTTGCCTTCATTAAACAACTTGATGGGCCGATCATTTAGAATCGATTCTGCAAAAATAAATGGCGACATGTCCGGCCGACCCCAGGGACCATAAACCGTAAAAAACCTCAAGCCAGTGGTTGGAATCGCATAAAGATGACTATAAACGTGAGCCATTAACTCGTTTGATTTTTTTGTCGCTGCATACATAGACACAGGATGGTCAACCAGGTCACTCGTTGAAAAGGGTATTTTTTCATTATTTCCATAGACTGAACTGGACGACGCATAAACCAGATGCGCTACACCAGCCTGACGGCTTAACTCCAAAATATTCATAAAGCCCTTTATGTTCGCCTCGATATACGCGTGCGGGTTTTCAATCGAGAATCGAACTCCAGCTTGAGCGGCAAGATGCACAATCGAATTTATGGTGTTTTTTTCAAGTAACTGCGCGAGTGCATCAGCATCACATATATCGATTTTTTCGAACTTGAACAGATTGTTAGTATCATCAGCTGCGAGCTGTTTAAGACGGCTTTGTTTCAGTGAAACATCATAATAATCATTCAAATTGTCAACGCCGACAACTTCTTCGCCCCGTGCAATCAACTGCTGCGCTACATGAAACCCAATAAAACCGGCTGCGCCAGTAACTAAAATAGCCAACTATTCACCCTCATCAATAGTCGAAAAAGACGTACGTCCGACTCCTACATAACCTAAACCATGTTTATGCACCACCGAAGGCGCGTAAATATTGCGCCCATCAAAAATCAGCTTCGATTTTAATTTACCTGCGATCAGTCGAAAATCAGGCTGACGGAACTGCTTCCATTCGGTCATCACCAACAACACATCAGCCTCTTCAAGGACTGAATACATCTCTTCAACAAAATCAACCTCATCTGCTAGATCACCCAGTTCAAGTTTTGCCGTTTGTATTGCTTCGGGATCAAAAGCCGAGATAGATGCGCCTCGTACTAACAGCGCCCTGATCATCACCAACGCCGAAGCTTCCCGCACATCATCGGTCTCAGGCTTAAAAGCCAACCCCCATACGGCGATTTTTTTCGCTGACAAATCCTCACCCAAATGACCAGTGATTTTTTCCATCAATAACAATTTTTGTTCCTGGTTACGCGCCTCAACGGCTTTAAAAATATAAGGCTCTATACCTTCGGCAGACGCCATTGAAACTAGCGCTCTTATATCTTTTGGAAAACAGGAGCCACCATAACCAGCCCCCGGATACATAAATGAATAACCAATACGCGGATCAGAGCCAATACCTTTACGAACATTTTCCACATCAACGCCATATTTTTCACATAAAACTGCTATTTCATTCATAAAAGAAATCTTCGTCGCAAGCATTCCATTAGCAGCGTATTTGGTCATTTCTGCATCGCGAACGCCCATAAACTGAATTTTGTCATGTTTACGAGAAAATGGCGCATACAGCTCAGCCATCTTCGATCTTACTTTATCGTTAGACGCGCCAATAATAATCCTGTCAGGAGACATAAAATCCTTAATCGCTGCACCTTCTTTCAAAAACTCTGGATTGCTGACAACATCAAACGGAATTTTCATTGACCTTTTTTTCAGTTGCTTACTAATCTCCAGACTAACCATGTCCGCCGTACCTACAGGCACCGTGGACTTGTCAACAACTACAACATACGACTTTAATTTTTCACCAATTTCTCTGGCAACAGCTATAACGTGCGATAAGTCTGCACTTCCGTCTTCATTCGGAGGTGTACCGACGGCAATAAATACCATATCTGACTCCCCTAGCGAATCCGCAAGGTTGCTTGAAAAAGCAATTCTCTTGGCGGCTATATTCCTCACTAACAAATCAGATAATCCAGGCTCATGTATGGGTATATTCCCATCCTGTAACATCGCAAGCTTCTTTTTGTCTATATCAACACAGGTCACCTGAATACCCATTTCAGCAAAACACGTGCCAGTTACAAGCCCGACATAACCTGTACCTACTATTGTTATCTTCATAGCTTCCGATTCGGGTAATTATTTCCATGCGTATAATAATTTTCATATACAAAATTAGTAGCCTCAACAAACCCTTCGATAGCGCCACAATCGAATCGTCGGCCTTTGAACTTATACGCTAAAACTTTACCGCTTTTTGCCTGGGCTGCAATCGCATCAGTGATTTGAATCTCGCCGGCACGACCTGGTTTAGTCTGTCGCAAAATATCAAAAATATCAGGAGTCAAAATATAACGACCGATAATCGCCAGGTTTGATGGCGCATTTTCAGGGGCAGGCTTTTCAACCATTTCTGTCACCTGATATAAACCAGGCTCGATTTCATCACCAGCTATGACACCATAATTCTGGGTTTGATCCATGGGCACTTCTTCAATCGCAACAATACTGCATTGATGAATCGCAAATAAATCTACCATCTGTTTCAACACCCCATCATCATCATTAGCGCAAAAATCATCAGCCAACAATACTGCAAAAGGCTCACTGCCAACGAGCGTTTCGCCTGTTAAAATTGCATGGCCCAAACCATGCATTTCGACCTGGCGTGTATAGGAAAAAGTACATTTATCAATAACATTACGAATTTGATTCAGCAACGCCTCTTTGGCAGTACCTGAAATTTGGTGTTCCAGCTCATAGGAAATGTCGAAGTGATCTTCAATGGCTCTTTTACCACGCCCTGAAATAATTCCAATCTGATGCAAACCAGCCTCAATTGCTTCTTCAACGCCATACTGAATAAGTGGCTTGTTCACGATCGGGAGCATTTCTTTCGGCATAGCTTTTGTTGCCGGTAGAAAACGAGTCCCATAGCCGGCTGCGGGAAATAGACACTTTCTAATCATCAATATCAAACTCTGTTAATTTCATGGAATTATTTTCTGTTCTTCATTATAGGCTAAACGGCCCTGTCAAACCAAAACTCCACGACAACCTGTAAGTAACCATAATAATAAGCTGCTCCAGCAAATATAAAATACAGCGGCTAAAGGAACTAGAATTAAAATAGACAGGCCTCCGCTATCAACAATCGTGGCTGGTCTACCGCTAAGGCTCTGATTTAGTCATCAAGTATAATTTATCAAACCCCTGTTCTGATATTTTGTTAATCCCGCTGCGACTTTATGAAATTATAACCAAGAACCAAAACCAAGAACCAAAACAATATTTTTTACCTCACCACAAAAAATACCCTCACTTATGCACCCAGGCGCAAAGCCTGGCAATTTAACCGACCCAAGGAGAAATAATACACAACTAGATGTCGACCCACTTTACAGTATCAAAATTGTTCAGTCACTTTGGTCAGAAAAATGCCAATACATTAATGACTTACGACCAACGGCATCTAAATTGCATAGCAACAAAGAACTAATAGACCTAGAGCAGAGAATAAAAACTAAGAATAAAGGCCATAAATAAAAAGAATAAAAACAACAGGAAAGCAACCTAACACAAGAAATAATCCGAATGGACCCCATTTTCCATAGTAAACACCAAAATGCCGATTCACTTTTAGTATTAAATCAGTCACCTATTTTCAATTTTGAGACGTATTTCACATAAGTCACCTCGCTATTCATCTAGTCTTTTATTAAGTGATTATCAATCTGCGGAGTACCAAGGGATATGTCTACTGCAACGATGATGCAACATAAGTTTATGAACGATAGAATTAAATTAAACCAGATTTTCCCAAACAGCCCGCCTTCTAGTGCCACCTGCCTCGAATACAACCTGTGCCTTTTTAACCAAAACTCCGATACGTTGTTTTTTGATACTGTCAAATTTGTTTACCAAGTTTTTGTCGACCAGGTTCACCTCGATTCAAGGCTATTATTTCTCGATCTCATCATTCAAGATATCAAATTGGGCGAAAAAGATGCCTCCGCCCTATTGATATTTATCCATTATGACTCTTCGTCTAACCTGGTGAGCACAGCCGTTGCAGCCTATCTGGAATATAGACCCAGCACCCTTGAAGATCCTTTTGTCGCCACAGAAGAATTAATTTCTATTTTGGTCAACAGAAAAATTTTGAATCGCGGCGCCGCCTTTGCCGGCCTGGTTTTTTTTGGGGATCGGCGCGTATGTTCAGCTGCACGCACTATTAGAGGCTCAATTACCGCCGAAGAAGCGAATAATTTCGCCTCAGTTACAACCCATTTAATACAAAGGTCGTCCGTGGAATTTTGCCTAAGCTGGCTAATGGACCTGGTAGATAGCGACCAACCCGACCTTTGTAAACCCATCGCAAATGCACTTTCTGCAATGGTCGCCAATAAACCCACACTACGGGTGCAGGATACCCACTATAATTTTGGCACCTACGGTTTTTCAAGCAAACAACGCCTGCCAGAAGTCAAACTAAGTACATTTATTAAAGAACTAAACCCGGTACTGGAAATACTTTCTCGCTCCAAAATTACTGAACTGGAACAAATGATAAAAGTTTTTAGAGATCCATTCCAAAGAGTGATATTGCAGCAGCAACGGAAAACAACGCGCCGGAAAACACCTGATCGTCGCGCATCAGATAGACGGGTTATCGATATCACCCCCCATCTGGAACGCAGAAGAGCTCATCGCAGAGAAGGGCCACGGAGATTACAGGCCCAGCGGTAGTCTTTTAATACTATACTGCGGCCCTACAAGCGTAAACCTACACTGCATTATCCAGGCACTTTACCCTATACAACCACAACACCCCGTATGAAGTCTGTAGATTTCTATAACTCAGCACTACAAAACACGGCGTAACAGCAAACAAATGCTTTATATTCACTGACCAACGCGATGCAGTTACTATTTTTCTAACCAGCCTATTTTTCGTGCAATACGTTTATAGAATCGACGAATTCCCCCACGCGGTATCAGTTGCCAAAGTCGCTCATGACCATAATAGATTGCGAACTTAAGGAAAAACTCGATTGAGCCAATGGCAATTGCTGTTTTGACTTCACCTGTAACAAAAAAGGCTACCAGGCTTGTAGTTAAGGTCGCAATAATACGCCAGGACATCGCTTTAAGCAGGCTTCGCAACCTGGATTCTTTATACTCGGGTAACTCAGGGTTCTTGGTAGACATTAATCATTTTGACCAAATTAGAAAAAATAGTAACTTTTAAGAATAAAACCAACAACCTTGCCGGCATCAGCGTCAAATATATTTGATTACATTGGCGACACATTGTTCGACATTCAATTCACCTGCCTGCAAATTGAGTTCCGGCGTCAGAGGCGCCTCATACTCACTATCAATACCAGTAAAATTAGGCAATTCACCACGCCTGGCTTTTCTGTATAGCCCTTTGGGGTCTCTTTCCTCAGCAGTCTCGAGAGATACATTTACGTATATTTCTACAAAATCTCCTGGCTCAAATAGCGCACGGGCCATATCTCGCTCAGACCTAAACGGGGAAATAAACGAGGTTAATACCACCAACCCTGCATCAACCATCAATCGCGCCACCTCGGCTATTCGCCGAATATTCTCAATTCTATCAGCATCAGTAAAACCAAGATCATTATTAAGCCCCTGACGCACATTATCACCATCAAGGATATAAGTTCTGATGCCCCGTTGGTGTAGCACCTGCTCCACTCCGTTAGCAATGGTGGATTTACCCGACCCACTCAACCCAGTAAACCACAGTACACGACCAGAATGCCCATTCAATTGCGCGCGAGCCATTTTATCCACCACCAACGCCTGCCGGTGAACATTTTGCGCCCGACGCAAAGAAAAGTTAATCATACCAGCGCCAACCGTTGAATAACTGTAACGGTCTACTAGTACAAAGGCCCCCATTGCCTGACATGATTTATAATCTTCAAAGGGTACAGGTTGATCCAGGCTAATAGTCAGCTCACCGATTTCATTCAATGCCATTGACGTGGTCGAAAGCTTTTCAAAGGTATTAATATTATATTTAAATTTAATATCGGTAATACTCGCACTGACTCGCCTGGCTCCCAACATTAGCCAATAGCTGCGTCCCACAAACCCCGGCTCCTGATCTAACCAAACAATCGAAACCTCAAACTGATCCGAAACTTCACAGGGCGCATCAGCTGCAACCAGCACATCACCTCGAGAAACATCTACCTCACGGTCCAGACAAATAGTAACTGCCTGATCTACCATAGCATGATCAAGATGGTCCTTATAAAAGACTATATCTTTGACGCCAACGATCTCACCAGAAGGCAAAACTCTAACCTGCTCACCTTTTTTAACACTCCCCGAAACCACGGTACCTGAATAACCACGAAACGTTGCATCAGGCCGATTAACCCATTGAACGGGGAATCGAAACGGAAGCTCAAGTTGCGACTGCCCAACCTTAATAGTTTCTAGAAAACTCAGCAATGTGGGACCAACGTACCATGTGCACTTGTCGGATCGCTCTATCACATTGTCACCATTCAGTGCTGAAAGCGGTATCTCAGTCACAGAATCAAAATTTAACTGGGCAGAAAAATGCCGATACTCTTCGACAATAGTGTCAAAAACATCTTGCTTATAGCCCACCAGGTCCATTTTATTGACCGCAAGCACTACATTCTTAATACCCAGCAAAGAAGCAATAAAAGAATGTCTGCGAGTCTGACTTAGCATTCCCTGACTGGCATCAACCAGTATCACGGCTACATCTGCCGTGGAAGCGCCAGTTACCATATTACGCGTATATTGCTCATGACCCGGCGTATCAGCAACGATGAACTTTCTCCGGTCAGTGTTGAAAAAACGATACGCCACATCAATAGTAATGCCCTGTTCACGTTCCGCCGCCAGACCATCCACAAGCAGGGCAAAATCAATTTCACCACCCTGGGTACCCATCTTTTTGGAATCCGATTTCAACGATGTGATCTGGTCCTCAAAGATCATCTGCGCTTCATATAACATCCGCCCAATGAGTGTGCTCTTGCCATCATCAACACTACCACAGGTGATAAAACGCAATAATTCCAATTGAGACTGAGTTTCGATATAGGTATCAACCCGTTCCTGGATGCTAGTACTCGTAACCATTAGAAATAACCCTCTTGCTTTTTCTTCTCCATAGAACTCGACGAATCAGCATCAATAGCCCTTCCTTCTCTCTCACTGGTTCGACTCTGTAATAATTCCAGCACAATAGACGCCAGATCATTCGCTTCAGACTCCACCGCACCCGTCAACGGGTAGCAACCCAGCGTTCTAAATCGTACCCGTTTAATTTGAACCTGCTCATGTTCAAATAATTGCAAACGATCATCATCAACCATCAAGAGCATTCCATCGCGTTCAACAACCGGTCGTTCGGCAGCGTAGTACAACGGCACAATAGGTATTTGCTCACGATAAATATATTGCCAAATATCCAGCTCAGTCCAATTCGACAACGGAAAAGCTCTTATGCTTTCACCCTTATTTTTATATCCATTATAAAGATTCCATAATTCTGGACGTTGGTTTTTCGGGTCCCAACGATGTGTTTGTGTACGAAAAGAAAACACTCTTTCCTTGGCGCGACTCTTTTCTTCATCGCGGCGCGCACCACCAAATGCCACATCGAACTGATACTTGTCAAGCGCCTGCTTAAGCCCTTCCGTTTTCATCACGTCAGTATGCAAAGCACTACCGTGATCGAATGGATTGATATTCTTTTTAACTCCATCAGGGTTGATATGTACTATTAACTCCATACCCGCCTGCTTCACAACTTCATCACGAAACTGGTACATTGCCTGGAACTTCCAACGAGTATCTACGTGCATCAGCGGAAAAGGTGGGGGACTAGGATAAAAAGCTTTTTGCGCCAGGTGCAACATAACCGAAGAATCTTTGCCTACGGAATAAAGCATTACCGGGTTCTCAGCCTGCGCAGCAACTTCTCGCATGATATGTATACTCTCTGCTTCGAGCTTATCGAGATGAGACTGACCAATGCTAGATAACTTTTTTGACGGAATTTGGCTACTATTTTGGCTGCTATGACCATTAAATGAGGCAGGGGGGTCATGATACGCTACTGTACCAATTTTAAGTATACGTTGAGATTGCATTAAAATATCATGGCTATCATTTTTCTGGACCATGAGACGCAATTTCCCCGCCAGGTCACCGGTAGGCCACACCATCAGGTTCTTATCCCCTGCAAGTGCTTCCATTGCACTTAGTAATTCGACAGGATCATCCTGCCGCTTCAAATACACCCAACGTCGGCCTAAGCGGCCATCATTTGCGAATAAAACCCAACCTGCCTGTTCACTCAGATGAGTTTGTAGCACTAATGACAGGTACCTTTTCTTCTTTGCGATAGATTCAAGACCATTCAGCACCTGACTTTTTGGCGCCTTACCATATTCATCTAATACGTCTTTAAGTTTTATTGTCGTAGGGAGTAAACCAGAGACTTCGAGCATTCTTTCAGTGCTACGCAGAGTCTGGGTTGACGCTGACTCAGCAACAAAAACCTGGTGGATAGATTGAGTATCCCACGGCAACCATCGACCTTCATCGTCGATTCGGTTATTAACTATTGTGCCTATAAGCTGCATGGCGCACTCCATTTGTCGCATTACATCATTATCGAATTTAGCGTCTAAAAAAAATCAGACTATATCAGTTATAGCTCAGAATTTCCGACAATCTACCTATTGCGACTCAGCCAACCCGTCCTCCCGACGAAAGGTAGCTTAAGCAGAGCCAGAGCGACCCCTATAAACTGGAAGTTTGTATAATAGGCCCCTATAGTTCACGCAAGTTTTTAGCCAGCCCTGGATTCATGGAAACCCTACTTAGTATTAATGGGATTATAGGCAGCATCGCCTATTTGATAGTTGCAATATTATATTCCTTAATTCTCCGCCAACAGGCGATAATTTTTCTACCCGCATTCCTTTTTACTGCAGTCTGGAGCCTGTTTTCCCATCAATTCTTTGCCCTCGATTTTGCTTACCTTTTCTTCTGGTCAAGCTGCCTATTGGCCGTTTTTGTTCGTCGCAAGCAAATACTATTGTTTTCCCTGCAATGGTTTCTTACCTGGTCTATCCCCGCTATATCGTTAATAGGCATCTTCAGCTCAATACTGCTCCCAACTACACCTTTGCAAATAGGGCTATACCTGTATCTGTTCATCTGCATAGGCACTTTATTGATCACCGAACAGCATATTCGCAACGGCAGTGGCTTGATTAAAATCATTGGTATCGCCGTCGGTACGCTATTACTGTTTAATCTATACATCTGCTCCATGACGTTAATACTCGACTATATACCCCAACAAATTGTGCACGCCCGCAGCCTTGCCAATACAGTTGTAGGTTTAACCTTATGTTTTGCACCGCTATTCGGTCCACGCCAGACCTACCAGCAACTTGAGCTTTCACGCCCACTGGTTTTTACAACCACCAGCCTGGTACTGGCCGGTGGCATACTGGTATTTGTCTCCACCCTGGGATACCTACTAACTCTGGGTAACGGCGAGTACGCCTCTATAATTCAACCATTTTTTCTGTTCGTTGCCATATTGCTGATTGGTTTGAACCTTGGCTCTAACACCCAGCGGGCAAAAATCCGTGTATGGGTACTGAAAAATTTTTTCCAAACTAAGTTCGACCATAATTTCGAATGGCGTCAACTCAGCGATAGATTAACCCCAGAAAACAACCAGGAAGATTTTGCCAATATCGCCCTTCATGCTTTATTGCCGATCTACCATAGCAACCAAGGCGTTTGCTTTATCCACAAAAACAATCAGTATATTGCCGAACATAAAGTGCATGTAAAGCATGAGCTAAATCCAGTCAGTGATTCAAAATATCCCGAATTTTTCCATAAAATGCGCGAGGATAACTGGATTTACGTCTGCGATGCGATTGACCCTGAAATTACTAAATGGAACGACCTGATACCCTCAGAAATTAAAAAGATCGGTCCCAACCTGTTAATACTACCACTCATAAATAACAACCTGCTGCTTGGTTTTCTGGTGGTCTCCGGCGACCGCGCTCAAGTCCAGGAATTTAACTGGGAAGACCTTGACCTATTACGCATGGTCGGCAAGCAGGTAGCGAATTTTGTAGGCAACCAAATATTATCCAAACAGTTGATCGTTACTCGACAATTTGAAGCTTATCACCAGTTCACAACATTTATTATGCATGATCTAAAAAATCTCATCGCTCAGCAAGCTTTGGTAGTTGAGAACGCCGCTCGATTTAGCCACAACCCTGAATTCGTCGCAGATGCCATGCAGACTATCGAAAACTCTGTTAAAAAGATGAATCAACTACTGCTCAGGATCAATCAGAATAACTCCACGAACCTGGAGCAAACGTTAGTCGAACCCGTTCTTTTGGTGGACATCATCCAGGCTGCTGTACTGAAGTGCAAAGGAAAAAATCCGCAACCAATATTTGAACCAACATTGTCCTCAACTGCAATCTCCGCAACCGCAATCATGGCTGATGCACCGAATCTGGTCATGGCATTTACGCACTTATTGACCAACGCTCAGGAAGCTTGCGAGCAAGATGGAACAATCAATATTTACCTTTCGTTACTGGATGACTATGACTATATAGAATGTAGGGTCATCGACAACGGCACCGGTATGACACAATCCTTTATTGAACAGCGATTATTCAAACCCTTTGATTCTACAAAGAAAAACCAGGGAATGGGAATAGGCGCATATCAATGCAAGGAAATTATTAGTAACATTGACGGAGAAATCACCGTCAGCAGCAAAATAGGAGAAGGCAGTTGCTTTACCATTACCTTGCCCCTGTACAACAAAAAAGAGTACAACAAAAAAGAGTACGCCCAACAAGAATGCAACCAACCAGGACTGTCCAAAAACTCACCTGTGTAATCATCACCGCGCTAGTACTACAACTTACCGCTTGCAAGTCAAACATTGCCATCTCTGTTATGGATACAGAAAACCCCATTGATACCGACCAGGCGGGCCTGCTGAGCGAATATCGTATTGGTGTAAGTGATTCACTCAAAATTAGCGTCTGGCATAACCCAGAATTGTCGACAGACGTTGTTGTACTTCCTGACGGCAATATTTCTGTCCCCCTCGCCGGTGATGTCAGGGCTGTAGGCGAAACCACTGAATCATTGGCGGATACAATCACTGCCGTGCTAGATACTTTCATTCGAGCACCTAAAGTCACTGTCTCTGTTCTCAATGCGTCCAGTTCTGAATACCTTCAGCGGGTACGAATAACCGGTGCTGTCAACAACCCTCTGTCATTAAACTACCGTCGCGGATTGACTGTACTAGATATAGTTCTACTTGCAGGCGGGCCCACTCCTTTCGCAAAACCGAACAAAGCACTATTATATAGAAAGGAAAACGACGAAATTAAAGTTTATCCCGTTAAACTGACAGATATTCTCACCAAAGGAAGGCTGGAAACCAACTACAGCGTATTACCTTCAGACATCATTACAGTCCCGGAGAAAAGTTTTTAAGAAATGGACCCCATAATATTTCAATATCTAAAGGAGGCAAGCAAACTTCTGCGCAGAAAGCTCCTCTGGTTACTACTTATAACTGGCGTTACTAGCTTTTTTATCCTTGTCTCAGGGATGTTATATCAGCCAAAATACCAAACGGCAATAACGATTTATGCTGATACAAAAAACGTCATCAAACCACTGCTGGAAGGTCAGGCAACCATTACCACACCAAAAAGCGAACGGATCAGAATAGTCAGAGAAATTATGTTTTCTGCGCGCATACTGGAGCAGGTCATCAAAGCATCCTTTGGTGAGAACAATTTTAACAGCGGATCTAACGAACTCGAGGAAACTATGGTGCTGGTTAGGAGTCAGACTCAAATAACCGCACCTGCAGATAATTATATCAACGTTGCCTTTAGCCATGAGCAACCCGAGGTCTCATACCGACTGGTAAACAAACTTACTAATCTTTTTATCGAACAGAGTGCGCAGAACAAACGCGCTGAAAGCAAAAATGCCTATACATTTATCGACGAGCAGGTTAAATCTTATAAAAACCAGCTAGTCGACGCGGAAAACAAACTGAAAGCCTTTGAAGCTGCTAATATTGATGGTATCGAATCTGAGGTTACCCGATCCATCGACAGATTAAGGAACACCATCGACGAAATATCTATCAATATTGAAGCAGAAGAAGTACGCATCTCTGCACTAACAATACAAATATCAAACGAAAACCGTTTTGCTAGCTCTGACTACAATGCTCAGGTCTATCGGACTCGACTCATACAACTCGAATCACAACTCAATACTTTACTGCTTAACTATCGCGAAGGACATCCAGATGTTATTGAATTAAAAATACAAATACAGGATGCTAAACGTACTATCGTACAGGTCGAAGAAGCTAAACAAGATCAAACAGCGGGCGCTGACAACCTTACAGGTGAACAAAACCTGAACCCAATTTATGAAGAATTGAGCACTAAATTGTCTAGCGCCACAGTGGAATTGGAAACAATGAAACATCGGCTCACAGCCAATCAAAATCGACTCAAAGAGCGCTATCAACGACGGATTCGAATTGCCGGGAACCAGGCAGACTTATCCGAACTAACCAGGGATTATGGTGTAACTAAGGGGATCTACGAAGACTTGCTCGAACGCAAGGAAAGAGCAAGAATTTCAATGACGCTGGATTTATCAGGTCAAGGTGTAACCTATAAAGTACTTGAACCCGCTGTATTTCCAGTTCTCCCTGATGGCATTCGGTTTTTATATTTCGTCATAGCAGGCCCCATATTAGGCATATTTTTGTCAATCATGTTTATTGCATCATTGATCCTGTTCGACAACAGGATCAAGTTTGCCGAGCAGATTGAAGAATTGTTTCCAGGCGCCGTACTCGCAGTCCTGCCAAATAATAATGTTGAAAATGTAAACTGGCGCCTCGCCACTATCTCAATAGCGACGATGGTATTAGCCTACGCCAGCGCCGCCCTCACTTATCAATATATCTAGGGCTATCGTGAGCAACTCCAATCCAGGTAATATACCCCTCAGCTCGAGAACCCATAAAATTCGTGATATGCATTCGGAAGATCTCCTTTCCGAACAACGTATGAACGAATTTGGCATAGTTCATCCGGCTTTAAGCAACACAAAATTACTGAATATCTATCGCGATATTCGCAATAAGCTTTTAAACAAATCAGATTTCAAAAATTTCGTATGCCTGGTTACTACCGTTTCAGAAAAACGAGAAAGCAGCTTATTATCAATAAACCTTGGCGCTGTATTTGCCTTTGATAAAGCCAGATCAAGCATTGTCATCGATTGCGACACGGACAAAAACCTACTGGATGAACTAACAGTTAATGACAACAATACCGGCCTTATCGAATTCATCGAAACCGAGCATGAAGATGTAACAACATTACTCCACGACAGCGGTATAGAGCGCCTAAGAATTGTTCCCTCAGGCGACTTATCTGAAACACGCACAGAAACACTCGAATCCCACCGGATGCGACAAATTGTGCTCGAACTCTCGAGTCGTTACCCTGATCGGTATATTTTCATCAATGCACCAAATACTAACCTATCCAGCGATGTACAAATTTTGGCAAATATTTGTGACATGGTGGTCCTGGAGCTCAAATTAAATACCGTTGTTGAAGCGGAAATAGCCAAGGCACTGGATATGTTTGATGAAGAAAAGCTTGTCGGTATAGTCCTCACCGAATCATGAGCAACCACTTATCTAGCAAAGCCCAGCGCTGGCACCTTATATTATTATGTATACCCTTAGTCCTCTGTATTGCTTATGCACAAAGCCTAAGCGAAATATTCGAAGAATGGACCGGCAACGGCCCATATAGCCACGGGTTTTTAGCCTTTGCTATTGCCCTCTGGATTACATGGAAAAAAAAAACCGCCTTCCATAAAATTCAATCGACTTTCAACTGGTACGCTTTATTAATCATCTTATCAGGTGGTTTAGCATGGAGCATGGCGAATCTGGTCAACGTCCAGCTAATCCAGTTGATGAGTTTACCGGCTATTATTTTTGGCACAATAGTCGCCATCTTTGGCTGGCAGTCTTTTCGTGAACTCAGCATTCCCTTCATTGCATTTGTGCTAGTTTTACCTATCTGGAATTTCTTACAGGTACCATTACAGATAATTTCAGCTCAGGTAACCTATCAGGGACTCAGGCTGATCAACATTCCCACATTAAAAGAAGGTTTTCATTTTACTGTGCCAGGCGGACAGTTTATCGTTGAACCCGCCTGTTCCGGACTAGGTTTTTTTCTAACCTCCTGCCTATTAGCCATTCTGTTTATTTATTTTAATCAGCTCAGGGGAGTAAAAGGCCTTGGCTTTTTCCTCTTTGCCATCGCCCTCGCCATTGTCAGTAACTGGATCAGAATTCTCACCATCATGATTGTTGGTAACTACACTCAAATGGACCACATCATTGTACAGGACCATCTCACCTTCGGCTGGGTAATCTACTGCCTCATGCTAATACCGTTTTTTCTGGTTGGTCAGTACCTGACCGACCCTTTAACCCCTGGCGGTGCAAACCCTGGGGACCAAAAAGCATCTGACCACCTGATAGACAATACAACACCAGATACCCCGTACTACAGCCCCAGCAGGCGCACAATTGCCACACCACTGCTTGCGCTAGGTTTCGCTGTAATATTTCCGTGCGTCAATTTTGTGTTGGCAAACTATTCAAACAACTATCCCGCTGATCTATTAGAAGAGCGCATCGCTGACAAATTTAAACCAGTTTTACAGCAACACAACCTCAACTGGAAAACACACTATGTAGGCACTCATAGCCAAACAATTAAGCGCATCCAATATAACAACAAAGCGTTCTTGTATACGGTTGTTAGATATGACAAGCAAGCACAGGGGAGTGAATTAATCTTTTATGACAATTCTATTTACGCCAGGGACAAGTGGCATTTATCTTCCCAGCAGCAAGTTAAAAACACCCTCGACGGCAACCCGATCAGCTATACGCTATTACATCTAACCAATAGCATGGAGCAATCAAGAAAACTGCTATTCTGGTATTATATCGGAGGCAGAATAACCACTAATCGTTATGAGGCTAAAGTACTTGAGCTGCTGGGTATTCTATCCGGAAATAGAGCCGCCTATGTCTTCGCCGTTACCACGGACTCACCCATAAATAGGGCCGCAGACCTAACAGACCTGGAACAAATTGCCAATACAATGCAACAACAAATAGTCCAGTTCAACCCCCCTTAGATGACTGTCCAGGACAGTGTAATTTCATGGTAAATAATAAAAATCCAGCAACCCCTTCCTACGATCCTTATGATCCATGGATGGGCAATCTGGGCGTCAGTATTCGCAAAAAATTTTATCAGGGTGAACTTGTCGGTAAACTACTGGCTGTTTGTGTTGTCGCTGTTGATTGGCTAGCGCCAACAATTCTCAGAAAAGTCATTGGCATCCAGCAGCGCTCCTACCCCATCACAGTGGCGCAACGTATCTTGCTCGCTGATACCATTTCCCAACCTGAAACAGCCCTCAAAGCGATAATGGACCTGGCTGTCACTAATCACAACAAATATGGCATTGCATGGGGATTAGGGTTTCCGTGGATGTCAAAAAACGGCCTCTATGACGAAAATATTCCGTTTATTACTCATACGCCCTATGCCATGGAAGCGTTACTAAAATTAAGCAAGTACAATCAATGCAAACAACAGGCCTCCACCTACTTTAATGGAACCTGGAAGTTTCTCTTAAGCTTACATACGCTCTATGAGACCAAAGATAAACTAGCGCTTTCATATGCCCCGCTCGATGAACCTAGAATCGTAATTAACGCCAACGCCTATGCCTGCTTCGCTTTCTGTCTGCATGCCGTTGAAAATGCCCAGGTTAGCCCAGAAGCAAAACAAAAAGCACGCCGTCTTGCAGCTTATGTCATTGACCAGCAAAATGAAGACGGCTCGTGGTTTTACTATGCGGATCTTGACCCAGGAAATTTTATCGATTGTTTTCACAGTTGTTTCGTACTTAAAAACCTGATTAAAGCATCGCGACTGGACCCTACAATAAAAACCCTGACAGCCACCGCCATTGAGCGCGGTAAACGTTATATTGATAGCCATTTTCTCGACGCAGAAAAACAATTAGTAACAAGATTCACCGAACGTGACATTAAGGACCCCTTTACCTGGGATCTTTATGATCAGGCTGAATACCTTGGCCTGCTCATTGAATTTGGCCATTATTCACAAGCAACAGCCTTTTGTGCTCAGGTCCGGCGCAATTTTTTTAACAATGGCACCTGGTACTGCAAGATTGATATCCTGGGCAGACGTTGGGGCAAAAACTTTGCTCGTTGGGGAATTGTGCCCTTTCTGTATCACGAATCCTTATTAGAAAAATGTAAAACTATGGATAGTTAGTTTATGTGCGGTATTTTTGGAACATCAAAACCAGTTAGCGACTCACTCTGCAATACTGTTAGCAGGCTGTTACAGCACCGAGGACCTGATTCAGAAGGCATTGAGCGCGTTAACAATTCAAATGCTGCTACCACCATGACCTTGTTACATACACGGTTATCTATTCAGGATCTTTCAAAATCTGGCCACCAGCCGATGAACTCACATAATCGACGCTGGTGGATCACCTACAATGGTGAACTCTATAACCACCATGAACTAAGGCAACAATTATCCATCGAATTTCGCGGCTCGTCAGATACAGAAACGCTCATAGAATATGTCGCCGCTTTTGGTGTGGAAAAAGCACTAAATGACATCAATGGTATGTACGCCCTGGCAATATTCGATACAGAATCACAAACGTTATACCTGGCCCGTGATCCATTTGGGATCAAGCCGCTGTATTTTCATTTCGACTCACAAGGCCTGATATTCTCCTCTGAGCTACAACCAATACTGGCCTGTTTAAATCAAACACCAGAACTGGATTTCAATTCACTCAACGCATTTTTAAACCTCAGATATGTACCCTCACCCACAACCCTGTTAAAAAATATCAACCGACTACAGCCAGGACACTTTCTAAAATTAAGACTGGATACCCAGACACCCGAAATAAAAACTTTTATTAAACCAACTTTCGAGCGCTTTAAAGGCTCCATAAATGATGCAATCGAAAACTACCAGGAATTGCTCTCAGCGGCAGTGGAGCGTCAACTCATCGCTGATGTGCCTGTGGGCGTGCTTCTTTCAGCGGGTATTGATTCTTCCATTATCGCCGCCATGGCAAAAGACCACTGTTCTAACCTGACTGCCCATACGGTAGGTTTCGGCGATCAACACGCCGAATGCGAAATTTCAGATGCAGCAGAAACCGCAAAAAAACTTGGCCTACAACACGACGTAGTCACAGTTGACCCGACCACACTTATAGAATCCCTGGAAGATATCGTGCAATCGATAGAAGAACCCCTTGGCACCACGTCTATAATGCCGATGTGGCTGCTGACGAAATTAGCCAGACAGAGCGCGACGGTGGTATTGGCAGGACAAGGCAATGATGAACCATGGGGGGGTTATCGCCGCTATCAAATTGAAATGCTACTGCAACGCGCACCAATTTTAAAAAAGCCTTTGTTCAGAATGAGTCAGTATCTAACAGGCCCATTCCGCAACGACGCGGTACGCCGCGGACTTCGCTGCCTGGGGTATGCTGAAAATTCCACTCGGTTTGCCAAAGCTTATGCGCTGTTTTCTGACGACGAACTAAAATTACTCGGCCTGGCCCCTTCGGTTTCTGCAGTCCAGTCAATCGAATATTGGCAGAACCTGGTCGCTAATAACGACAACCTCACGGCTGCCGAGTGTATGATGCGAATCGATACCCGAATGAATTTGGCCGACGACCTACTCCTCTACGGCGACAAAATATCCATGCATTGCGCCCTTGAACTCAGAGTACCCATGCTTGATCACGCGCTGGTTCAATTCGTCGAAAGTCTACCCCTTGACTACAAAGCGACCATGCAAAGAACTAAGATAGTCCACCGAGAAATGGCTAAACATTATTTGCCCAAAGCCGTCATCGAGCGTCCTAAAAAAGGCTTTCAAGTACCCTTTGGCCTTTGGTGTAAGACCATTTGGCGCGATTATATGTATAACCATTTATTAGACCCTGGACTAACGATTAATCAAATATTAAATCACCAGGGCATTATGACCCTCTGGCGGCGCCATGAAAAAGGTACGCTAGACTATTCACGGCAACTATTTTCACTGCTAACCTTGAGCCTTTGGATGGAAAATTTTATATCCGGCTCAAGATACTAATGCCTGACCAGATAGAAAGTTAGCAGTTACTGGTTCTTCAGCTAACATGATTCTAAAAAAACCACCCTATCAACCCCGCTTAAAACATGAAGTTTAAAAATGAAGTTTAAAAATGCATCCGTCATTGGGCTAGGCTACATCGGTTTACCAACCGCTGCAGCACTAGCCACTCAAAAAATTTCCGTACTTGGTATAGACGTCAATAAACAGGCAGTCGACACCATCAACAAGGGGGAAATTCACATCGTAGAACCCGAACTGGATGTCGCTGTGCAGGCTGCGGTTACCCGCGGTTATCTTCGTGCCAGCCTGCAACCAAAACCAGCAGATGCTTTCTTGTTGGCCGTACCAACACCGTTTATGGATGATCATGAACCGGATTTAAGCTACATCAAAAGTGCCGCTAGCAGTATTGCCGGCGTACTCGAACCCGGTAATCTTGTGATATTGGAATCCACCTCACCAGTTGGTACCACTGAAAAATTATCCCGTTGGCTTGCGGAGGAACGGCCTGACCTCACCTTCCCCCATATAGCTGGAGAAAACTCCGACATCCGCGTTGCCCACTGCCCGGAAAGAGTACTGCCCGGACAAGTAATGTATGAACTGGTGCATAATGATCGGGTAATTGGCGGTATAACGCCCAAATGTACCCGCGCAGCCAGATCCCTTTACGAGATTTTTGTTCGTGGCGAATGCGTAGAAACCGATGCTAAAACAGCAGAAATGTGCAAATTGACTGAAAATGCCGCGCGTGATGTAAACATCGCCTTTGCCAACGAATTATCCTTGATCTGTGATCGTACTGATATCGATGTATGGCGCTTGATTGAGCTGGCAAATCGTCACCCAAGAATCAATATACTGCAACCGGGACCTGGCGTTGGCGGGCACTGTATTGCGGTTGACCCCTGGTTCATCATTAGCCAATCAAGAAACCTGACTCCATTAATGCAAGCTGCTCGTGCTATCAACGATCAAAAACCAGATTGGGTGGTCAAAAAAGTCAATACGTCGATAGAACAAATTATACAGGACCAACCACAACGCGCCCGTGAAGATATAACTATCGCCTGTTTTGGGTTGGCCTTTAAAGCAGACATAGATGACCTACGAGAAAGCCCTGCAATGGATATTGCGCTTAAGCTAGCTGCGGGTCATACCGGCACTGTGCTCGGAATAGAGCCAAACATTGAAGCATTGCCCCAGAAGCTTGAGAATAGCCAGCTAAAATTTGAATCCGTCGAACAGGCTTTAATGACCGCCGATGTCTACGTACTTTTAGTGGACCATAAGGAATTTCGCCGTTTTAATCCCACCACTGCCGGCAAGGTCACAGTAGACACCCGCGGCATATGGCAGTAATTGAATTAATCAACCTTGAAACCTCTGAAAAAACACATTTGCGCCACCTGGTTTTTAATCAAAACTTACTTCGCGCCCTAAAGCAGTACCTTTTAGTAGGACATATAGCTTGGCTTTTCATCTAATACTCACCACTGACTATGAACTATTTGGCAACGGCTCGGGCTGCCTGGAAAAATGCCTGTATGAACCCACTGAGCGACTAGTCTCTATCGCTGACTCCTATAACGCTAAAGTATGTTTTTTTGTTGAAACCCTGGAACTCGCATGCATCAGTGCTTTGTCCAGCAACGTCACAATTCGACAATACAACATGATAACAAATCAGCTACAACGACTCGCTGACGCTGGTCACGCATTAGAGCTCCATAATCATCCACAATGGCTCAATGCCACATTTGATAAACCCGAATGGTCTCTTGCATTCGAAAAATGGCGCATTGGCGATTTAACCGCCCGTGAAGTTCAACAGTGCATTCAAGCTGGGATAACTTATCTCAGTCAATTTCAAAACCAGCCCGCAAGTGTTTTCAGAGCAGGGGGCTGGGCAATTCAACCAGCCGAAGCAACGCTAAATACTCTCAGTCAAAATGGCCTGGTAATCGACTCAACAGTTGCGCCCGGTATGATTAACCCCGCGAAAGGTGATTGGTATGACTTTCGAACGGTACCTAATCTACCGTTCTGGCAGGTTACAGATGACGTTTGCGTACAAAATGATGCCGGCAAGATTCTCGAAATTCCCATCACCACACACGATATCGGCGTTGTCGCACACTTTAAGGCATTAAAGGAGACCAAAGCCGCGCCGCAATTTCCAGCAGCATGTGAAGGTAGTTATGCTGGACCAAATTCATCCTGGCAAGCGACCAGAGGCCGGCTGGCAAAGCTGGCTAATATAGGCCGCGTCATGCTCGATTTTTCTACCCTTCCCGGCTGGGCTTTGATTGAGGTTACAAAAAAATATATGGCTCGGTTTGCAACGAATAAATACCCAATTCCATTAGTCGCTATTGGCCATAATAAAAACTTTAGCCAAAAATCCGAAGAAAATTTAGCCGCCTATCTAAGCTGGGTCAGCAGCAACCCAAATATAATATTTTCCGACTACCGAAGATTTTTACAGGCACTTCAACAATCTCAAAAATCGGCCATTAAATGAATACTTAATGGCTAATTAGAAGCATCGCCATTTAAGTCTGTCTATATGTGCTTTATACCGCTTTAGAGTAACAAACACGTATGGGGTTAGATATAATAAGAAATATAGGGTACTCGGAGTCACCAGTAGGCCTTCTATCTCAACTGACTTGCTGTTTCCCCTACCCCCAAATATATTTTAAGGTAGAAAAACATCATTTTTTATTATGTGAAGTTGTAATTTGTAATCTATAAAACTGCCTGTAACGTAACAGTCGTCAAGGTCATTTATATTAAGCAGAAACAATTAACAGGAACAATTAACAGGAACAATTATCAGGAACAAGTAACAGGCTTTAAAAAACAATGTCCTTTAACCCTGAAGTTTGTCGACAGGTTATCGAACGCCCGTCAATGTGCCGAAACTGGTTTTTTTGCTTTTTCATGAAGATCCGATAGTTCAGCCATGAGAGCAATAATTGATGTTAGCAATACTTTTTTTAAAACCAGTTAGCCCGGTCATTATCCAGGCAAATATTGTTCAAAATTTGACCAGCTGCAAGGATGGAAGGTTTATTCGTCCATTTAGTGTTCAAGTTAGTAGTCTGAGCCACACTCTATACTTTGAAGTTAGACCTTAGGAATTAAAGAATGGCATATTCTCCCATTTGTAATAATGCTGGCATATTGACACAGGCCTATTTAAAAATGCGTCGACTTAGCCGAACCAGTGGTAATCGTCTTATTTTACCACTCCTGCTTATATTGTTAACTACAGCCTGCGGAGGCGGGGGTGGTGGATCCTCGAGCAACAATTCAACACCAGCTGTTAACCCAAACAACCCTGCTAACCAGTCAGGCGACACAATATCTTTCAGCTCTAATGCCATTAAAGGCCCTTTGGCCAATTCACAAGTACTACTCACTGATGCAAGCGGTTTTGAAGTCGGCAATTTTACTGCTGCAAATGGCAACCAGTTCGACCTGGAAATCCCTCCCACAGCCGTATTTCCGATTATCGTAACAACGCAAGGCGGTGTGGATTCGTTCACCAACCAAAACGTTTCAGACATCAACCTGAGCCTAAAAGGTGTTATTTTTGACGCCGACCAGGTCATTGTCAATATCAACCCAATCTCCACACTGATGATTGAAATTGCGCAGGCATCCAACACCCTGAACAAGGTTGAAATTAACCAGATTTTTTCAAATTTGCAAAGCTACAATTTTGGTTTACCTGAAGGTTTTAATCCAATTAGTTCCCAACAGACAAGTGTCAATGCACCCTCGGTATTAATGGCTTACGAAACATTTTTTGAGGCAATCAGACGTACCAGTAACGTAACTGGACTTATGCCAAATGAGGTGATCATTCAAATAGCTGCCGATTTCACAGACGGGATACTTGACGGCATTGGTACTGGCAATACAGATGCAGCAACTACTGCCATTTTTAACGGCCTGTCAAGCGCAGTATTGCTCGAATCCCTTGCAGGCGAATTAATCCTTGATTCCGGCGGCAATAATCAGGCGACACTGACTGATACGACTATCCAGACCGCCACACTGGAAATCACTGGCACAGCAAACGAAACTGCCACAGCATCATTGCCACCCAGTGAAAGAGTTCTTACCCAAACGTCCAAAGTTCTAATCATTGCTGCGGCAGCCACAACCGACACCGACGATTCTGAGAACATTTTAAATAGCGCCACTACCCTGACGCAGATAGAACGAAATAGCGAAACAACTGAATCTAGTACCGTGGTAGTCAGATCACTACTCAGTTCAATCAGCAACACCCTGGAAACAACGATAAATGATAGTACTAGTCAAACTATTGCCGCGAGCAATGAAACTGCAAATGATCAGTTTTCAACGTCAGGCGATAATTCAGTACCTACAC
Organism: Pseudomonadales bacterium; assembly: GCA_019090615.1. Lineage (GTDB taxonomy): Bacteria > Pseudomonadota > Gammaproteobacteria > Pseudomonadales > Azotimanducaceae > JAHRVQ01. The sequence continues at coordinate 161,649 of JAHRVQ010000049.1, read as the reverse complement.
CAGCTGGAGACTTCGTTACCAGTATATCCGGTCAACTTACCGCCATTGATATTCTTGCCAACGACCCAGAAGTCATAGACGGACTTGCAGGATTTACTTTCCTGCAGGAACCAACCAATGGCAATCTAACAATTAATCCCAACAATACTATTGGCTATGTTTCAGATATAGATTTTTTTGGCACCGACTCTTTTGTCTATGCTGTATTTGACCAGGACGGAGACCGTGGTGCCGCGTCTGTCACTATCACCGTCACTCTTGCACCAACGGCTAAGAACGACATTGTTGGCGTTGTAGGTGCCCAGGACATTACCATTGATGTGTTGGCCAATGATGAGAACATTGCCGAAGGGCCTATCGTGCTCACGATTGATTCCGAACCGAGTAACGGTACCGCCTCTGTGGTGAACAATAAAATCAACTACTCGCCAACCGGCAGTTTTACCGGCACCGATAACTTTTCCTATCTAATTGTTGATGCCAGCGGAGACCCAAGTATTGGCCAGGTAAATATTATTGTATCTTCTGTATTACCCAACACCGTACCTGTTGCAATCAACGATATAGTCGCAACCCTCGAGCAACAAGTCGTCAGCATTGACGTACTGGCCAATGATTTAAGTTTGTTTGACCAACCGATTTCTGTTGCCATATCATCAGCGCCAGATAATGGTACTGCCAACATTCAGGGCAGCACCATTAGCTATGTACCTGAAACCGGCTTTTTTGGCACAGATAGTCTCGATTACCAGATAACTGACGGCAATGGCGATACAGCAATAGCATCTTTAGATATTCAGGTCGAACAACAATCAGTAGAAGTGTTGCCTATAGCGATCAATGATTCGGTTGCCACAACTGGCACCCTGCCAATTTCACTGGATGTTTTATTAAACGATCTTAATCTTGATAACCTGTCATTAATCGTTAGCATTTCAACAGCACCAGTAAACGGCACTACCTCCCTGACAGACAATCTAATTACCTACACTGCTAATACCGGTTTCTCTGGCAATGACATGCTCAGTTATCGGCTAACAGACAACAACGGTAACTCTGTGACGGCAGACGTATTCATCACTGTCGAAACGAACGCAGTAAACCCAATGCCGATCGCAATTGACGATGAGATAACCGTTGCCGCCGGCATATCTACTGCTTTAAATGTTATTGAAAATGACCTTCAGGCCGTAGAATTACCGCTTCTACTTTCTGCCACATCAGATAACGCAACGATCACCGTCAACGGCACTGTTCTAAATTATTTGCCAGATGCCAATTTTGGCGGCTTTGATACATTTGAATATACGCTCGAAGACGCATCAGGAGACATGACAACAGCGGAAGTTGTAGTTTTTGTCGATGCTATTCCTGTATCTCAGGATAAGACTATCGTAACTGGAGGTATCGCTGTAACAATTGACCTGTTGGAAGGCGCGACCGGCATCCAGAACCCACCCATTCAAATAGTCATATCTGAAGGCGCAGAACGTGGCACCCTCTCTCTTGACGAAAACCTGCTCACCTACCTCCCAGTGGGCGATATAGAGGCAGATGATTCATTCAAATATACTATTATTGATGCAAATGGCGACCTATCAACTAGTTTAGTATCACTAATAGGCCTCAACAGACCTACCATTACGGGCCTGGCAGATACCACTGTACAACAGGACGCAGAGTATTCATTTACACCCGTAGCAAGTGATCGGGATCCAGAAAAAACACTTGTTTTTACTATTGAGAACAAGCCCGGCTGGGCTAATTTCAACACCTCAACAGGTCAATTAAGTGGTATACCTGCAAATGAAGATGTTCGCCTTTTCGCTAATATTGAAATTGCGGTAAGCAATGGCGAAACATCTAGATCACTGGAATTATTCAACATCGAAGTCATAAATATCAATGATATACCAACCTTAAGCGGTACCCCCGCTACCCAGGTGCTACAAGGAGCTAATTATAGTTTCCTGCCCAACGGGTCTGATATAGATGCTACAGACACCCTTACATTTTCATTCAGTGCGGACGTAGACCTCCCATCATGGCTTGTTTTTGACAATCAAACAGGTAGCCTAACCGGCACACCTGCCAATGCAGATATTGGCAACATTACTAATATTATTTTAACCGTTTCTGATGGACAGGCTGCAGTAGCTTTACCGCTCTTCAATATCGAGATAATTAACGTCAATGATGCGCCAACCATCAGTGGTATACCCAGCACCATTATCGATGAGAGCAGTAGTTTTAGTTTCACTCCAGCTATCAACGATATTGATTTGGGCGACACACTTTCATTGAGTATTACTCTAGATCAAGCGTTACCCAACTGGCTCAATTTTGACACTAGCACAGGCGCACTTTCTGGCGTACCTGGGGATGACGATGTAACTACGTTATCAAACCTGATAATCACCGTATCTGACGGCAATATCAGCACATCTTTAGCAGCGTTTAATTTGCAAATTAACAACGTTCCTCCAGAACTAAGCGCGTCCATACCCGATGCCACAGAGGACGAAGTTTTTTCCTATCAACCAAATACCGCTGGTGCATCTGCCTTTAGTGCCACAGGTTTACCTGCCTGGGCGAGTATTAACAATCAAACCGGCTTGATTTCTGGTACGCCAGCAAATGATGACGTTGGTTCATTGAGCGGTATTTCAATTACGGCAAGTGATAACAATGAATCTATAACCGTGGACAATTTGGCCTTTAGCATCATCAACGTCAACGACGCACCAACTATTTCAGGTTCACCAACTACATCTACGCCAGAGGATAGCAATTATAGTTTCACGCCCACTGGTGCCGATGTCGATGCGTCTGAAAACCTGACATTTTCAATTACCAACCAACCGGTATGGACAAGTTTTGATACTTCTACTGGCGCACTGAGCGGCATACCTGACAATGACGACGTGGGTATTTACGTAAACGTGACCATTAGCGTTAAGGATAACGCTGACGCCACTTCAAATTTAGCGCCTTTTGACCTCAATGTGACTAATGTTAACGATGCACCAACTATTTCAGGCACTCCCGCAACCAGTGTCACGGAGGACAACCTCTTCACGTTTAGCCCAGCTGCTGTCGACATCGACATTGGCGACAACTTTTCCTTTTCAATCAACCAGACCTTACCCGCCTGGCTCAGTTTTGACCAGCCTACAGGGGTGCTCTCGGGCACACCAGGCGATAGTGACGTAACAACCCTCACAAACCTGGTAATATCAGTAAACGACGGTGAGTTTTCGGCAAGTCTAGATTCATTTGATCTTCAAATTATCAATAACCCGCCCACAATATCTGGTTCATTTCCTACCGCAACCCAGGGACAACCATTCACATTTGAACCTATAATTTCCGGCGCGAAAGGTGTCAAAGAAATCAACTTGCCTGCCTGGGCCACCTTCGACGCAAGCACAGGTGTTATTACCGGCACGCCTGAAAACATAGATGTTGGATCTATATCCAACATCACAATAACCGCATTCGATAATAACGACAGCGACGCCCTTGAGAATCTGACCTTAACAGTTTTCAATGTTAATGATCCCCCCACACTGACAGGTACTGCCCCATTATTTGGCTTCGTCAATTTTTCTTATAGCTTCGTTCTCACGGTAGATGATATTGATGTAGATTCTTCACTCACACTGGGTATTAGCCCTGGATTTGAACTACCGTCCTGGGCTACTTTTGACATATCAGATCCTACCCTACCCAAAATTACGGGCACTCCAACTAGCGCTGATTTGGGTTCCACAACAGTAAAACTGAGTGTAGATGACGGTATCGCAGACCCGGTCGAATTCTCATTTCAACTCGAAGTAATCGAGGGTCAAAAAGTCTACCTGGCCTGGGACAATCCCACTTCAATCGACGCGAGCCAACTCAACGGCTATGAAATCTCGTACTCTCGTGATGGGGGCTCTCCCACTATTGAGCGTGTTGTCACTGGGCCTGGCGGAGGCACAACATGGGCATCGCCTGAATTGAATTTAGGCCTCTATACATTTACAGTCTTAATATTTGACCTGCTTGGTGACACCAGCGAAGCTTCTGATCCACTTAATTCAAACCTGCAAGCTAGCGGTATTAGTTTGCTGTGAAAGTAATTCAACTACTGCATAAATCGACTTGCTTACTTCATTCCCATAATTACAACCTATTTGTAGCTTGACCGATACAATCGAAGCAGCCAACTATCTATAATTAGCGACCTTCCAGTTATAGATAGTTGGTAATTCTATGTATACCTGCAGCTTCGAAACAAATTCATGCTTAAACCCCTGATACCTTATTTTTAACACCCTGCCTTCCTAACAGGAGCTAATCAATTAATGCAACCAGATTTATCGGGTAAAAGTCAATTCTCATACAACGTCATCGTTTACTGGCTCGCCCAAATATTTGTTGCCGCAACTGGGTTTATCGTGCCACGGCAAATTAGCGACAACCTTGGCACAGCCACGCTCGGGGTTTGGGACCTTGGCTGGGCCACCTATAACTATCTTGCTCTGACCGGCATTGGCGCTTTAGGCGTGAACAGGTATATCGCACTTCATCGGGGCAATGGCGACCTTCAGTCGCAATTAAAAATTTATGCATCCGCTATCGTGCTTCAAATACTAGTATCCCTTGGACTAGTCGTTGTAACAGTGGTTTTGACATTGCTGGCAAAGAACTTTGATGGTGAAGGCTTTGACCCTGATCAGGTACAGGTAATCGTATTAGTGTTTTGTATATCACTAATTATCCGACTACTAGGTGATCCTAGTCGCGGTGTGCTTACTGGCGCTCACAGGTGGGATCTACACCATATAATTAACGCATCGCAAGACGTCCTGCTAGGTGCAGCGCTTATTATTGCACTCAAGATGGGTGCCGATTTAATCACCCTCTCAATTCTGGTACTGATTTCCTCAATACTCGTAACAACCATCCGCATTATGGTAAAAAATTCCATCTGCCCAGAAATAAAATTCACCATAGCACTGTGGGACAAAACAGTCGCAAAACAACAACTAAAATTCGGCTTAAAAACACTAACCAATACCAGTAGCCAACTGATACTATTTCAGACCACAGCAATTATACTCGGATTGGCGACGGGACCAGCGGCACTTGCTATCTATACGCGAAGTCAGACACTTGTGCGCATTTGCGCAGGGATGATGCAGAAAATTGCTAACATGTTTGTTCCAATTAGCAGCGGTTTGGTTGGGCTTGATCGGGAACAGGAAGCGAATGATCTGATTATGGATACCTGTACCATGTTCATGTGTATTGCGATTCCTATATCTCTTGGTATGTTTTTCTTTGGTGATCTCGTAGTTTATTTATGGATGGGTGAACAGTATGCAAATAGAGAATTAGTTACCATATTAGCAGTAGGCTCACTACTACCTATAGCAAATACCGGTGCATTTAGCGTATTGGCCGGACTGAATGCACATGGGAGGCTAGGTGTCGCTAGTCTCTCCATCACCGTCCTCGGCTTAATTATTCTGGTACCCATAACTCAGTCACTATTTGGTATCAACTTTATATCTACTGCCTATATCGTCGCCATAATCTGGACGATAAGTAGAGGCCTGTCTATACCAGTACTACTTCAATTAAGGTTTGGAATACCACTCTCAACCTATGCAATTACAGTTATCATCATACCGGCATTTTTCTTTATACCGATGGCTAGCTTTTTTTATATGGCCCGCATTTCGCTGGTTTCAGAGGCATATTTAACCGGTTTTTGCATCATCGCTTGCGCCTCAATTGCAACGCTCGGTCTCATTTGGGCCTTCCTATTACCTCAATCTACCAAGGACCTCCTTCTCCCAGGTAAAGCAAATTAGACCGGCTAGTGATTCACACTTTATGTTGCTGCTGTATAAATTCCATTAACATATTGCAAGCATGTAGTGGATCAGCCTGCTAGAATTCATATTTGATGAAGCAGGTCATCTGAAATCTCTGCGGTTGTAGTCGCATGGCACTTCTATTTGAAATCTGCAACAGGTAATTAACTGGGCTAAAACACACTGATGCCTATAAGCCGTCAGTCACTTAGAAATTTTCTCAATATGGATGCGAAAACGAACAAACTATTACCTGACTTCCTGGGTATAGGTGCTGCACGTAGTGGAACAACTTGGATTTCTAAACAATTGGAATCTCAGCCAGGTATATGGATCCCCAGGATAAAGGAGCTGCATTACTTTTCGAGATCCCCAAAATACCTGGGACCTAGTCATCTCGATGATCCCCATATATTTCGCCGGTTATTTGCCAGGGACGAACAATACACAAAGTATCGATATCATCTGGCAAGGGCCATCGGATCCAATATTTCCAGGCCCTCTTTAGAAAAATTAAAATGGGACTACAGATATTTTTTTGGCAAACCTGACGACGAATGGTATGCCTCTTTATTTTCTCCCGCAGGCACCAAACTAAAAGGAGAGATAACACCTCAATACGCAGTCTTAGACCGCGGGGATGTTAAGGCAATCAAAGAGATGATGCCGCAATGCAAAATCATTTTTATCATGCGTGAGCCGGTAGATCGAACCTGGTCGTTACTCCGATATCATCAAAAAAGAGGCCGCAAAAGGTTAACAGACCTGCCCTTTGAAGCACTTAAAAAGGAAGCGCTTCATCCCGCTAAGATCGCTCAATCAAACTATGCACAGATTCTAACTACCTGGCGGGAATTTTTTGATCAAGATCAACTATTTCTAGCGGCCTACGACGAAATCACAGAACACCCCACGCAACTCACTGAACGCCTCTGTCAATTCCTTGGTCTCCCCCCCGTCTCTAATAACCCAAATCAAAATACTACCGAAAAAAAGATCAATCAATCCTTTGACAAGGAAATACCGCCCAAACTACACGACATCCTGGTTGATTTTTACTACAACGACGTCAAGAAATTGAGTGAAACTGAAGGTGGTTATTTTTCCAGGTGGCTCGAGCGATATAATCGCTAAGCCAATTAAAAGGCTGCAAAACCATTAGTGCTCACGATCTCTATCAAATTTACCAGCCCATAAGAATGCAACAGATATCCTTACCAATAACGATAGTCATCGGCATTCAATAAACATAGTTTCTATTATCGTGCAGCTTTATGTGTTTGAACAGATATAAATAGCCTACAAACCTTGCAGCAGAGTAAGTATTTTCCGAATAGCTAGACAGTTCGAAAGACCCGCAACATCCAATTTACGCCAACAAATCAAACCAATACGGCATTTATGTGAGTAAGCTAGCTCAACCAAATTTGCAACTGGTTAGGGACTGGTTACTCTAAACTTCGACTTTAGCTGACCTGAACAAGTTGACTGCAATTGCGTGAACAATCTCATAGTTCTGAGTACTATACGGGATTGGGACACGTCTCAGAGCCAACAATTCTGCATCGCCAATTTTATTGCAGCCCTCAAGCGTAGTTACCGCCGTACGATAACCTTGCTTTAAAAGCGCATCCACGCTTTCTCGATTAAAATCGCCATTCGGAAAACAAAAATGCTGGCAATTTTTGCCAGTATGACCTTCAATCTTCTTTTTTGATTCTGCTAGTTCCCACTCGAGCCTTTCTGGCCCTATATGGTCAAGCCTGACATGGCTCACCGTATGACTACCAAATAATATTTTTGATCCGAGACCCTCAAGGTCCGCTGACGAAAGCAACGCAGATACTCGGTCTTCAACACTCGCACTCGTAAGACTAGCCATTGCCAACGATTCCAGTCGACCTATCTCAGCTTCCAGCGTCTGATTCATTTGCAGATCGTCTTCGTACATACACTTGACTTCAATCCGAAAGTCTCGGAAATCCTGCACAAAACTTTCCCATTCTGCCAGGCGTATAGTCACGGATCTGTTTTTAAGCAGGATATCAACACTCAACGCATTAGTTTGTTGCAAAACATAATCCATACGATCAATCCACATCAGTTTCTTGATATCTAACGAGACCGAAATCAGATAAACAATAGCAGGCACGTTTTCAGCCTCAAGAGCAGGACTTGCATCGGTCAAAACATTACGATATCCATCATCAAAAGTCAGGGCCATAACAGGGCATTTAGTAACACTCTTACCTGCCAGGAGATCCGCGACTTCATCCATTGATACGAAACGATAATACTTCTTCAAAACAGTGATCGTAGCTTCTAGCTGGGCGGTGGACGTCCGCTGCCAACTAGGGACCCAGAATGACCCTAAACTTTCATCTAATACGCCATGTATCATCAGAATAGGAATCCGTTTGCGGAATAAGGTTATGATAATTTTATAGACACCGAGATGGAAAAGTATCAGCTTGCAGAATTTATTCACCGCTGGAGACACTTTCCTTGGCCCAAATTTTATTAACTTTTTCAATCTACTTTTCACAATTGGAACCTAGGTTCTTTACCCCAAACTACGATTACCTTAAGGAAATTTATGCAGAAGTTTAACCACTCATAACCAGCTCTCAGCAAACTTCAAGTGAATGGCATTCTCCTTCAGAGACGCATAGCAGAGGATTGTGGCATCAGACACACAAAGTTTTTTTGAACACAGCATACCTATTTAGGCAAAGGATCTTCTGTATATTTTAGTTTTAGCATTATAGAATGACAACCGCTTACGAATTGCGAGTTTAACTCGAAGGATTTATGCAAAAGGAAAGAATTGTACTAGTCAGCCGATTCCCCACGCACATTAATCAGCCAAAGGGCGGCGTTGAAAGCGCAACACTTGGCCTTGCAAAAGCACTTTTAGTCGCCGGTGTTAATGATTTACATATCGTCACTTTAGAACATGGTATCACAGAAACAGCTGTAGAAAATCACTCGAACATAACTGTACATCGCCTGCCCCGCAGCAAATGGCCTATGGTTCTTGATGTGTTTTTTGGTCCATCGACATCCAGACTCAGAAAATATCTTTGTCAACTCGGGCCGTCAATTGTTCATTTTCATGAGACCTGGGGCTTAAGTGCACCGCTCTGTGGGTTCCCAACAGTTTTTACTGTACACGGGTTTGACAGTCTAAATCTACCGGCAGAAAACGCACCATACAGTAGAATTCGCCAGGTACTCTGGAAATATGCCGAAAAAAGAGGACTCAGAGACCAAACCCATCTCATTTCTATCGCACCTTATGTACACAAAAAGATAAAGCTACACACTAGCGCCAAAATTTTCGATATCTGGAATTCTGTTGACCCACTGTTCTTTGCGATGAAACCAGAGCCAGAAAAATTAACGATCTTATTCCTGGGCTGGCTTAATGCAAGGAAAAATCCGTTAGTCATTGTGCAGGCTGCTGCTAGTCTTATGGAAAAATATCCAGACCTGAAAATTGAACTATGTGGTGGCGCGCCAAGCCCAAGCTATAAACAAACCCTGTTAATGGAAATCGAAAAACTCGGCCTTCAAAATTCGGTCAAAATGCCGGGAATGTTATCCCAGGCAGATGTTAAACAACAACTCAGTAAGGCCACTCTACTAGTACTGCCCTCTTTTCAGGAAAATGCTCCCATGGTCATTGCAGAAGCTATGGCACTTGGCGTACCCGTGATAGCGTCAAACCTTTGCGGGATTCCAGACATGATCCAGAACAATAAGTCAGGTATTCTGCTAGACGACCCAACAAATGTACTTAAACTCTCTCGCGCAATAGATTTACTACTGGCGGATGACAAAAAACGCCATGATATTATCGACAATGCCCGAATCAGAGCAAGAAAACTCTTTCATCCTGAAGCGGTAGCTAAGGCCACACTCGAGGTATATGAAACTGCTATCAATGAATACAAAAACTAGTCCTAAGCTTCACCTGTACAATAAAGATAAATGCCTTATTAACCCCAGTCATAACTTGCCATTATTAAGGATGGGTTATTAAAGTGGGCCGTTTCTTTGCGGTAATTTCACTCACGGCCATATATTTTGTGGCGCGCTGGATATCAAAGTTAACCAAACCATGGATTCGGTCAAAGCGATCGCATCGCCGAATTATCGTCAATGGTACCTTCCACAACCCCAATTGGTTCCACGCGCACATAACACCGCTAGTAAATAGTGGTTTCGGTGAAGTCATACTAATTTGCGACGTACCCATCGTAGCACTGCCTAATCTAATCTACCGGTGCCCACCAGACTGGGCAAATACCCTGTTTAGCAGGGCCGGTGCCAAAGCAATATGGACCTTTATTCAAGGCATTAAGACCCCGGCTGATATATATATCGGCTACCATATTTTCCCATCTGCAGTCACTGCTTTGTGTTGTGCAAGGTTATTCGGCGCTAAAGCTATCTACCAAATCACGTCAGGTCCGCTCGAACTTGAGGGCGGTGGTTGGCATGCTGAAAACAAATTATTAGTCGCGCTAGAAAAACCCTCCAACATTGTCGAATCAAACGCCTTAAGTCTAATGAGGGAATTTGATGTAGCAGTGGTCAGAGGCTCATCTGCAAAAAATTACATTCTTGCCAATGGATTTGACAACCGTATTGAAGTCATAACCGGCAGTATCGAAACCAACCACCCAATTCCCATCGAAAAAGATATTGACCTTATTTTTGTCGGCAGGCTAGCAGAGTACAAAAGACCCGACAGACTGCTCGAGGTAATATTGAAGATCAGCAAAAAAATACCGCGATGCTGTCTAACAATCGTCGGTGATGGCCCAGATCGGTCTACGATGGAAAAATTCGTCAAAGATGCCAATCTGGAAAACAATGTGAAATTCCTTGGCCAACGAGACGATGTACCAACTCTTGTTGCACGAGCCCGAGTATTTATCCTTACTTCTCGTTGGGAAGGGGTATCAATCGCAATGCTTGAAGCAATGTCCATGAATGCTGTGCCAGTGGTCAGTGATGTAGGTGACCTGAAAGACTATGCGCAAAATAACTTGACTGGGTTCGTGGTTGAAGAAGACGACATTGATTTGTATGCCGAGCATATCACTACCCTTCTTATGGACTCTTCCATGCGAGAACGAATGGCCGCGGCCGGCCGGCGCCTGGTTATCGATAATTGTGATCGATTGTTGTTAGCAAAACGATGGGGCCAATGCCTTTCGGAAGTAAAAAGCCAATAGCCGCTATTATCCAGGCCATGACAAATAGCGCCCCATAGGCCATAAACCGATTTTAAATATTAACCTGTTCAATAGTGTGTCTTTACCTGCAAACCAACTGCTACCGCTACGTTCCTCAGCGTTATAGCGATGTTTATACTCACCCTCATGGGCTAGAAAATCATATACTTCAAATCCAGCATCAATACAGTAGTGAATAGCCAGATAGATATTAACGACCCCTGCACCATTCATTGTTGGTTTAAATCCAGCCTGAATTTCATACAGGGTATTTTTATAGATAAACCCGTAGCGCGCTGCAATAGGTTCATCCCCTTGATAGACACACAATACCGCCAGTGCCCCGTTGGCTGCAGCAACTCTTCCATAGTGAGCAATAAATTGATGGAACACTGGTTTACGAACGAACGCTCCTGTCTGGCCTTGTGACTGCCAGCGTTGTTCGTGAAGTGAAATGAGTACCTTAAGCGCTGCGTCTGAGGACATGCTTGAGGATAATTCAACCAGTTTCACGCTGCCTGAGCTACCTAACTTCTTTGTATATCTACGGATATTATTGCGTTGCTTGGCGGATAATGCCGCATCAAATTCAGCTTTCCCCCCAGGCAACCTGGTCGCATGGTAATAGTACTTTCTTGACTGCGTGAGTAACCCGGCACGCTGAAACAATGATTGAAATCGTTTTGTTGCGCCCTTCCAATCTGCCGCATAAGGAATCCAGATAAAGGCATAACGTCCACGATTTGACCAGATAACCTCCGCAATAGCGTCTAGCGCGTCATTTTCGTAAGCGCTGTGGATAATCAGGTCAAGGTATTCAGAAGAAGTATTTTCATCCGCCAGGATCCTTAAGCATTGATAAGACAGCACACCAAACAATCGAACTTTACGCAGATAAAAGGGCGCTAACGCCACCAATTTATCACCCTTATATACCGTTATCACAAATAACTCTGGTGATTTCGCAGCTAAACTATTTGTCGCTGAAGAACCAACAACGGCCAACCAACTATCTATCCAGTCAGGTGTTAGAAACAGGTTGTCAGCATCACTGTTTTCTAACAAATCTAACCAGTCCTGGCGAATACCCCTAAGGCCTGGTATGGCGGTGATAATGCTTGTGTTCAACATATTTACGCTCACAAACTCTACAAATACGCACTGGGGCGATAGACTGAACCTACCAACATCCACTACAACTAACGTGGGCAGCTACTAGCTAGTATTGTAGCTATATATTCTCCCCAACATAGTTCGCAGTCTGACGTTGTATTAATTTTTCATAAATTAATTTGAGACAATATCGTACTAATAATTCTGCCACAGGCAAGGCCATCGCCATAAGGGTTATGCGACCGACTCATGGACAGATAGGCATCGGTTTCACTCAGTAATTTTTCTGCTTCAAGACATATTTTCTGAGTATCCGTACCAACAAGAATAACCGTGCCAGCCTCAATAGCTTCTGGCCGTTCAGTAGTATCTCTCATTACCAACACGGGCTTGCCCAGCGACGGTGCTTCTTCCTGGATACCACCTGAATCAGTCAGGATAAAGTAGGCCTGGGTCATCAAATAAACGAAAGGCAAATATTCTTGCGGCTCAATAAGAAAGATATTCTCTGTACTGGATAAATATTTGTTAACCGGCGCCTGCACTTGCGGATTAAGATGAACCGGATATACGATCTGCACATCGGGGTGTTTTTTTGCAATAGACTGAATCGCCTGACAAATTCTTTCGAATCCCCCACCAAAACTTTCTCGGCGATGGCCCGTAACCAGGATCAGCTTTTTATCAGCATTCAAAAACGGAAACTTACTGGCTAATGAATCTTTAAGCTGTACGTTAGTTTTTATTTTCTCAGTGACCATAAGCAATGCATCAATAACCGTATTGCCAGTTATAACGATTTTTGACTGATCGATACCTTCGCGACGTAAATTTGCCGCAGCGCCTTCCGTTGGGGCAAAATGGATTTGGGTAATTACGCTGGTCAAACGGCGGTTAGCTTCTTCCGGCCAGGGCGAATAAATATCACCTGTCCTCAACCCCGCTTCAACATGGCCAATCTGTATTTGCTTGTGATAAGCACCCAACGATGCAGCGAAAGTCGTACTCGTATCACCGTGCACCAGTACAAGGTCCGGCTTAAATTCATCGTAAACTACTTCAAGCCCTTCAAGCACCCTGGCAGTAATCTGGTTCAACGATTGCCCAGGGCGCATAATATTTAGATCATATTTGGGCTCTATTTCAAATAAACCCAGTACTTGATCCAACATCTCTCGATGCTGAGCAGTGACGCAAACCTCAACAATAACTTCTGGGGTTTTCATTAACTGCAAGACTAATGGCGCGAGCTTAATCGATTCTGGCCGCGTTCCGAACACTACAAGCACTCTCAAATGGCTGTCCTTTCCTAAAAAAAAAGCAAAAAAAAATCCCGATAAGTATTAGTTTATCGGGATTTTATTCAGAGAAGAAGTTTCTTCGCTATAACTATACTAGCAAGACTATAGGTAGCCTGCTTGCTTATGCCATTTTTCTTCTTCGGAATGCACTTAGACCTAACAGTCCAACGCCAAGAATGCCTATACTTGCTGGAGCAGGTACATTAACAGCGATCAAAAAATCACCTATTTGAGTCTCACTAATCTGCCAGCGACCAATTGAAGTATCAATTGCATCCGTAGCAGAATTCAGACCAGCACAAGCCATCACAGTATCAGTACAGGTAAAACTAAATTGTCCTTGGCCTCCAAGATCGATACTGTTGATGGTGCCCAAATCACTAACGCCACCAGCATCAGCAATATCAATTTCTCCACCATTCAATATTTCAAAAATCAAATCACCAGTAACGCCAGAAATTGTCACAGGAGATATGGTCCACTCAAGCAATGGTGGTGGATTCCGCAAATCAAAATCTGATAACACCATAGCTGAACCAGGTACTGCTACTACAGTAGCAAACCCGCCTCTGGCTTCAAGGATACTACCTGTCTGCGGATTCCAGTCTACGCCATGTACATTGGTACCATCATCAATAAAGAGACCCTTTGCTACGAATTCAATTTCTCCCGAAAGCGGTAATGCCTGCGCAGTACTAAAACCGACAAGCGCGGCCAGCAATACAGAAGCCTTGGTCAAATTTTTAAACATCATTTTTTCTCCTAATCCAAACGTCTTTTAAGTATAAGTAATACAATTTGTGCTCACATTCATATTAAAGCAACCTGCATGCCATATCTATTAACTCATTGTATTTATTATACTTATTGATTTTGTTAGTTATTTAAAACCCTGATAAAAGCAAAGGTGTAAAAATATCCGTCACTTTTACAGGTGCAGCAACCCCTGACTAACACTGTGTGCCGAAATATGCCAATTGAAGGTTAATCCACCCATTAGAAACTGCATCGCCGCGTCTTGAGGCATCAACCGGACAATATTATTGTCTGTTTAGACCTTTATTTTGCTCTTGGCTGGGGTCCAGACTATAAACCCGCAACTATACTGTAAACTAAATCGACACTTTCGATAACCCGTAGCTCTGGCATCACTTCCAGGCGCTTTACCACTTAACCCCCCGCCGCATTTTTCGCTTCCAGTAAATGGTCCTTGATACGGGGATCAGGCAACAATTTAAACGCTCTAGACAATATTTCGACCGCCTCAACAGTACGGTTTGCCTTATATAGTGCCCAGCCATAGGTATCCGCAGCTGCACCATCATTTTTCAACTTTTGGTAATTTTTATTAGACAGAGCCAACGCTTCATCTATCCGATCAACTTCTATATATAGCCAGGCCAAATTATTTTCTACAACGGAACTACCAATGGTTGTAATAAACGACTGGTAAACTTCAATGGCTTGCTGCGTTCTATTTTCCCCAACCAGTTTTTCAGCCAGTTGAATAGTAGCTACCACGCTATAGGGTATTGCCTTGCGCCATTCGCTGAGCATATTTCCAGCCAGCGTAACCTGGCCCAGATCAAGATACACTTGATACAGTGACAGCCCCAGCTGATCGCCCTCTTTTATTTGCCATGCCGCTTCATAGGAAGACCGGGCGGAACTGCTATCGTTTTCTGCAACCGCCAAATCACCATGCCGCATAAAGTATATTCGTGAACCAGGATGCATTAACGCCAGTTGATCAACAACCTTCCTTGCCTCAACAAGAGAATCTGCCGCGATTTCTACTTCTACCAATAATCCCAGGAATTCCTTTTTAGCAGGAAAAGAACTCAATGCAGCGAATATACTTGTCCGGGCCTCGCCGTATTCACCGGCTTTCAACCGCGCAAGTGCTCGCTTGATCTGAACTGTCGCATTAACCCGACGCCAATATTTTTCACTACCCGATGTAGGTTTCACCCGAGAAATGTAGTCCTCAGAACTTGCCACATCCTGACGGCCAGCATAAAAACCAGAAATAACTGCCAAAGGGATGCTGACCTGTTGTTCTTCTGCCAGCTCCACTAGCCTCTCTACCCCAGCCTTATCCTGGCCGCGCACCACATAAGTATTTAGCAGCCCATTGTATCCATGTAGAGAATCCAGGTTCTTCTCAATCGCTGTTTCAAACAGCGCTGCAGCAGCTTCGTATCTTTTTTCCTTAAATCTTGCTTCGGCCAATCCCAAATAACCTTGCTCATCAGCCGGCGCTAATTTAATCGCTGTCTCGAAAGCCACCGCGGCAGCGCTAGTATCCTCAACACGAATAGCCAGGCTGCCAGCCAATAGATAAGAGGTATAATTAAGCTTATCGCCCTCAACCACTTTGTTGACAAATTTTGCGGCGTCATCGTCTCGACCCATAGCCAAATATTGATTGAGTAAGCTGAACCTCACCACCATATCATCAGGCTTTCTTCCATGCGCAGAATTCAATTGATCCAGCGCACCTTCCGGGTCTTTATAATTCATCTGTTGAGCGTAAATGACTACCAGCCGGACCCGGTCAGGTACTAACGCAATTGCACGGCGAAGTGCGTCCATACCTTCTTCTTCTCTATCTGCCGACAGCGCAGCAACACCAAAAAGAGCAAGTAAATCGGCATTTTGAGTATTTTCTATTTTTGGCCGCAACATTTTCACAACCCGATGTGGCTGATTTAGCCGAAATTGATTAGCCGCGAATAACTCAAGCATCTTTGGGGTCGCGATTTCCAAATCTATGTTTTCTACAAACAGATCCTGCGCCACAGCATCATCACCACGCAAAAAAGCTATCAAGCCACGCAGTGTTCCGGTGGTATCGTTGCCTGGGGAAATGGAATCAATTTCATCAAGTAACTGCAGTGCGGAATCAAAATCACCCGATTGGAGACGCACAGAGACATTGTCCATGCGGCCATTAATCTCTTCTCCATTGGGAAACGCATCTGCCAACATCTGCTGATAAATAAGTGCTTCTCCGCTTCTTCCCTGGAAAGCCAACAAACGAATTAGGTTGCGTAGTAAATCGGCACGCTGACGGGTAAAAATATCGGTGACAGGTAATACCGAAAATGCATCTGTTAAGGTAATTTCAGCACGCTCCAACCTACCTTGTCGCATATAAACAGCGGCAATCATTAACAACCCCTCGAGTGATTGCGGATGTTTTTCGAGCAATCGAGATAAATCTTGTTCTGCAAGATCCAAACGTCCATTCAGAGCCCGAATTCGAACCAGTCCCAGCTGTACTTCGATACTACCCGGTTCAAGTTTGAGGGCTTGTCGATAATCTTCCTCAGCTGATGTAATATTTTTCAAACCAATCAACGCCCTGGCACGTAATATCAACCACGATGTTTTTTGCTTTTCGAATAGTGCTGATTGCTGCCTTAGAATATTCAGTGCAGTGCCGTATTTTCCCTGCTCTATATAGCTTTCAGACAATAGGCGATAATATTTTTGAGTCTTGCCCTGTATCATCTCAAGTACTTCAGAAGCCCTGCGAGACATACTCAGCCTGAGATAAATTTCCGCAAGCAATACGTTAGCCACCTCACTTTTCGGATCTTCATTGAGTACCGTCTGGGCCTCTATGATCGCGGCACTAAATTGACCCTGCTCCAAATATGCCTGCCCTGACTCGATATGCCGCGCAAGATTCCTGGCAGAATTGGATCCATTGTCACAGCTCACCTGCAACATTAGGCAAAGCAAGACCAGCCCTCTCCAAAAATATGAACTCAAACCTGTATTCCCCCCTGCTAGCACCTTTTAACTTATTTTTATTATTATCTCTTATGCAGCTTCACACCAACATGCATAAATTGTATCTATGACGAACCCGCAGTTTACCAAATAACTCTAATAGGCATTTTTGCCTAGCAGCACAAAAACGGTTCGAAACATAATTTCAAAATCTAGCCAGATCGACCAGTTGTTAATATAGGCAATATCATAATTTACCCGACTCTGCATCTTATCAATGGTGTCGGTCTCACCTCTAAAGCCATTTACCTGGGCAAGACCAGTTAAGCCCGGTTTAATTCTATGGCGCATCATATAGGCACCGATTTTACCTTTATAGTAGTCATTATGTGCAAGCGCATGAGGTCGTGGCCCAACCAGTGACATCGAACCACCAATTACGTTAAAAAGCTGTGGTAATTCATCGATACTTGTACGCCGGATAAATTTTCCTATCGGGGTAATCCGATTATCATTTCTTGTTGCCTGAGTAATAATGTCGGCTTTTTCTATATGCACCTTCATACTCCGGAATTTGTATATTTCAACAATTCGTCCATCCCAGCCATGACGTTTTTGCTTAAAAAGAACCGGCCCCGGCGAAGTAACCTTTACCGCAACGGCAGTCACCAACATAATTGGGGAAATAACAATTATTGCGAGTATCGCTAAAACTCTATCCATAGAAGCTTTTGCTAAAGCGGACGCACCGACCAGAGGCGTTTCTGAAAGTGAAATCAACGGCACACCCGCCATTTCTTTAATGGAGTGGTTCAATAAACTAATACCAAAAATATCTGGCGCCCATATTACATCAACATTTGCATCAACCAGAGAAAGGGCCAAAGGCATCAACTTTTCGCTCTCAGCCATTGGTAAGGCAATATATACTCGCCGAATACCATTATTCATGATTGCCTCCGCTATATGGTCGTAATCACCCAATAATGGTATCGCTAGTTTTTGCCATTCATCCAACAGGGCTTCATTGGCATCAACTACACCTACCACAACATCTGAAACCCACGCATTGTTATTTATATGCCGCGCTATATGAAGTCCAAGCTCATTTCCACCAATAATCAGCGTCGGGATAGTTTCTGATATGGCAAACTGCAACACCTTCCTCGATAGATAATAAATAAATAGCTGACCGAAGAAACCTGTTGCGGCCCAGGTTAAAATCACTTCTCTTGAAAATGTTTCGCTGGTTTTAGTGATAAAGCCAAAAACACTCAGCACCAAAACCAGGCATCCCCATGCCTGCAACAAACAAGTTAGATAATCATTATTGTTTCTCTCACGTTGATAGACACCCATCATTCTATAAATGACAGTCATCAGCAAGAAGGTAATTACAGCCAGGATTCGGTATTCGTTTGAAAAATCATCAATCCGAATATAGGTATGGATATACAGCAGGCTCTGTACCACCAAATGGTCCAAAACCATTTGTATCCAAACATTGGCAGACCTGCCCTCTTTAAGCAACTTCCTGGAATCATCAGTAATCATCGTTATGTTTATGCCTTATTTGTTGCCAAATATCAGAGAGACACGAACTTCGAAGCAAAAAGTTTTGTTGAATCATATTGATTTATAGCAGCCTGGAAGACCAAATTTCTTTGGCCACAATGGGTTTTACTAGTAGTAGGGGTTTATATACCTTTTCTAGATATCAATAATCTACGATGCCTTTGAAAGACCAAAACAGAAGGGAGATTACCCTATGTCATATTATAAAATAGTCCTCAAAATAAAAATTCCACTCGCCGAACGCCTACCGTAGCAAAACGCAACAGGTCGTTCCGCTATTTTCATTATAAGCTTCAATAATCACCAATAGGAATTTATTCAAACCAAAATGATTTAGAGACTTAAGCGCTTGAATACAAACTCAGGAACAAACTTGATGATTAACATGATGTAACGCCAAAAAAAGGGCAAATAGACAATATTCCTGCCCTTATCTATCCCTAGTAATATTCCTTTCGCGATTGTGTCTGGGTCCGCCCACAAAATCCCTTTTGCCAATTCTGCGGTCATTGGTGTATCCACAAAACCTGGTTTTATAGTCAGCACCTGGACTCCCTTTTTACTCAACCTGTTACGTAGACCGCTGAGAAAAGCGTCCACCATGGCTTTAGCCGATCCATAAACATAATTTGAACCGCGCCCTCGGTCACCTGCTACCGAAGAAATAACCGCCAGTACACCAGAACCCTGGTTTTCTAACAGGTTCGCCAATAACGTCAAAAGACTAACTGTACTTAATGCGTTGGTCTTTATTTCGCCCAGAGTTAATTCAACTGATGCTTCGCAGGCTTGCTGATCTGACAAGGTGCCGTGAGCAATTAAAACAATATCCAGAGCACCTAAAAACGCTATGGCTTCGTTCAGGCATTCACCATGGCGCTGAGTCTCATTTAGATCCATGCTAACGTAGCCAACCTTATCTGCGCCTCTAACAAGGAGATCATCCTTAGAAGCACGCAAGCTAACCTCATTTCTACCGACCAAAAACATCTGGCTACCACGAACAGCTAATAACCTGCTAGTCGAAATAGCAATTGCTGACGTCGCCCCAATTATTAGCACTTTCTTCATCAATCACCTTACAGCTAAATATCTTGTTTAAAAACATGCACAAACGATATTCACATCCACCGTCATGCACTAAAAATTATTCTTGCATAACCCGCCGCCAAAAACTAGACGAGAAATTTGGGTCTTTCAAACGGCAAACCTCCCCCCAGTTTGGGTAGCAGGATTTGAATAACTCACCACTCATGTGAGCATCCTTCGCTGGATATAGCCGCCCTTCTGCAGCTATCAATATTTCATCAAGCACCTTAAACAAGGCAGCTGTTTTAGAACTATTATTCGAAAAGTCTAACGCCAACGTGGTCCCACATTTAGGAAAGGACATCAATCCAGGAGAATCGATATCACCACATACTTTTAATACCGCAAGGAACGAACCCATCCCCGAAAATGATATCGCGGTTAATATTTCCCTTATTGCATCTTCACTCTGTTGCCTGGGAATAACACACTGATATTGTTGAAACCCATTCGGCCCATAAATTCGATTCATCCTCAAAACCCAGTCAAGCGGATAGAAAAAAGATTCGTAATGACTGGTATTTTTCACACTAGACTGGCGCTGACGTTCGTAATATAAGGTATTAAAAACCCTTAAGGTCAAAGAATTTACCAGTGAAACAGGAGGTACAACCGGTACACTAAGACTAAATGCCTGCTCAGTAGCTTGAAGCCCACCGGTATTCGCATGATTACCACGCAAAAAATGACCGCGCCCAAGCTTGCTGCCTTTGGCGGTGCAATCCACCCAGGCCATAGAATATTCATAATCCAGATCAGACTCGGCCGACAGCAAAAAGAAGTCTTCGAGGCTGTCATATTTGATACATTCCATATCCATATCACTGCTTGTTATTCTTTGCAGCTGAAACTCAGCCCAGACAATCATTCCAGTCAGACCAAGCCCACCAATGGTTGCAGCAAAAAAATCAACGTGCTCTGTTGGCGAGCAGCACAAACGCTCGCCATCTGAACGCAGTAGTTCGAAACGCTTAACATGACAGCCAAATGTCCCAGCCACATGATGATTTTTCCCGTGTACGTCATTAGCGATTGCGCCACCGACAGTGACATATTTAGTACCCGGTGTTACGGGTAAAAACCAGCCCTGGGGCACAACCAGCTCAAGAATCTCACTCAACAATAACCCAGCCTCACAGCGAAGCAATCCAAGTGCCGAATCGAAGCTGATGAAATTATTCAAGTATCTGGTATCGACAACTAGCCCATCGGCATTGAGACAACTATCACCATAACTTCGGCCGTTACCAAAAGGTAACATTGAAGGGCAGTCTGCAGGCAAATTCTGGTACCTGTCAGTTAGACATATATCGTCCTGTTCTACCTTCGGGTACATACCCCACGACTGGTATTTTTTAGTCATTTTATTTTTTGACCTTATTCGAATCCAGCACAGACAAAAATGGCACCAATTATCGCAACAGTATAACGACTAACTGAATCTTTAATGGCAAAGACAATTGGG
The DNA here is from genome assembly GCA_019090615.1 of Pseudomonadales bacterium. Classification (GTDB taxonomy): domain Bacteria; phylum Pseudomonadota; class Gammaproteobacteria; order Pseudomonadales; family Azotimanducaceae; genus JAHRVQ01. Next base: position 140,252 of record JAHRVQ010000049.1, on the reverse strand, counting down.
TCATCATGCATTTCACCTCGATGCGCAATAATCCAGACTCGACTCACCCAATATAGCATCAGAGGGCAAACTCCCCACAGCAATATAGAGTTAGGATACATTTGTTGAACAAAATCACTATTAATATACAACGCCATTATTAACACCGATATGTAGCCACTGGCCGCCCCTAAAGATGCCAACAATTCAATATCATCAACTTCGTATCCGCGCCCCCTTATTTGCAGACTTTCTCCGCGACCGCGCATATCCATCAACTCTGTATATCTTTTAACCAATGCCAGACTTAGAAATATGAACATTGAAAACACTAATAACCATTGCGACAGAAGAATACCAGTGGCTGCAGAACCTGCAACAATCCTAACAGTGTACAAACCTGAGAGCACAATCACATCCAGCATTATCTTCCTTTTTAATACGAATGAGTATGCCGTTGTTGCCACGTAATAAACCACCAGTACGAAAGCAAATTGAAGCGGCAAAAAGAGCAGCAGAGTTAATACCAGTATAAGTAATACCGGAATTAGCAGAATCCCATGGAGCGCAGGCAATGTACCTGCAGCAAAAGGTCGATATTTTTTTGTCTTATGGCGGCGATCAGAATCGAGGTCAAGCAGATCATTCAACAAATAAACACTGGAGGCACACAAGCTGAAGGCTAAAAACGCGATCAGGCTATTACTCAGCAGTTCAACATTGAAAAATTCGTGGGCAGCTGTTACTGGCACAAGTATCAGACTATTTTTCACCCATTGATGAATTCTGAAACTTTTTATGTAGTTCCCAAAAGATGGGCCTTTTACCGCAAAGTGCTTCTCCAGAGGCGCCAACTTTTCTGCTTTACTCAACAGGCTATTAGACCAACCAACCACGATACAAAACGCTGAACGCTGCCATACCGACAAGTCAGCTGAGGAATTCCCAGCATATACAAATTTCTTGTTGCCAAAGGCATTACAAAGGACATCACTTTTTATACTATCAGCATTATTGATATCTCCTTCGGTAGCAAAAATTTGATCAAAAATACCTAAAAAATCACCCACTTGTTCGGCATACTTTTTATGCGATGCGGTCGCCAATGCAATCTGACGCCCAGCTTTTTTTTGAGCCTTCAGATAGTCCACGAACTCGGTGTTATAGGGCAATATACTGACATCAATATCAACTCTGGCAGCGATTTCCTGCTTTAAATTTGCCTTTCCTTTAATTAGCCAAAAAAAAACCGCAATAACATAGAATGGATTCAACTTAAGTAAACCAAGAAACGATTCAATCAACAGATCAGTTTTGATCAGCGTACCGTCAAGATCGACAATCAACGGCAACCCTGGGTCACGATTACTCACTTACTACTCACCTCTTTATTAAAAATTTGTGGCACGATACCCAATTTTAACAAACTAACTCCTGAAAGAATTCCGACCAGAACTGCAAACCAGAGTGTCACTGCTCGGCAAACAAGTGTAGCTGCCAATGCCGTCGCTTTATCAGCGCCTATCGCCATCAAAAGAACTACCATTACTGCTTCAGTGCCACCAAGACCACCAGGCATGAAAGAAACCACCCCAACCAGTACCGCAACCGCGTATATTCCTATTGCCAACATCAAACTACAATCAACACTAAGAAATTGTAGTACTACGTAAAGACCAATTCCCTCCAGTACCCAGGCCACAACTGCAATGCCCAGCCCAGTATATAATATACGATTTTTCAGCAACAAAGATGACGACTTGACCATATCGATCAAATGCGCAATTAGATTCTTTATTTTTAGGGGGCAACGCGTACCAATCAATGCCACCAATTGCCACAGTTTTTTACTATGTATCAAGGGCAAAATTAGCAAAATAAAAACACCACAAAAGAAGGCTGTAAGCCTTATCTTTTCATCTTCAAAATAAACCGCAAAAAGGATTGCCATCATCGTTATCGCCAGTAGATCAAGCAATCGTTCGACGAACAGTACACTAATACTTTCCTTATAACCGACACCAAAGGGTTTTAAATAAAATGAGCGTAAACCCTCGCCGGCTTTACCTGGTGTAGTTGTTAGAGAAAAACCTACCAGATAAATAAGAAAATGTTTGAACTTGTCTATGCGGATTCCACTAACAACCACAACATAACTGTCCCAACGTATGAAGCGCAAAGTGTAATTTGCAAACGACAACCCAACAATTGTAATCCAGACTGAAATACTAAGCGTTTCAATTATCGCAAAGGTCTTACCCACTCCGCTCCATACGATGGCTATCGCATATCCGATAACAGCTAAAAGCGCAGTAATGACGAACCCTATTAAATACCTTTGAATTAATTTCTCTCCTTATTGATCAAGCACATAATTTTATCGGTTCAGACCAAAATATAAAGATAAATTGCCCCGCATAATCATTGGGACAAACAATAGCCACAGCAAAAAAGAGAGCGTTGCAAATACGGCATTAGTGTCAGCCTTTACAACGACTTCTATTTCGCCATAACCATTTTAGCAAAGGAATCAAAGCATGAAGTAAATTCAACATATCTACTAAGTACTTTTGCGTAGCATGGGTAAGACAGATATCGGACAAACGAATCCATTAGCCGCTGCGTCGCCTACTATTATAGTATTTCTTATAATACAATAAAGCCATATAAGATACGGCACCTTAGATAGATGACAGTTTTCGCAACGCGTACTTATAATATTTTAGGAATACACAGCGTACATATTGGCACTATAAACAAAACAGCTAGCCTACAAATACAGTAAATGAGGTATACGGTGAAACAACTAAATAAAACAGTGCTCTTGATAGGCTTGGCCCTATGTGTATCTATTAGCTATGCAGTAACGCCAGACAAGGTATCAAATTTCAGAATTGATACCCTTAATTCAACCAACCGCCTCAAGTCTTTTGATCCTGTTAGTGGGATTCGTATTGGTGTGCCTCATCCCGACATCAAATTAGAGCATCAACTGCCCGGTAAAATCGGCGATGAATGGATAACCAATCTAGAACCCTGGGAGTCTGGCGCTGTGATTAACGGCTCCGCCTATGATGCAGTCGCCCCCGCAAGGCCTACCGAATGGCCCGGTGCCGAAGTGACCAACTTTTACTATATCGACCCAGGGCATGCTAATTGCAGCGATTCAAATGTATACGGCTATCCAGATGTACCGAGATGTACCATGATCCCAAAACAAACTGTAATCCTCGCTGGTTCGAGGCTGGAGCTCGCGAGCACCAATGGCGAAGCTGGATATTACAACGACAGATATGGCCCGAATAAGAGCATTGACGGCACCCGAGATAATCCTATCTGGATTATTGGCAATGAAGAATCACCACCTTTTATCACTGCGTCCTGGTCGCTGGGCAGTGCAACCTGGCTCTACATTGAAAACTTAACATGGGGAGAACAATCAAATACGAGCGATAATAAATCACAATGTCTAAGCTTTGCCGGCACTTTAGTCAACCATATCGTTGTTAGAAACAACACATGTATTAACAGACACTTCCGCAACAAAAGCAAAAACTCCTATTCCTACACCTCAGGAGCGGGCTATACACTCGCACTCAATGAAAACTCTCAAATTTCTTACGTTCACTTTCATAACAATTTGGCCCAATCTGTGGGAAACGCACAATATGAATTCTCTGTAAGTGGCAGCACTTTTACAACACCAGCGGATCGGCCACATTCATTCATTGGTGGAGAAGCTGTCTATATCATTGCCGATGCGGTAAATGGAAAAGTCCCAGCACCGTTAGTGGGCGACAGAGCGACCGTCTATTCGGTTATAAATACAACCTCCACGACCCTGCAGTTAGCAATCGAAGGTGAAGCAACAGCGATAAACCTAACAGATTCCGGTGTTGGCGGGTTTGCTTCTTTTCGCCTTCTTGAAGTCGCCCCTTCAGCAATTGCAAAAGATCTCGACACTGATTATCACTCATTTAACATTTCTGCCTTTGGACTGGACAGAACTACAGGCTCACGAGCTCACCACATCTGGTTTACTGACAACAGGTGCCTGCTTGGCACAGGTGACTGCATACAGATAACAGGCCAAAACCTCAACAGCTCAACCGCTGATGATGCACGAGACGTCATCCATCACCTGTGGGCTAATGGCAATATCTGCGAAAAACAGCGGCAAGTCTGTGTGGGCTCAAAAACCCTGTCGCATTTTGTTGCATCAGAGAACCTCTGCCTCCAAAACGGGGACGGCGGCGGATGCTTCAATTTACAATATGCACCGAATTTCACCTGGTATATGTTTAATACAACTTTTAATACATCAGGCTTCAGCAGAAATAGCACAAATGTGATTTCACCCACGGGGTCAAGCTCGGAACTAATGACTAATTATTGGCTAAACAACATTGCAGTCCACACTCGGGTCGTTGGGCGCTTTAATTTTTCTGGGCTGCCAATGTCGGGTGGTTTTTTCCTCGCCCAAAAACCTCAGAATGAACCTGGGTCCAATAGATATATTGGTTGGAATACCTGTATTGACTGCTATACATTTTATTCCAATCCTGGGTCAGGTACCCGTGAAGGTGTTAACGAATATATTTATAAAAATGCTTATGTAAGCCCTCCACCGCCCACAGTAACGCAAACGCAATTCTCAAGAGTACAACAACCACACTATATTTTTGAACGAGGCACACAAAAGGACAATTCCCATTTTGACTGTAATTTAATAGATAACTCCCAACCTTTTCGTACCGGCGAAGCAGTGTCCACGACATTAGAAGAATGGCAAGAATCTTCAATCTCTAATGAAGACTTACATTCAATATATTCTGATCCCATGTTAACGTTTGAAATTAATGACCTTACCGTGCTCGACGCAACCCCTAACATTGGTTCACCTTTAGTTAATCCAGGTGCCGACGAATGTTCTGGCTCAAAGTTTCCAGATGGGCATGACCCTTTTGCTGAATTCAAACGGCTATACGGAGAATACGATGATGCCACTTTCCCAGGAGTTTTGAAAAGCCTGAACATTTTTGTAGATCACAACGGCAACCCCAGGGAAGTTGGTGGTATTTCAGACATCGGCGCAATAGAACGACAATAACGCTGAAGATTAAAAGTTGATAATTACTGGTGATTATCAACTTTCAGCCTTACTTGAATATCACAGGTGAATCAAAATACTCCGGCATCACAACATCTGGATATATCAAATGTACATTATTTATCCCTAGCTCCCTCAGCCCAGAGATAACCACATCTCGTTTTTGTTCGAATTTAGTGGTATTTAACTTGATTAATTGCAGATACGACAAGGGCGCCTGTAATAAATAAGGGCCAATATAGACCTTCCCGCCTGCAGCAATAACCCGCTCCGCCGTTTGAAGTATTAACTTAATCTGCAGATCATTACCTTTCGCGGCGTTGGTAAACATTGAAAAATATTCAAAACCTTTTTCTTTTTGTATACGCCTTATTCGGTTTGAAATAACGATCTCATCAAGTGAGACCAGCATATCATTCGCATTGAGGTCTTCTACAAATTTTAAATTTACCCAGTCAATATCCGATGCTTCATCACCGTAGGGTAGAACAGTCCCCACAAGTGATGCAGTAAACAGGAAAATCACCAGGACAAGACCCATCACACGCCATTTTTTTTCGCCTTTTATTATACCCGCTGCAACCAACAGCGCCCATAACGGCATTGTCCATATCCAAAACTCATCTGAAATTGATTCCCACCAGATGAAAAACAACATTTGCGGCAATACCGCATATCCAAAGAGTTTTACTAGCGATGGAAAGAACTTTAACGCCAACAAGCCTCTTAAGGACAATAATAAACCAAGAAACAAAGTCGATCCAAAGGCCATCCATACCATAGCCGCCTGAACCGATGTCATTTGCCTACCCACGTATACCGCCGTATGCATATGTCGATACGGAAACATCTGCTGCACTGAAGCAGCAAAAGCATCATACTGGAAAAGGATATTAGTGCTGATCAATGCTCGGGTAAATCCCGCCCCTGCCTTAACCAGGCTCATAAGTGAAAAGCCTTTCATATCAGGATAAGCCACGAAATTCTGAGCATATCCTGACATAAAACCGACAATCGTCTGATCTGCACCTGATCGTTGCGCAAAATAAATTGCTACATAAATTAGCAAGCAGCAAACGCCAGCGGCTAAGGTAACACTCATACTAAAATACAATTGTTTCGAAACTACTGGCCCGCCCTTATTAAAGAATAAACCTTGCAGCCCAATCCCGAAAACAAAAATGAAGAAAGCCTGGTGATGCAAAAGCGCAACTATAGATAACGCTGCACTACAAAACCCATACAACCATTTTTCTTTTCCTTCTATTCTAAGCCCGCGAAGCATAAAAAAAACGGCACCCATTAGACACGCAATTGTAGGTACATAAACATCGCCCACTATTGAATAACTCCAATAGCCTGTTGATACGCCACAAAGCAAGGCGCATATAAGCGACACGTTTTGAAGACCAATTTCCCTACAAACCAGTATGAGAAAACCAATCCCCAACACACCGAATACTGAGGCATACCTGGTTAAAAACTCATCCGCACGGATATTGACATCATAATATTGAAGGATCTGAAACGCTTCACGTAGTATGTTAAAAATCAGATGATGAGAATTAATCACTCCAGACTCACTGGTCAAACTTAGCGCCCATCGTTGGCCATCATCCGCATAGGTCCAGTTTATCGCGGGAAATTGCCAATAAATAATGCCAAAAGCTATACAAAGGAGCAAAGGCGCCCAGCGCGCAGCGGTTGAATCCAGCATATTTATTCTCGCCTTAGAAAAATTTATTTATAATTCATGTACATCTACAGAGCCTGAATGACTGCAAAAGCCTTATAAATATACAAATTTTTATGAATATGAACGACCGGTAACGATGCCAATGTACTACCCATAAATTCAGCAAGTTAGTGCGAAAAACGGCAGAATCTATACCCAGGAAAGTACAACCGCGACACGGATATAAAGAAAATTCATCAAACCCGAAGGTAAAATTCTTTACCCGCTTACGAATCCCGATTAATTTTATCAACAGGGCTCTTCAACCAACTAATCTGTCGTTGTTTGTTCAACAGGGACTTGCTCCGTTTGTATCCAGTATCAATTGCAGTAGAGTTTTTCTTGTCCGGTTGCTGCTCTAGTAATTTACGCTCCATAGAAACACGCAGCATCAGAGCAATGGAGACCCACATACTAACAGAACTCACTTTCGGGTAAAACGATTGCTGTGCTACGGCTCCCATTAAAAAGCTCAATACAAACGACAGTGTAATAGCGCCAACAATCATGTAAATCGGCAATGCCCTATCGAACATAAGCGTAACGCTCATTTGAATCACAATGATAAAAAAGGCAAGTACAGGTAATGCTAAAACAAAGCCATTATCAAGAAGCAATTCCAGATAAGCGTTATGAGGATGGGGGAATCGCTCGCCCTGTTCTGAAAGAAGTTGACTGCTCAGACCAATACGTTGCATTGCTCGACGTCCATAGCCAATAAAAGGCGCGTCAGCAATTTTCTCTATTACATGCGGCCATATAACAGTGCGCCCAGATGTAACGGATGACACATCAACTTCGCCACCCTCAAGCCCTTTTTGCGCCGCACGTCGAGAGTGTTTGTTCTCTTCTTCTGAATATACAATGCCCTGTAAAAAACGTTCCTGCACCGCTGGCACTGTAGCAACCAGCGCCGCACATAATAGCGGCCCAACAAGCAAAATAAATCGATAGCGCGTTATCCCAAAAAACAATGCCAACATTGCCCATATCGCCATTCCCGAACGCCCCCCAGTTAGGCCAATAGCCAAACCACACACACCACTGGACGCAAGAATCAAATAGAAAAGAATTTTTGACTTGAACATTCTCGCATAGTTAAAAAGTGCCCAGCTGCCTCCCGCAAGCAATATTGCCAGGTCACTGCGATGATAACCAACATCTCTATCAATTCGTCTTATGGCAGTTTGCTCAAGCTCATCACCACTCCCGGCAGCATCAAATCCCATACTTTTCACAACCAGGAGACCAAGCATTACATTCAACAACATTAACGCTGCTAACGCCTCTTTCAGTCTGAAATAAGAGCTGCAGCCGAAATAAATCAAAATACCAGGCACAAGATATTTAAACGTATTAAAGGCATCATCCAGGATTATTGACTTGCGTGTAGGTGCTCTTAAACTGGCCAGCTCTGCATATTCGTATATACCTTCTAGATCACCAATCTCGCGAAGAAAAGCCACCAGAACCACCACACCATAAAATAGAACTAGTGTCAAAATTCCTGATTTTAGCCGAGGCGCGAATTCGCGCCTGGTAAAAGTAAAAGCCAGCAGTGTACTAATTAACATCAGATTCCAGGGGTTCAAGCCTGAAATTCCCAACAAAGCGTTGGGCATATCTGGCCGTTCAACAACGGCCAACGTTATTATTAAAAACAAAACCCCTCGATACCAATTGTGCCAGGTATACAGGCACATTGACAAAAACACCCCCCATATCCCAAATACTCTCATCCTCAAACCTTTTTAGATCACAAAAGCCAGCCACAATAAGAACAAACCTCAGACAGTCAAGCGATATGAAAATAACGTACACTGCTAGAAAACAGATTATCGTCTTACCCATCAATCTCGGCGAGCCTTTCTTATCCCGCACTCATAGGTAGATAATACAGAACAGATAGATGAAACATTGATGGGCTGCTTTCGGCAACTCGAGAATCAATCATTGACCAAATATGGCTTGCCGTTATTCTTTTATTCGTATAAAACTATAGCCCAATATAGCGGGAAAATCTTTACCTTTGAGCTTTTCAAGCTAGCGCCACCCCCACTACTTCGCAAAATAAACCGCAAGGCCGTTATACTCAGATTATACGACTACAATTACTTTTGGTTATCCAACACAATTTCTGCTCCAGGCTTAGATGTACAGCACAAACAACCGGATTGCTCTATACTCAGCAATCTGGGACCAATATCCACTCCGATAAAATTGTTGTAACCGTTATGACCCATACTCAAAAACCAATGAAAATCCTGCTAACTGGCAGCAATGGCCAACTTGGCCTGGCAATCAGGAACCAGGTATTTGATTATGACTTAGCGCTTCTGGCAGTTGACCACCAAACCCTTGACATAACCAATCTAACTGCAATTAGAGCATTGCTAAGAAAAGAAAACATTAACCTGATTGTTAATGCAGCCGCCTATACTGACGTTGACCAGGCAGAATCAAATCAACAGTTAGCCTACGATACCAATGCGTTAGGCGCACATCACCTGGCGATAGTAGCTAAAGAACACAACCTTCCGCTGTTTCATATTTCTACCGATTATGTTTTTAACGGTCAAAGCACAACCACCTATGATGAAACTGCGCAACCCAACCCTGTCAATACCTACGGCCACACCAAGCTTCAAGGTGAAAATTTTATTACTACAACCGCCTCACAATACCTCATTCTGCGCACAAGCTGGGTTTTCAGTATCACAGGGAAAAATTTCGTCAAAACGATGCTCAAACTCAGTACAAAAGATACGCCACTTAAAGTGATTGCTGATCAATTTGGCAATCCAACCTATGCCGGCCATCTCGCAACGGCATTGTTAAAATTAGCACAGCAATATCAGCGAACAGGTACATTACCCTGGGGAACCTATAACTTTTGTGATTCAGGCATAACAACCTGGCACGCGTTTGCTTCAGCAATAATGACCCTTGCAGCGGATAATAATTTAATTGACCGGACACCTGTTGTTCAACCTATTACCACTGAAGAATATCCCGTTGTGGCCAAACGCCCAATGTACTCGGCCCTTAATTGTACAAAATTCAACCAGGCCTTCCCAGATATCGACATCATGCCCTGGCAAACCGGTCTAGCAGAAATGTTGAGTCAACTGGCAATAAAAAGAGATTAACATGCGCATTCTCGTTACCGGTGGAGCGGGCTTTATTGGCTCCGCAGTCATACGTGAACTAATCACCTATACTCAGCATGAAGTCCTCAACGTCGATTGCCTCACCTACGCGGGTTGTTTGGCTAATTTGGCAAGCATTGAAAACCATTCACGTTACGCTTTTTCAAAAACTGATATATGTGATCGTCAAGGTATTGACCAGCTAATTCACGCCTTCAAGCCTAATATCATTATGCACCTTGCCGCAGAATCGCATGTAGACAGGTCCATAGAGGATCCAGGCGAGTTCATACAAACCAATGTGGTTGGCACATTTAACCTGCTAGATAGTGCGCTAAAATACTACACAACATTGAGCGATGAGAGCAAAGCAATCTTTCGCTTTCAACATATTTCCACAGACGAGGTATTTGGCAGTCTCGGCGCAGAAGGGTTATTTTCAGAAACTACGGCCTATAACCCAAATTCACCCTATTCTGCAAGCAAGGCTTCTTCTGACCACCTGGTCAGGGCGTGGCATACCACTTTTGGTCTACCGACCCTGGTCACTAACTGCTCAAACAATTATGGCCCGTTCCATTTTCCTGAAAAATTGATTCCACTTATTATCCTAAATGCCATAGCAGGTAAACCACTGCCAGTTTATGGTGACGGCGAACAAATAAGAGACTGGTTATACGTGGAAGACCATGCCCGCGCATTAATTACCGTAGCGAATAAGGGCATTCCAGGTCAAACCTATAACATTGGTGGGCACAACGAACTTAAGAACATTGACGTTGTTAAATCTATATGCCGTATCCTGGACAACAAAACAGCAATAACCAAACCTGCTAATTTGCAACATTTTGAGGAACTCATCAAATTCGTCCCAGACAGGCCGGGACATGATACAAGGTATGCGATTGATGCAACAAAAATTTCATCTGAACTGTGCTGGACGCCCAAAGAAACCTTTGCAACCGGCATAGAAAAAACCGTCGACTGGTATATTGATAATAAAACCTGGTATCAAGCGATTCAAACAACGCACTATCAACAACAACGGCTGGGGCTTTTGAAATGAAAGGTATCATCCTCGCTGGCGGATCTGGCACAAGACTTTATCCTGCAACCCTTAGCATCTCCAAGCAACTGTTGCCGGTTTACGACAAACCCATGATCTACTACCCACTCTCTACACTATTGTTAGCCGGCATTAACGACATATTAATAATCTCAACGCCACTTGATATTGATCGCTTCCAGTTGTTACTCGGCAACGGCGAATCCTGGGGAATAAAGCTTACCTATCTTGTCCAGGAACAGCCCCTTGGCCTCGCACATGCTTTCATTATTGGCGAAAAATTTATCGCCAACGAAGCCTGCGCACTGATCCTCGGTGACAATATTTTCTTTGGCCAAAACTTCACCTCAATTTTACAGCAAGCTGTTTTACAGAAGGGCGGAGCAACTATATTTGCCTATCCAGTTAAAGACCCTGAAAGATTTGGTGTAGTTGAATTTGATCAAAACCAAAAGGCACTTAGCATCGAAGAAAAGCCGCTAAACCCAAAATCTCGCTACGCCGTTACTGGGCTCTACTTTTACGACCAATCCGTCACCGACAAAGCTAAATTGATCCACCCTTCTACACGTGGTGAACTTGAAATTACCGACTTAAACCGACTTTACCTTGAAGCTGGAACGCTCAATGTAGAGTTATTAAGTCGCGGCATGGCCTGGCTAGATACCGGCACTCATGATTCATTATTAGAAGCAGGGCAATTCGTTCAAACTCTGGAACATAGACAAAGTTTAAAAATATCCTGTCCCGAAGAAATAGCATGGCGCCAACAATGGATTACTGACGAACAACTCCGTGCTATCGCAATGCCCCTCTGCAAAAGTGGCTACGGAGAATATCTCATCGATCTACTTGATTCAAAGGACAAAAGTCTATGAAAGTTGAGAAAACCAAACTGCCCGGTGTAGTTATCATTACTCCCCGAGTTTTCTCCGATGAACGAGGGTTTTTCCTTGAGACTTATAATGATGCTCGCTACCAGGAAGAAGCCGGCATTAAAGATAAATTCGTCCAGGACAATCAATCCAGTTCACAACAAGGTGTACTTAGAGGCCTGCATTTACAGCAAAATAAACCTCAGGGCAAACTCGTGCGTGTCACCGCTGGCGAAGTATTTGATGTTGCTGTTGATATCAACCCTGAATCTGCCACTTTTAGCCAATGGGTCGGCATAACTTTATCCGGCCAGAATCACCTTCAATTTTATATTCCCCCAGGCTATGCACACGGTTTTCTTGTATTATCAAAAACCGCCGAGTTTCACTATAAATGTACACAGTATTATGACCCTCAGGATGAAATCGGAATATTATGGAACGATCCAACAATTAACATCGACTGGCCGGTATCAGGCAAACCTATGCTGTCGAGTAAAGATGCAGAGTTGCCTCGTTTATAAAATCCAGGCACCAATAACTAATCCAGTAGATAAAAACCACGGGGTGAAACCGTTGCAATTTATGAACACTATACTTTTGGACCCACGAAACTATTCACCGATCTCTGGGCTATCCTTACCAATAGCAATCCAGTAAGGAACCCGCAAATATGCGGCATTTATGCTAAAAAAAATATTTACTCTTGGTCTCATCGGCCTTCTGTTAGCTATTTTCGCCTTGCCATTTATGTTGGTGCAACAGGAATCTCTGGTTAGAGGCAGCGTTCGCTACGATGCAAATAAAACCGAACAGGCCAAAGCGCTGCTGCGCCGGAATGACCCGCGCAGACTTCAACCGGGAGAGTTCGCTACAAAATGGATAGACGAACAAGAATTGGTGCTAATCGTTAGTTATATTCTGGCCCAATTGGATGACGATGCAGCCATAGCGATTGAAATTCATCCAGGTCGTGCCTACATTCAATTAACTATTCGTTTACCCGAAAATCCGATCGGGCCTTATCTGAATTTTACCCTGCTACTCAATCAATCCTCCAGTATATTGAGCATCGACTCATTAACACTCGGTCACCTTACTATCCCAGGCTGGATCGCGGAATTTGTCAAACAATCTTCTCATCAAGCCCTGCTCGAAATACCAGAATATAGCGCGTCAATAACATCATTAAATGGATTGCAATTACTTGAAGACAGAATGCTGGTGCGTTTCCAGTGGCAGCCAGAACTCCTGGGCCGCATAAAATCAAAAGGCCAGGCATTTTTCGTAGATGAAGATTTAAAAATCAGACTCCTGGCCTATGCAAAACAAATTAATCAGATTGCTAACGACCCGAGCCTCGCCAATAAAGTCTCATTAAAGGAATTTCTCGGACCTTTATTCTATCTCGCTCAATTAAGAGGTGGCGATCCAGTTGAAGAAAACCGCGCTGCCCTCCTGGCTCTATCCTTTTATTTTAGTGGCATCGATGTAGCGCGGATGTTAGGCGTTGAGCTACCCGATAAAACAAGCACCAAAAAACGCCTCACGTTATCTAACAGATATGACTTTGCTCAGCATTTCCTCACCTCTGCAGCATTAACATTACTAGTTGGTGAAGGCCTTGCAGATAAAATAGGGTTATTCAAGGAACTTGATGATGCAATGGGCGGAAGCGGATTTAGTTTTACCGACCTGGGCGCAGACCGTGCCGGCGTAAGGCTGGCAGAATTTGCAATCTCCGACACAACATCGGCACTACAGCTACAGACGTTTATGACCACCGACTTTAGTGAAGCTAGTTTTATGCCAAATTTTCTTGACCTGCCTGAATTACTAACCCATCAAAACTTTGAGGAGAACTTTGGCGGTGTTAATGGCCAGGAATACAACAAGCTGCTCAGAAAAATTGAAACTAGAATCGATCAATGTCCTTTGTACCAGTAACAGTCAATAACCCACCTCGACAGGTATATTTAAAACTATTAATCTCACGCTATACTGTATCCTCATAGTTTGACTGGCAACCTGTGACAGGGCATTTACTTCCCTGCTATACGCCAATTTTACTGCATAAAATCTTTAACCCTAACAATAGATATGCACCCTAATCTGGTAATAACCAGGGCCCTACCGGCGCTCAATATGCCTGAGACAGGGTTTATATAAACGAACTGAGAATTAAATTGCAAACTGTCAATAGTACCCGGTTATTAAATACGCCTATCCATATCCTAACCGAATCACAAGTTCTAGAAATCGTAAAAAACACCATAGATAATACTCAACGCCTGAGAATTGGCGTAGTTAACGCGTCTAAACTAGTTGCAATGCAATCAGACCAAAAGTTATATGAAGACGTAGTTAGCTCCGATCTGGTATTAGCGGATGGCATGTCTGTGGTCTGGGCCAGCCGCCTTATAGGCCCCAAACTCCCGCAACGAATTGCAGGCATCGATTTAATGTTTCGCTTCTTTGAAATGGCGCAGCATAATAATTACGGCGTATATTGTCTGGGAGCAAGCGAGGAGGTTTCTCTGCAGGTTATACAGAATTTACAGGCAGACTACCCTGGTCTGAAAATCTCTGGACGGCGGAACGGATATTTTACCGACGCGGAAGCAGAAGATGTGGCCCGCGACATCAGAGATTCAAAACCCCATTTTCTACTGGTTGCTATGACCAGCCCGAAAAAAGAAAATTTCATGGGCGAATGGGGAGATAGCCTAAACATACCTATTGTGCATGGCGTTGGCGGCTCATTTGATGTCTATGCTGGCAAGGTGCAACGTGCACCACTTGCCTGGCAAAATTTAGGTCTGGAATGGCTATATCGTGTAAAACAAGAACCAGGTAGATTATGGAAACGCTATACTACGACTAACCTTAAGTTTTGCTGGTTGCTATCAAAGGAGTTGCTCAATCGACTTTTCGGTCGGAATTAGCCACCAGTTTGTCAACAATCTTTAAATCCGCCTGGTTATTATTTTTAATATTATAGCGCTTTAACAAGTCATATAAGGTAGGCCGAGTAACACCAAGTAGCCTGGCAGCTGAGGTGATTTTACCTTTCGAAATAGTCAGCGCTTTTTGAATCGCAGTCCTCTCAGCCCCTTCTCTGACATGTTTAAGGTTTAACGCAAGTTCACCAACATCTTCAAGTTGCAGGTCAAGTGCACTAATGAAACGGCCATCTGCCATAACCACAGCATTTTTTACCTTGGCAATAAGTTCACGCACATTCCCGGGCCATTTATACGCGTCAATTGAGGCAATCGCAGTTTCATCAAAATTCACAATATCTCGGTTGTACTCGCTGGCTATTTTATTTAAAAAATGCCGACTTAAGAGTAATTTATCTTCGCCTCGGTCTCGCAATGGAGGAATATTCACCACTACGTCCGAGACTCTGAAATACAAATCTTCTCTGAAAGCCTCTCGAGAAGTCAACTTTTTCAGATCCTTATTGGTTGCACAAACAATACGAACATCAACGGTTATTTCAACCCTGCCACCAACCCGCTCAATGATACGCTCCTGGATAAAGCGCAATAGCTTCGCCTGCGCTACCAGAGGCATGTCACCTAATTCATCAAGAAACAGAGTACCACCCTGAGCAGACTCAATTTTGCCAATAGTGCGCTTATCAGCACCTGTAAAAGCACCTTTTTCATAACCAAACAACTCACTTTCGATTAAAGAGTCTGGGATCGCAGCACAGTTTATTGCCACAAAAGCTTGTCCTTTACGCGCACTTAATTCGTGAATCGCTCGAGCAAATAGTTCTTTTCCCGTACCGCTTTCGCCAAAAAGCAAACAGGTAACATCTGTAGACGCTATTTTTTCCAGTTTATGGCAGATATTCAACATTGTCGGGTTGCTGGTCACCAGACCCGTTAATGGCGAAGTTTCCTGTTGCAACAGAGACTTATTTTGTTTTTCAAGGTCGTGCATTTGAAAGGCACGGTCAACAATTAAATCGAGCACCTTGGTATCAATCGGTTTAGGATAAAAGTCATACGCACCAAGAGAGACCGCCCTTAGTGCATGTTCAGTACCCTGGGTGCCGGTGACCACAATAATTTTAGTATGCCGCGATAATCTTAATATCTGCTGCATCGTCCTAAAACCCTCCAGGACGTCCTCTTCATGAGGCGGCAGGCCTAGATCCTGAATTACCACTGAAGGCTCAAAAAGTCTCAAAGCCTCAATTGCTGCGTCATAATCACCCGCACAATGAACCTCATAATCCTCGCAAAAATGCCATTTAAGCTGACTTTGCAATCCCGGATCATCCTCGACAATAAGGAGTGTTCTTTTTCCTTGGTCCATTCTTATAGTCAAACCCTGTTATAGTCAAACCCTGTTATAGTGACTGGAGCACATTAGGAGCCAGAACATTCAACCGTAAGCACTGGCAGTTTTCAAGCAAAAGTGTCAATTTTTTCGACGTTTCTATTCTTAATCTCAAGCCGACCTGCCTTCCTACTAAATAATGTTCAAATTAAGATTTCTATAAGTGCTGAAGATATAGCAATCATTCCATTAGCGGTAAAATACTGCGAAAAATAGTCATACTTGTAGCTTACCCAGATCAAAAACCCGTAAAGAATACCCTCTATATTATCTTATAAAATCAGCCCGAACCTTGAGTCTAGCACATGGCACAATACACATGGCCCGATACACATGGCCCGATAAGACTAAGACATAACTGGATACGATTATTAAGACAGAGTGGTTTAGAAAGCTGGGGTTTTCATTTCAATCAATTAACACAAAAACAAGATCTCACCTTTCACCTAAAAAAACATAGTTAGCGCACTAGATCGCTAACCAGAAAGGTGATTTGCCTGCGAATGTTTTCGCCAGTTCAAACAAAAATACAGGCAAGAAGCCAAAAGAATTGCGAAAATATTTGCGCTCGCATCCAATCCAGATGGTTCTCTATGAGAGGTATAATATTGCAAACATTCGCTCACCAGAGAAAACACCAGCAGGGTGATAATACTCGTTAGAAAGGATTGAGAACCAGGCTTTAGATAAAGCCACTGAATCACTAAGGTCACGATAAAAAACAAAACCACATGATCGATTGGAAAAACACTCATAACAGGCAACTGACAGGCCAAATATTGTAATAATTCCCGCTTTTGCACCTCTGGGATCAGCAGTAGCAACACCGCCACATTGAATAGAATAAGTAGTAGTGAATACATTTTACGCTCCAGACACGCGTATAAACATACAAACCCAAACAATACCCAGAGACAAATTAACACCATTCCAATATAAACCACACCTTGTCGCTTCTCTACAGCCAGCAATGACACCTGCTCGACAACAAATGTACCCGTGCCGCCTATAAGTCCGCATTCTATGCGAAGTGCATCATATTTCTCAGGAATGGTGATTATCATAGATTCATCTTGCATTATCATCGTGCCCACTGCCTTCAATAATGCGCCGTCAAAATCCCACTCCCAGGGGCCCCCATCAACCCGACCTAACACCTGAATTCTTGCCACTTGCCAAACCTTAGGCCCTACTGCTACGTCAGAGGTTCTTGCGGTCGCTGTGAGGCGCACCAGTCCACTTGCCGGTCTTGGAACAACTTGAAAAATTGAGTGGCCGTCAGCAACATGCCCATTCGACAAATCAATTCGCTGTAATTGATTACGCGAGACGTTGGCAGATGCAGACCAACCGCTCAGCCCAGCATCAAATGAAGCATTCTGTAGCAATTCTCGACCAATTGGCCGGTAATGATCTACAAGGTTAAAATATACAACTGTAAGTACACACAACAGTACCGCGATAGCATTTAGAAAACACAGATCAGTGACTTTATCTTTGCTTTTTGTACAAAATAAATTAATAGTCCTGACTCTGTTTTTGCTTGAATAGGATTATAAGAACAAGTAAAAGGCGAATAAAATACTTGTTTAATTCATTAAGCTGGATCACTTAATTGATCAATTACGGCACGTAATCGAGTAATCTCGGAACGTTCTCTAGTTGCAATTAGAAGCTCTTCCTCGACAGCTTCTAATAGTGCGTTTAATTCAAAGGGCTTGGTTAGGTATCGGTGTACCCGCCCCCTGTTTATCGCATCCAGCGTTTCTTCAATTTCTGAATACCCCGTTAAGATTACCCGTCTCATGGAAGGATAATCATGCGCGAGTAATTGCAGAAGCTCAGTTCCATTCATACCCGGCATTCTCAAATCACTAATCACCAAATCAAAACTGCGTAACTGGCACTTTTCAATAGCCTGGCAACCAGAATCTGCAACAACTACATCCGGCGTGATGGATGCCAGCATATGCTTTAACGCTTTGGTGACTGAAATCTCATCATCAACAATCAGAATACCTGCGCTGCGCTGCTTTTCTTGATCAGTTGGCACTATCTTGCCTTTTCCTATGTCAAATCCATTTTATTCGAACAGCGGGCTTCTGGTAGTTTTTAGCCATCCCCACTATTTCTTATCTAAAAAGGTATATATTAGTTGAAAACTGGCGGTCCATTCAGAATAGCCGTTGCCTGCGGTTGAAATCAATTCAGTATAGTCTGCTATCCATATAAAACGCATCGCTCGACCAAATTTCTGGTCAAACTGAAGCCGAAATATTTTTCTTTTTTCCGATTCTCCCAGATCCGTAAAATCCCTGTCGCTTATCTCCATATCAAAACTGATATTGGCTGTTTTCGTCAAACGCCGAGTTAGACCCAGCTCATAGCCCTGGTCATAATTATCCAGGTCTATGTCAGTTAGATAGTCCTGCTTAGACCAAAAACCAGCATAGGTTAAGCTTGTCCGACCCAGCAAATGCATCATAATAAAACGGCCCCTTGATTCAATAAAAGCCGAATTATCGCCCGTGTTTTCAACGATTGCTGAAAGCGGATCAGTCGACAGAATGCCATTAGACTGCGAATCCAGATTGCTAGACTGGTCGACAATGCCATAAAAAGCACTGAAGGTTATCTGCAAATCATCCAATGCAAACCATTGAACATCAATATCATAAGTCCCACCACTGGTTCTCTCGCTACCGACTCGGTCATACCAGTTTTGACCTACAGTAACATTTAATGCAAGTTGATCACTATTACGAGATAAACTCAAACTGCCTTGCGCGGTGTTCGCCCCAGGGAAATCTCCAGAATAATCCAACTCGCTATAGGTAAAATCAGCCAACAAAGAACTAATTGCTGACAATTGAAAGTCATAACTAAGACCCACTCTGTTTCGCACACTGTGGGTGGCAGACTCACTTGTTGTTGAGTCAGAATAGCTTAGACTCAGCTCTAAGCGATCTTTACCCCGCGGACTAAACCCAAAATTTGAACCAACAGATGTCACCGATTGTATCTGACGATTTTCGCGGGTTTGCGGTGCCAGGGCTTCAATGGTCGACTCTGTACGTCCATTATTGATATAAAAGTCTAGTCGCCGAGCCAAGATCGGCCAATATAATGAACTCGTACCTGTGGCAACTACTTCGTCTTCCACCAAATCTTTATGATAGGTTCTTTTTTGAAAGGCATAATCGGCGGCCAGAGTAAATGCAGAACTTTGTTGATTAACCCCCAATTCTAATTTTGGCACCTGAATCCATTCGCCTATTTCATTTTCTTCAGTACGCAAGGTATTAGAGGTATATTCACCCGTATTACTGATACTCCCCAATAACTCCAGAGCCACCGACGACATAGCACATACACTTGATGTAACCAATAAAATCACGCTCAGGCAGGCTCTCAAGCTACAAGCCTGTCGTTTCTGTCTGTAGTTTTTAACAAACATTCTAATTCCTGAAAATTAAGACTAAAACCCCCTAAAATCATGCTGAGCTGAGTAATAACGAAAATTCATTCTTTATCTACTTCACCTTCATCTACAGCACAGGCAGTCACTTTACTGCCAGGCGCAAAATTTAGGAACAAAAACATTTAGCCTGATCCTAAGTTTTATCCGCCTCTTCACCTACCCGGTAGTCACCATAATCTTCATCGCGCTTGGTCAAGGCTTGACTGACACCTTTTGATAATTCTTTCAGATGTGCCTTGGTCGCATTGGTATGAAAACCCAATGCCATTAACTCAGTACCTGCCCGTAATGCCTGCCGCATCCCCATACTTTCCATGGCACGGTGCACACCCCGTTTATTTAATTGTTGAATCTCCAATGGTATTTTAGCTACTCTAAGTGCAACTTCTAGTACCTTAGCTTCGAGTTCAACTTCAGGATACGCCCGATTCGCAAATCCATTTTGGGCAGCTTCAATGCCTGTCATGGAATCACCCGTCAGCATTAACTCCATCGCCTGACGCATGCCACATAACCAGGGATAGAGCTGCATATCTGGGGGGCTCATCAAACGCACCGGTGGATAGCCAATAGCCGCATCCTCAGCCACATAAACCAGATCGCAAGCCGTTGCCAGTTCACTGCCGCCTGCCAGGCAATAGCCATGCACCTGAGCAATAACCGGTTTACGCATATCCCATACTTTAAACCAGCCTTCAACCACATGCCGGGCCCACTGACCGTCGCCATCTGCCGTGTGATAAGGCTGACCCTTTGACAGGTTCATACCAAGGTCATAACCAGCGGAAAAACATTTTCCAGCCCCTCGGAGTATTGTTACGCGCACCTCATCATCTCGATCGGCGGCTTCCAGGGCAGCAAACAACTCAGTACGAAGCACGTTATTCAATGCATTACGTTTTTCAGGTCTATTCAGGGTTATCCGCCTGACTAGTGGAGCCGGTTCATCTACCAATATAGTGCTATATTCGGTCATTCTCTTCTCCTGCATTTTTCTTTTTTAAAATCTAAACGAGGTAACTATTCCGCTGCACTGTTTCGCTGACAATGATTAACTGATATACCATTTGATACCCTAGCACACATTGTCAATCAAACATCAATACACTACCTATCTACTATCAATCAAACATCAAGACGCTGCGCGCAACTTCGCCCGCTTTCATAGCCCGAAACGCCTCATTAACATCCTCAAGACGGCCACGCCTACTAACCATATCATCCAGCTTAAGTCTTCCCTGGCGATAAAATTCCAGATAAAGCGGAATATCTGTGCGGAATCTATTCGAACCCATACGGGATGTCTGCACTTTACATTCTGGCCGTAACGCACTAAAAGGGAATTCAATTAAAGCGCCATCGGGGGGAACGCCAACAATAGTCGCGGTGCCGTGTGTCGCCAGAGATTCAACAGCCTGACGGATTAACTTTGGCAAACCCACTGCCTCAAATGCATGATCAACACCCGCCCCTTTTGTAAGTTCGCGGATCTGTTCTACCGCATTATCCTCTGTCCCATCGATACAATCCGTGGCACCAGATTCTTTCGCCATCTCCAACTTACCAGCAAACTGATCGATCGCGATAATGCGACTTGCACCCGCAATCCGAGCGCCCTGAATGACCGACAAGCCAACGCCACCACAGCCAAAAACCGCAACCGTCTGGCCCGCCTGAAGGCCTGATGTCCGCAACGCTGCACCAACACCTGTCAAAACACCGCAGCCCACCAGCGCAGCCCTGTCCAAAGGAATCTCTCGGTCTATTTTGACGATGGAGTTTTCATGCAATAACATCTGCTCAGCAAACCCAGCGATATCAGCAAACTGAACCAGTTTTTCTCCTTGCTGGTTCAATCGAGGTTCAGCGCCGCGACCCCTTGCTACGTATCGCGCTTCACAAAGGTTTGGATGACCACTTAAACAAAGATTGCAACTGCCACAAAAACCGGACAAACAGGCAACCACATGATCCCCTGGTTTTACTAAAGAAACACCATTACCTACCTGTTCAACAACACCGGCAGCTTCATGTCCAAGCACCATCGCGCGTTTACCCGCGGCCAGGTCTCCATCAATAAAATGTAAATCACTATGGCACACACCCGACGCAACAGTGCGCACCAGAACTTCCTTGTCCTTTGGTTTATCAATACTGATCGATTCTATACTGAGCGGCTCGTGGGCATGTCTAAATATCGCTGCTTGCATGACGGGGTTCCTTGTCGAGAGGTTGAATGAAGAGTCGAGGGAATGAATGTAAAAACGCTAAGGACAACATGCTAATCTGAGCAGCACCCAGGATCAATACCGATTAACAAACTTTGACCCATCCGCCAAAACATGGTTTATTCAAACATGCATTCAATCTGTACTGGTCAGCGGACTAATGGCCAATACATATTGGTTACTATTAGACACTCTTCAGACACTCTTCAGACACTCTTGTCTGGCAAAAAGTTGTTAGACGCCTGAACGGAGATTCTATAGTTCAACAATATAATGACTAAAAAATGATGACTAAAAATAGTAATTCAATAATTAGTAATTCAATAAAAATGGCTCAAAAAAATAGCACCCCAAAGCTCACAGAAAAGAGCACCACAGGATCATCAAAACAACAGGATTAAAAAGGAGAAATTCATGTCTAATCTCAGCTGGACCATAGGCGACGCGACAATTACACGGGTGGTCGAACTTGACGCCAACATGCCGATGCGGAGCTTTTTACCTGCAGCAACCGATGAGAAACTCGAACCTCATAAAACCTGGTTACGACCACATTTCCTTGATGATGACAACAATATTTCACTTTCAATTCATGCCTTACTTATTGAATCATGCGGCAAACGAATTATTGTTGATACCTGTGTAGGAGAGATGGGCATCGCAGGTTTTGATGCCCTGACACCCGAAAAATTTGATTTCCCGGACAAACTGGCGGCCGCTGGTTTTCCCCGTGAATCTATCGACTATGTGCTCTGTACACACCTTCACTTCGATCATGTAGGCTGGAATACAATGCAATCGGGTAATGAACGGGTGCCGACGTTCCCTAATGCACGGTATTTATTTGGCCGCGTGGAATGGGAACATTGGAAGGCGGAAAAGCCCAGCCCTTTTACTGCAACGCTCGACGATACCGTACGTTGCATCGTTGATGCGGGCCTTGCAGATCTGGTAGAAACAGACCATAAGTTAACAGAGGATGTCTGGTTAGAAGGCACACCTGGACATACACCGGGTCATGTTTCGGTGCATATCGGCTCCAACAACCAACGCGCCATCATTACCGGCGATATGGCCCACCACCCCGTACAATGGTCAGAACCTGACTGGGGAATTTCAGCTGACGTTGATGGCCCGGGCGCCGCCGCAACAAGACGCCGGTTAATTGAAGAACATGCCGATCAACCGGTACTCATTATCGGCACCCACTATGCGACCCCCACAGCCGGACATCTACAAATAAAAGACGGCTGCTGTCGATTCATTGTCTAGTTGGTAAATTGTCTAGTTGGTAAATTGTCTAGTTGGTAAATCGTCTAAGTGGTAAATCGTCTAAACGGCTAATCATCTAAATGGTTCATACTCCAGGTGATTCAACGCCAAAATAGGGCAGGCACCAGATAGTTAATGGTGTGATAGCTCGTCTGGACTTATTTGCCGAAGTGAACCTTTGATGAAGTGAATCTTTGGTTAAAAGCACCAATCGAACTTAATCAGAGATTCACTGACAAAAAAAAGCACTTAACCACAAACATAGTTACTCATATTACTTACCAAAATAATGCCGCATAAACTGGAGGCCCCTTGTATCTAAATCGTTTCAGCCAGAGCTTAACCCCGCTAGATATGTCACAACAGGCAGAATTCGACAGTCTGAAACAAAGTGCCAAAGACCTGGGTATAACCTTTGCGGACCATACCCACTACCGATCTCATAATACCGTTTTACGCCATCAGCGGTTCCATTTCCTTGAATGGGGCGATACCGACAAACCTAATATAATCTTGCTCCACGGTAGTAACCAGTCTTCCCATTCCTGGGACCTGGTGAGCCTGCATCTAGCCACCAACTACCATATTTATGCCCTTGACCAGCGTGGTCACGGAGATTCTGAATGGAGTCGAGGTGCCCACTATTCAATGACCGAAATGGCCGCCGATGTGGAAGATTTTATTACCGAACTGAACATCAAGGACCCCATTATTATTGGCCATTCGATGGGTGGCATGGTGACACTTACCCTGGCCAATAAACAGCCGACGCTATTAAAAGCTATCACAGTGGTTGATATTGGCCCAGAGGTTAACCAACTAGGCACCAAAATGATCAGGGAATTTGTTGGCCGCAACCTGGAATTTGACAATCTAGAGGAATTTCTTGACCGGGTGGAAGAATATGACCCTTATCGAACCCGCGAACATATCGAGCGAACCATCAAATATAATTTGCTCCGACGCGCAGACGGCCGCTATGTTACCAAACATGATCGACGGCGTTTTTTCCCTGAAACTGACAAAAATACAAGCAGCCTGCTGGGCACGCCCAGCCTTGAAGAGCTCAAACAACTACATCTACCTGTGCTGATCATCCGTGGTGGCGATTCCAATGTGCTGGTTCAGGATGCAGCCGACCGATTTGTTAACGCATTACCCAAAGGCCAAATGATTACTGTGCCAGATTGCGGGCACAACGTAGCGTCACAAAATACCGTTGGGTTTCTAGCCGCTGTCCTGCCCTATCTCGAAGCTGTTTGTCAGAATCAAAGTGGATAAACAAATACTCGCCGCGACCCAGCGCTGGATTAAATCGATAGTGGTGGGGCTACAGCTCTGCCCCTTCGCCGAACAGGTAGTCAGGGATAAATCACTGCGTTACCGTATAACCGAGGCGGCAACAGATTCAGCTTTATTAATGGCGCTCAACGATGAATTTAATTACCTTGATCAAAACCCTTTAGTAGCAACCACGCTGTTAATTCATCCGCATGTACTAACAGATTTTTACATCTACAATCAATTTCTTGATCTGGTGGATTTGCTGCTTGAGCAACTTGATAAAACCGGCGTATATCAAGTGGCAAGTTTTCATCCTGATTATCAGTATGCCGGCACTCAACCGGCTGATATTGAAAATTTCCGCAATAAAAGTCCCTACCCCATGCTGCATATCCTACGCGAAGAAAGCCTCGAGCAGGCCATTAATGCTTTTCCCAGTGTGGAAGAAATACCGTCAACAAATATTAAACGTTTACAGGCGCTTGGCCTCAACAAAATGCAAAGCTTATTAAAAGATTGCGGCTGATGCACCATCAGGACAAGGCTACAAAACACATAGAGCACCACACAGAACACAAAAGTACAGAGACTCGGTAGCTGACAGAGTGCCCTTCTCCCGCTGATTTTGTTACGCTGGTTCCCGGCAGGCATCTCATTTGCTCGTCGTAAGAAGATATTTTCGCCTTGTACACAAGGCCACAGTTCCATAGGGAGAAACACATGAGTTACGATCAACCATATAAGGGCCTGCGTGTCGTCGATATGAGCCAGGCTATTGCAGGGCCTTACGCAGGATCCATGTTTGCCCGCCTCGGCGCGGATGTGATTAAGGTGGAGCCAGAACGAGGTGATCTTAGCCGTGATATCGGCAAATCCTACGAAGGTAATCAAACCATCGTTTCGCTACTTGTCAATCTGGGTAAACGTAGCATCTGTCTTGATTTAAAAAATGAAAAAGGCGCTGAAATACTTAACCGTCTGCTAGAAACTGCTGATGTCTTTATCGAAAATTTTCGCCCTGGGATAAGTAAACGGCTGGGCTTTAGCTACGAAGCGGTGAGTAAAATAAACCCCAAAATTATTTATTTATCGGTTTCAGGCTTCGGTCAAACCGGTGATTTCGCCGAACGTCCCGGCACTGACGGGGTTATGCAGGCATTCTCCGGTTTCATGGCCGGCAACAAGGGTATGGACGGACTACCCCATCGATCGACGTTACTACTAGTTGATTTCTCTGCCGCGCTCTATAACGTGCAGGCCATACAAGCCGCCCTATGGGCAAGAACTAAAGAAAACAAAGGTCGGCATATAGATAATAGTCTGTTGCAAACAGCAGCGGCATTCCAGAACATTAATATCGCGACCCAGGCCCTGCAACCAAAAAAAGGCGAACCACTGGCCTATCCCTCAGCTACATTTCAGGCTACTGACGGTTTTGTAGTAGCCACAGTGCTTTTTGATCGAGAGTTTAAACCCCTCGTTGAAGCCCTTGGCCTGGCTGAACTAGGCGACAACCCGAAATTACAGACAGCAAAATTAAGGTACCAGAACCGCGCTATGATTGATGAGCCATTAGCCGCCGCTGCCGCCAAACTAAGCTGCGAAGAACTTTGCGAACGGTTTAGGACCATCCGTTTATTACATGAACGTATTAATACCTATGACGATTTCATGCATCACAAACAAACCGAACAAATAGGGGCGTTTTACTGGTATGAGTATCCAGGTGTTGGCAATATACCCATTGCAGAAATTCCGGGAAATGCAAAAATCGCCGACCAACCCGCGCTACTGCAGGCGCCAGATATAGGCGAACATACCGCAATGGTACTGGGCGAACTGGGTTACGACAAAGCATCGATCACAGAACTCGCATCTAGTGGCGCAATCAATACTCAATTAGCAACACAGGTTGCCGATTAAAAAGCTGAGCAATCAGGCTTTTAAGCCGTTAATCAGGCTTTTAAGCCAATCGCCTGGCCAACAAATGCCGCTATTTTGCCAGGAGATTATTTCGGCGTCGGGTAAAACGCTAACTCAAACAATGACTCAAAGATGAACCGACGCCGAACACTTATGGAGCTGCGGATTGAATCAAATAAAACCTACCGGCAATAAACCGCCCAACAACGCCGGCGGCTATACCCAGGGTTCTGTCAACAGACATATTTTCAAACTATCGTCTGTCATGATTTTCGCATTTCTAGCCATGACTCTGGGAGGCCTCATTGAGGTCTTTTATCTTGGCATGGTGGGTAAGGATGAGCTGGCGGCAATTACCTTCACTTTCCCCGTCGCCATGTCATTGAATGCCCTGGCCCGAGGTATTGGCATGGGCGCAGCATCTCTAATTGCCCAGGCAATGGGCAAAAAACTGCGCGAACAGGCAGCGCTTTTAATCAACCATTGCTATTTATTAGTCATTATCTTCACCATCTTTCTCGCCTTTGTCGCCCAATGGTTTGGGCCACTAATTTTTTCTTCGTTAGGCGCATCGGGCCGAGTGCTAGAACTAACTATTGATTATATGCAGGTATGGTTAATTGGCTTCCCAATGATGGGGCTTGCCATGACCTCTAACGGCATGATCAGAGCTTTTGGTAATGCGCTATTTCCTGGCTATATAATGACCTTAGGTCCTGCAATACAGGTATTGTTGGGACCCTTTCTAATTTTTGGCTGGTTTGGCTTACCTGCAATGGGCATCGTTGGTGCCGCCTGGGCTTTTGTAGTTGCTTCAATTTGCCAGATATTATTAGCCAGCCTGTGGTTTATCTGGCAAGAAAAATTACTTCGGCCAACCTTAAACTCGTTCACCCAATCAAGCTACAACATCCTCCATGTCGGTATTCCTGCTGCCGCTACCAATATGATTCAACCACTCTCAGCGGCAGTGGTTACCTGGTTGATAGCGGGCTACTGCAATACCGTGGTGGCAGGTTTCGGGGTCGCCAGCCGTATTGAAGCGGTGGTAGCAATGGTGGTAATAGGTATCGCCGCAAGTGTCGTACCACTGGTTGGGCAGAATTGGGGCGCAGGGCAATACCAGCGGGTATTTGAAACCCTGCGCAGCTGCTACATTGCCTGTTTAATATGGGGCTTTATGGCAGCGGGATTGATGTGGATTGGCGCCGATTTTTTTATCCAACTGATAAATGATGACCCCAAACTACGTGAATCTGGCATTGCCTTTTTATATATCGTACCCTTTAGTATTGGTTTTATGGGCCTGATGAACGTTTCCACGCATACATTTAATGCGCTCAGAAAACCAGCTCCCGCGTTATTCCTGTCCATCGCCCGACTGCTGGTGGTCTATATTCCACTGGCAATGCTAGCAAGTCATTTCTATGGTTATATCGGCGTATTTGTCGCAACCGCCGCCACTAATGTACTGATGGGGGTAGTTGCCGTTTTATGGAGCACGATCATTATTCGCCGGCAACGCGACCAACGAATAGCCGCGTCTTCAACTGAGTCAATTTAATCAACTTTTTCTGCCTGCGACACCGCTACTGTCACAACTTCCTGGGCTAATTTTTGTTGTGGTGGCCGCATCAACATTACTACCACAATCGGTATCATTGCAACGACCGCAAAACCCATAAAAACGCTTGAATAGCTGCCAGTTGCCTCGAAGCTACTGGCGGCAATCAACGGCCCTGAAGCGGCAATAGGGGTAATAATCAGCCCACGTAGGCCAATCATCGAGGCATAATTTTCATTGCCAAAATAATTTACAACCAGGGCCGGACTGGCAACAATAGCCATGCCGTTACCTGCGCCAAAAATAACCGCAAAGACATAAGCCAAAGTCACCGAATCCGCATAATTAAATAAAATCAAAGCCAACAATTCTAAAACCAGGCCACCCGCCAACATATACCTTGGGTCATAGTTATCACCGACAAAACCGGTAAACAGTCGGCCACAGGCACTCAACATACCCACTGTGCCAAGCACACCACCAGCAATTACAGACGGTATGCCCAGGTCGATCAAATGAATCATACCCTGACTGCTGACAATGGTCTGGCCCAATACCACCATGGACGCTGCAGCAACAATAATCCAGAACGACGCTGTTCGAACCGCATCTTTTAGCTGCCATGACTTTAACGTCTTATACACCGATTTATTTACCGCCTTAGGCGTAACCTTTTCTGTCTCTGCGCTAATATTTTCCTGCTCGCCACCATCAATCACAGTACCCATATCTTCTGGTCGATCACGGACCACAAACAACGCCAGAACAGAACTGGTTAAAGTAGCGGCGGCCATCACCAACCAGGCAATTCGCCAGTTACCAGTTACCTCCAGCAAATAAGAAAAAGCTGGCGCTGCAACAAATGCCCCAGCACCACCCATGGCCATAAATACCCCCAGCGCCAACGCCCGCCGGTTAGCAAACCAGTTAGCAAGCACCTGAGTACCAGGTATAATAGTCTGCATCGCAACGCCAAAACCAATCAGCGGACCTATACTAATATAGTATTGCGTAAGGCTTGTCATAAAATACATACTGACTGCGCCTGCTGCTGCCAACAGGCCGCCAAGTGTCATGGTGAATCTGGCCCCCAGGCGCCCAATCAACAGCGCCACCAATGGCCCAGAAAGCCCAGGCATTAGGAATAACAGAGAGAACCCCAGGCTTGCTTCGGTAAGCGTCCAGCCAAGATCCTCTATCATGGCCGGCATAATGACGCTGAAGCCATAGAACACGAAGCCCGTGGTCAGAAAATATATTGCACATAAAGCGACCAACAACTTCCAGCCATAAAACATAAACAACACTCCGCAAAAATTTCAAACAACAAACAATACAAGACCCTGCCAGCGTTCAGGCAGGGGCGTCTGACTAAGGCCTGTTTCCTTCTATTTATAAAGACCCGAGGCAGGCATCCTCAATATCGTCCCATGCAGCACGCTCAATTTCCAGCGGTGCCTGTTGCATATAACAACGCTCGCCTAGTACCTGAGTCATTCGGTCAGCAACATCATAAGCCTGCCAACCTGGATCGCCATCACGGGCAAAATTAGCCCAGCCAGTCATGGTCGTTTCGGCCAGTAACTGCGCGGCCTCACCCTGGCCGTAGAATTTCGCAGCACCAGGTTTACCATGGGTACCAAAAACATAGGCCAGCTCAATCGCATGACAGGCTTTCAACGCACCTCTGGCTGCCGGTGACGGCCAGTCGAATAAGTAGCTGAATACCTGTTTATTATGCTTCGCCTGTTGTTCTAATAATCGAATGCCAGGCATACGAAAAATCCGATCTGTTTGAATTGCCATAAACACTTCAGACGCTGTTGGCTCAATGTCTCTGCTACTCAATCCTGTCTGATAAGCCGTCACAAGTGCGTCAATTTGATCTTCTGGCATCAAGAAACTTAAACGTTTTTTCATGCCGTCCTCATCCAGCTTTCTAATAGCCGGTTGCATAGCACCAAAAAGCCGCCACTCATCTAACGTACTGCCGGCCATTATGGCTATATCTGCGGCAACGCCGTTACTTACGGCATCAATTGGGCTATTGGGTAATACCTTACCATCCACCACTGGCCTCAGCGGCAAACCACCCAACACAGACAGGGGATAGCCCTCTAC
Organism: Pseudomonadales bacterium; assembly: GCA_019090615.1. Taxonomy (GTDB): domain Bacteria; phylum Pseudomonadota; class Gammaproteobacteria; order Pseudomonadales; family Azotimanducaceae; genus JAHRVQ01. The sequence goes on along the minus strand of JAHRVQ010000049.1, from coordinate 110,109 downwards.
TCTACCAGCTTCAATGCGGCGCTGAGCTTTCTTTAACTCTTCACTGCTTGCATTGCGCAGGCCATCAGCATCAAACCCGGTGATTTTTAATAGTGCCTCACCTACCTTGATACCCGTCGCCAATGGCGCTGCAGTATGACAGGCCCCCGATTGTGGAATTGCCTTATGGAATAAACCGGTTGCCGCAGGCATCGCCAACAACGAACCAACACTCATACCACCTGCTGATTCGCCAAAAATAGTCACGTTGTTAACATCGCCACCAAAAGCTGAAATATTACTTTGCACCCATTGCAGTGCTTTGATCTGATCCAGTAAACCTTCATTGCCAGTTGACGGAATCTTGCCGTTGGTCACTTCATTTAGATTAACAAAACCCATCACCCCTAATCGATAATTGATCGTTACTACTACCAGATCGCCGTGGTTGGCCAGGCTAACACCTTCATAAACACCCTGACTACCTGCACCGATGGTGAAACCACCGCCATGTAGCCACACCATCACCGGCCGTTTGGCATTATCAAGACCTGGCGTCCAGACATTGAGACTTAGACAGTCTTCTGCCTGCTGGCCCTGCTCGGCACCCATGATTGCATCCATATCGGATTTATTTTGCAGCGCCCATTTGCCATATTCAGTAGCAACTCGAACTCCGCTCCAGGGGGTGGGATCAGCAGGTGGCAGCCAGCGTCGCTCACCTACTGGCGGGGCAGCATAAGGAATACCTTTAAACGCCGCAATACCATCGCGTTGTACACCCTGAATTTTGCCGCAACTTGTGTCTACTATCGGACTCTTTGATGTCCCGCCCATGTGATACCCCTGTAAATTATTAAATTTGGATTAACAGATTAGAATGTTTTTTAGATCAGCTAATTGCTTAATCAGACAGGACGGATAGTGGCACATTCATGCAGCCAACCACAAATCAGCCCAATTCAGCGCGAATACGATCATGAATATTACCCAATGTATCAATCAGGGCATCAATGCTCCTGGATCCAGACTGGAAGATTGCCGTCATATTAATGGTCAACCACTCAAACCCCAGATTATGATTCTTTTCTGCCGTGGCCACCACCAGATCCAGATTTGAATAAAACTTTTTACCTTCCTCATCTTTCGGCGGACCATCCAGCATCATTTGAAAACCTAACTTAGCAGGATCTCGGCCAGCCTTTTCTGCGTGTTGAATAATGGTCTGTTTTGCCTTTACCAGTTGTTCACTGGTTAGAAACGACGTTCCCAACCAACCATCACCCAATTCACCTACCCGCCGCAATGCCCGTGCCGAGTGACCACCAACCCAGATTGGCAGGTCCGCACCCTGAGGGGGTTTTGGCTCCATGGCAATGGCCTCAAACTGATAAAACTCGGAATTAGCATCGATACGTTCATCACCCCAATATTGTCGCAATAACTTTATTGCTTCATCCATACGTTTGCCGCGAGTAGTAAAGCTCTCCCCCAGGGCGTCATATTCGGCCTCTTGCCAGCCGACACCTACCCCAAGGCGCACCCGTCCGCCGGACAAAATATCCAAGGTACTCACCTGTTTAGCAGTAAGCGTCGGACTCCGCTGGGGCAGAATCAGCACCTCTGTTCCCAGTCCAATCTGGGTGGTGGCAGCAGCAACAAATGACAGTGTCATTAGCGCTTCCATTATTGGCATCTGAGGAGGATACATGGGTGCTCGGCGAGTTTCTGTGGGGTAACCCATTACCACATGGTCAAACATATCCAGCTGATCAAAGCCTATTTGCTCAACAGCCTTAGCCAACTTGATCACCCCTTCTGGCCCTTCTCGATAACTGACTGAGGGGAACTCTACGGCAAGTTTCATCTATTCTCTCCCTTTACTGACTATTAATAACTGACGCTTAATGACTGACCATTACTGGTGGCACTCAAATTATATCTAAATCTCATTGGCGCTCTAAACCCGATGGTTTCCAATTCAGGCTCTCGACATCAGGTGCGGGCATTAGATGCCTGACCGGCCCTGCCAAATTGAATCAGGTGGTCACCACAGGATAACGGCTTTGCCTTCGCGGCGTCGAGTAAAAGCGCCATCAACGTACAGATATTTTCTATGATGTCCGGTCATAATTCGGCGAAACATCAATTTACAGCCAGCCAAAAGATCGACATAATCGCTGCTAATTGAATCAGCGCCACGCACTACCTGTCATCACTACGGTGCTCAAACAACTATTTTAAGGGATACCACTATGCACGCTGCCATCTGTGAAGCCATTGGCGAACCAGAAGATCTAAAGTTCCTCGACGTCGAGCCACCAGTTATGCGTGATGATCAGGTACGCATTCAAATCAAAGCAGCGGCGTTAAATTTCCCTGATATTTTGACTGTACAGGGCAAATATCAACACCGTCCGCCATTGCCCTTCTCTCCCGGCATGGAAGGCGCTGGCATTATTATCGAGGTTGGCAGCAATGCCAGCGGCAATTTCAAGGTAGGTGACCGGGTAATGGCAAACCCTGGCGTTGGCTGCCTGGCAGAACAGGTTTGTACTAAGCCTGAGAAGGTTTATCCGATTCCCGACAACGTTAGCTTCGAAGCGGCCTCAGGGTTTATCGTAACCTACGGTACGGTTTATCATGCTTTTGTCGATCGAGGCCAGTTACGACCGGGTGAATCGCTGCTGGTACTCGGCGCCGCAGGCGGTGTTGGCCTTTGTGCGGTCGAACTGGGCAAGCTACTTGGCGCAAATGTCACCGCAGCAGCCAGTAATGCTGACAAACTATCGTTATGCAAGCAGTATGGTGCAGACAACCTGTTGGACTATACCAATACGCCAATCAAAGATACCATGCTTGAGTTAACTGACAACAAAGGCGTAGACGTAGTTTTTGACCCCGTTGGCGGAGACGCTACTTTTCAATCGCTACGCTGTATGAATCGCGGTGGCCGTTTACTGATCATAGGCTTTGCCGGTGGTAGCATTGCCGATATACCCGCCAACCGGTTATTACTCAGACAATGTGAGGCCGTTGGGGTTGCATTTGGCAGCTATGGCGCAGCCTTTCCAGATGCGGTACGAGCAAATATGGAAGTCTTAACTAACTGGTGGCAACATGGCCTGCTCAAACCCCATGTATCAATGCAATTCCCACTATCAGAAACAGTAGCAGCTATGGATGCGCTTACCAGTCGCAAAGCGACTGGTAAAGTTGTGGTGACTATGTAGTGAAGCAATGGCTATCTAGCGCAAGTTATTTGAAGAATAGCTTGTCGTGAAAAACAGTCTGGTCAGATTATAGCCGCACAAGCTTATTAAGGCAGTGCGGCAAACTGGTTTAGCAGCTGTTGCGCACAGGCTTGCAGGTAGTCAATTTTACTACCCGCTGGCAATATCGGGTGTGGCAATATAGTAGACACCGGCAAACCAATATCAAGCACCTGAGACAACTGCTGTGCAATATCATCCCAATCGCCGTAAAGCGCAAAGGCATCTGCAGCCGCGTCATCTAAAAAATCAACCACTTTACCCGCATATTCAGGGTCCCAGTGATGATGAAAGTCCGGATAAACATCCTCGCGTAGTTGATGGGCAGATGGACCCTTCCAGTCCAGCCCAATATTTTCAAACAGCAACGGTGAATACTCGTAATAACCTGCCGCCACAGCCTTAGCCATTAATTTCGCCTGTCGAGAATCCGTTGAAAAAGCCGTATGAAAAATCAATGCCAACTGAATATCGGCAGGATTACGGCCCACTTCACGCGCACCATCACATACTGCCTGCCACGCGGCCTTCAGGTTGGCCGGATCACGTCCAACCCGAATAAACACTCCATCGGCTATAGTACCCGCCATACGAAGCGTTTTTGGCCCCTGTGCTGCCAGCCATACAGGTACCTGTGTCGCATGTTGCAGACTGGCCGGTTTTAATGCGCCGACCTCAATTTTTTCACCGGCTAATAATCGCTGGGTCATCTGGGTGGCAGTCGCAAGGCTATTTACTGTTGCCGGTACCAGGCCGTTAAAACGCACCGCAGTATCACCGCTACCGATGCCCAGGTGAATTCGACCCGGCGCCATTTGTGCCACCGTGGCAATAGAACCGGCCAGTACCGCCGGATGACGTAACACCGGATTATCCAGCAAAACGCCTAAATGTATCCGCCTGGTGGCGCGTGCTGCCAGCGCTAAAGCAACATAAGGATCAGCCACTTTAAGCGGGTTACATGGAATCAGGCCCATGTGCCAACCAAGCGCCTCGGCCCTGACAGCACTGTCAGCAAACCCGTCAGCACTAGTGAGATCTAGTCGATTAATGGCGAAATTAACGGCCTGTTGCATTATATTTTATCCACCTTATTAATAATTCTTCTCTCTCTGTTCTGGCCAGTCTGTTCTAACCCATCTGTTGTACCGGCGAATATTCATCACGGTCTTAAGCGATTAATCGATACCTCAACAGACTTGATATGGGCCAGCAAATTTTCATTTACAATGGCAGTTACCTGATCAGTAATAAAATGACCCACTTCTGGAATTTCAATAAAAGTAAAATCCGCAGTGACGAAATTTTTAGTATTTTCAGCCGCCATACGACCAACTGTAGCATCTTCACTACCCCATAGGTACAACGTTGGCACGGTAATTTCAGGCACATTATCACCAACCAGCGCCGTACCATCCACTCTGCACCGATACCAGTTAATAGCTGCATCAAGGGCATCATGATCACCCAGGACTGTTAAATAAGCATTAATATCCACCGGTTCAACCCATTGTTCAGCAAACATTTTACGTAACCGCTTTGCATCCTCTGCCAACAACAGTGTGGCACTGTCTTTATCCTGAAAAGCACGATGATGTTTTGAGCGACCAGACTGTTGTTTATCCTGCTGCATAGCAGCACCAAAGGCAGCGGGATGTGGCCTTGACAGCACTGTCAGCGAACGTACCTGATCTGGATACCTGGCGGCCAGCAGCCAGCTCAATTGGCCGCCCCAATCATGACCGACTATATGCGCCTGGGCCATGGGCTTGCCATTATCATCCTGTATATTGTTGTGCGGCGACATCTCGGCAATCAATCCGAGCATATCTGCAAGCAATGCGCTGGTGGCGTACTGGTCAACCCCGACCGGCCGTGCACCCTGAGAATAGCCTCTTTGATTTGGCGCAATACAGTAAAAACCGGCAGCCGCTAGATATTTCAGTTGATGCCGCCAGGTATAGTTAGTTTGCGGAAACCCATGCAAAAAAAGCACCATCGGGTTATTTTCATCACCCGCTACGGAGACTTCAAAATTCATCCCGGACACTGTCACCGTTTGACTGTTAATCATTGACTTAAACCCTAAGTTTGATGCAATTGGTTTTTGTATCCCAGGCTTAATAACCAGGGACCAAGCACGCCAGTTTGCGTCGGCGTGCAATGGAAAGAATAATTAATGCTAACACGGCATTGTATGGCTTACTGAACGAACATAGAAAATTAACAAATCTGGGCAAGCACCAACCGGAATATTTTTAAAAAGGTATTCTTACGGCAAAATTTTTCGCAGCCATGCTGCACAATTTAAGGTTTAATTCAGTGCATAGTTCACTAACCCTGAAACATGCCCTAACCTGAGAACATTACCCTAACCTTATAATCAACAAATGTTATAACCAATACTCAGAAAATCAAACCACCCAATTCAAACCAATAAAAGCATTCATTCAGCCAGCAAAATTGCCTTTCGAGAAATATCATGTTCAATAAATTTGCGCTTATAAAAATACGCCTGACCATAATGAAGTTTTTCTACGGCTTTATCCCGCAGCATAAACCGGTTTTATTTACCGGCAAGGATGCCAGCATTCAACTCTGCGAAAATATGGCCTATTTTGGGCATAAAAAAGTGCTTATTGTTACCGACACTATTCTGCTAGAGCTTGGACTACTGACTAACATTACTCGTTCACTACAGAGCAGCGGCATTGAAGTATCAATTTATGCCGACGTATTACCCAACCCAACTTATGCAATGGTTGAAGCCGGCGTAGCGATTTTCATTCAAAATGACTGCGATACTATATTAGCCATTGGTGGTGGTTCGCCTATCGATACCGCCAAGGCAATTATACTCGCCGCCTGCAATCCCGACAAAAAACCCATCCAACTGGCTGGTGCCTATAAATCCCGAGGTAAACCAAAACCGATCTATACCATACCCACAACCGCTGGAACCGGTTCAGAAGTAACCCTGGCTGCGGTGATCTCACATCCCGATAGCCATAAAAAAATGCCTATCGCCGATCATCGCACTTTGCCGGTAGCAGCAGCCATCGACCCGCAGCTCATGGCTGGCATGCCACCGCATGTCACCGCGGCCACTGGTCTTGACGCACTGACACATGCCATCGAATCATTTATTTCCACTGCCGCCACGCCTGCCACCAACCATTATTCGCGCGCGGCCATAAAAATGATATTCCAATATCTACCGCTTGCCTATGCAGACGGTAACCATTTAAAAGCCCGTGAAGCAATGGGTTTGGCTTCATTTTATGCCGGATATGCCTTCACCCAGACCCTGCTGGGTTATGTACACGGCATCGCCCACCAGTTCGGCGGCCTCTATAACACCCCCCATGGCTTAGCAAATGCACTGGTATTACCGCATATTCTGGACTACTCAAAAGACCAGACCATACCCCAATTAGCCGAACTTGCTCGTTGCTGCGAGATGGGTGACAGCGATAGTTCAGAGCTTATCCTCGCGCAGCGGTTTATCGACCAGGTTTACAAGCTACGAAAAACTGTTGGTATACCTGAAACACTCGACCAGCTTAAAGAAGAAGATATAGAAGAAATTGCCAAAGCAGCCTTAAAAGAAGCCCACAGCGCTTATTTTGTACCACGATTCATGGACCTTCCCAGCTGCATCAGCATTATCCGCAAACTTTTACCCCGCACGCAAGGGCCACAACCCACCTGACAAGCGCATTATTTGTCCCCAGAAGCAACCAATAAAAAGTCAGTAAACAGCGTTTTTTGACAACCAGAACCCGCCTTCAGCCGACGCAACCCCAGCCCAGGTTTTTTTCGGCGGCCAATTATTCAAGCACAAAAATCTCTAGCAGGCGTTCTTGTTAAGCAGAAGTCTTTAACTATACTGAGTCCAGACTAGTACTTACGAAGTTGTATTTTAACATTTTAATAGTGACGTTTTATCGTCAACAGGCGCCCAGATATGCGAATTTCCGTGTCCCTATATATCACCCTATTCGCCTTACTATTTGCCACTACCAACGCCTCTGCAGCCGTTGCATTGACGACGCCAGAGCTTGATGAAATCGAGTATCCAGAGGACGAACCACCCACTATCGAAGAAATCAATCTGGGCAAGACACTTTTCTTTGATAAACGATTATCGGCCAACCAAACCCAGTCCTGCGCCACCTGTCATAATCCAGACCTTGGGTTCGGTGACGGCATGGCTAAAGGTATTGGTAGTGAAGGTAACTCCTTATCGCGAAATACCCCGCATATTTATAACCTCGCCTGGGCGGCAGTTTTTTTTTGGGATGGCCGCTCTGCCAGTCTTGAAGATCAGGCACTTGGCCCTATCCAGGCAGAAGGCGAAATGAATATGCCAATCGAAGACTTATTACCGCGACTGCAGCAGGTACCTTTCTATCAACAGCAATTTAAAGCAATCTACGGCAGCGCTACCATTGGTGCAGATGAAATCGCCCGTGCCATTGCCGCATTCGAACGAAGTATCGTTTCCAGCAATTCGGCTTTTGATCGTTATATTGCCGGCAACAAGGCTGCGATGGGCCCAGCATCGATTCGCGGCATGCAACTCTTTGAAGGCAAGGCAAAATGCACGCAATGTCATGACGGCGCCAACTTCACTGACGATAGTTTCCATAATATTGGTCTGGGCATTGAAGATGAGGGCAGACAAAAAATAACCCACAACAAGCGCATGGCAGGTGCCTTTAAAACGCCCGGGTTGAGAAACTCAAGCTTGACTGCGCCTTATTTTCACGACGGTTCAGTCACAACGCTTGAAGAAGTAATCCGGTTCTACAACAAAGGAGGAAACACCCATCAAAACAAAGACCAACTCATACAGCCCCTGAATCTTACCGACCAGGAGATAATGGACCTGGTTGCATTTCTGGGCGCCTTAACTAGTGAGGTAACAGTTGACCGGCCAACAATCCCGTAAAGCCCATTTTGGTACCATAAATGACGTGCTAAAGATCGAGGAAAATCGATTCTGGAAAATCGATTCTGGAAAATCAATGCTTAGACCTGAAATTATAGTCGCAACCTTTTGCTTATTTCTCGCCACACAGAACTGCCTGGCTGACAGCCTTGCCGGCGAACTCAATTTCACAAAGTCTTTACCGTTCGTTGGCATTCTATATTTTAAAGACAATTCTGGTAGTCCTAATGCCAACAGCATAGACCAGAAAAATAAAATATTCGGTCATCGACTCGTGCCTGTTAGTAAGGACGGGGCCCTTAACTTTGTTAATTCGGATGACTATGCTCACAACATATTTGCCAACGACATAAAAAAGGGCATTAAATTTGACGTTGGGTTAATGCCTCCTGGGCACAATTTATCACTCAAGGTTGACTGGCAGGAAGATATATTACTTCGTGTTGGTTGCAAGATACATCCAAAAATGCGTGCCTACGTAGCCAACATATCAAGCCGAGCGTATCAAATTTTTAACTTTGAAAAAGGCATAAATACTTTTCCTGTTGCGATCAACAATATTGACCCTGAACTCACCCGCGCGACCCTGCTATTACCAAAATATGACCCCATTGAAATTGATATAACAACAGGACAAACGGTGACTGTAGACATAACTAAACGAGGCAAGATTAAAGGCACATTAACACTCACAAGGGACTAGCCAATGACTTCCAGCAAACCACTATTCCTATGCATGTTATTTTTATTAGCCGGCCCGGTTCAGGCACAACCAATATTCAATCCATTCGCCATTAAAACCTTCGCCAGTCCAGCTGAATACAGTGACCAAATTGAAGGCTACCGCACCCAATGGTCACGTATCACCGGGTTTGAGTTTTCAGGTTTGCATTGGCAACAATTTGTGGTCATCTACACCAATATTGGCGAACAAACCTACCGCAACAATTACTTTGAATTTCTCAGGTTGTATCAGGACTATGAAGACGAAGATGAAGATGAAGATGAAGATGAAGATGAAGATGAAGATGAAGAAAATGCACCGGCTAATTTCAAACCCTATGCCAGTGGCACAATTTTCATCAAAGAACATTATTCCGCTAAGGACGGCAAACCGGGCGAAGCAAAAACGCTCACCGGCATGATAAAAATGGCGCAAGGTTTCTATCCGCCAGGTGGCGACTGGCTGTATTTCCAATCAACCGTTAAAGGTAAAATGATTCTAAAGGGCAGTGCCAAAGATCCTCAGATTAATCAGCTTTGTGGTAGTTGTCATCAAAACATGATGACCCGAGATTATATTTTTTCTACCTATTATTCTGATCACGCACAGTAAATCAACGATGAAACTCAACATTAGGAGTAAACTACTAGCCAGCAGTTTCGCCAGCCTGAGTATTGTATTTGCGGTATCCTTCATCCTTTACATAAACACCACTGCCATGCGCGGCAATATCCAGACGGTAGTTGAGATATCTCAACCCAGACTAATCACCGCAGTACAACTAACAGCTAATATTAACAAATCCGCCAGCTCCATGGCCTATTACCTTTTGGCCCAGGTAGAGACCGATAAAGCAGGTTATATCCAGAGCCTTGCGGCGATAGAAAAAGGGCTTATTTTACTCGATTCTCTCTATGCAAAAGAACAGCCGGAGCATGCGCTAGAAACTCAACTAGAAGATTTAAATAGATTCGTTTCACAATTTGTCGAATATCGTCATCAAGTAATTTATTTAGCCAATAATCCATTACAGAATTTCCCCGCCCTGGCCACCACAGCTGACCAGTTAAACCCACTTGCCGATGCCATTCTGGTGGCGCTAAGCGATATGATCAGCAATGCGGATACAACCACCAGACCCCAACAGGAAATTCTCCTGGCAACCCATGAACTAAGACATAACTTTTCTATGATCGTTGCCAACATCAATCAATACCTTGCCTTTAGACAGGATGAAGAATTAATTGACCTGCAGCTTTTCCTTGTTGGTGGGCAGCAGATAATAGACGAACTGGCGCAACAGGCGGAGCTACTTAATGACGACCAGGCAGAATCAATGGAAGAAATTATCGACTATTTTGCAGATTTTAAAATAATCAAGGACGATATATTGGCCAAACACCAAAGCAATGAATGGCGCAAAGACGCTTTTATCATTCGCAATGAGTTAAGCCCTCTGCTGAATAACATTCAACGAACCATCACCAACCTGGTCACTGCCGAGCGACTGGCAATTACCAAAAATAACACCAACCTGACTAGTAGCGCCAAATCTAATATTACCTTCATACTCGCAGCACTCACCATTGGTACTGCCTGCGCTATCCTGGCCTTTATATTTCTGAATCGACAAATAGTCATGCCAGTGCTTCAGTTCAGAAATATCCTGTCTGACATTTCAGCTGGCGAAGGCGATTTAACCAAACGGGTGGATATAAAAAGCCATGATGAAATTGGTGAAACATCATCACTGTTTAATGCCGTGATGGAAAATATCCGCGTTGTTATTGCTGATGTTTCCTCAGTTATCACAACAGTAAACCTGGAAAAAAATAATGTGCAGCAGTCGTTACAGAAAATCAAATTTAATAACTCTGACAATGCCTCTTATATACGAGATGTCGTCGATATCAGTGACAACATCGAAAATATCAACAAAACTATCGCCAAAAATGTAACTTCCACCGAAGTTGAGATAAAAAACACCCATGCCCAAACCCGGGATGGTGTTAATCATATGAAAAACCTCGCCACTAGCTCATCGGAACTTGCTAACGATATCGCCAGCCTCAAACATGGAATAGCTGACCTCGACAAAAAAAGCAAAGGCATGACCAAGCTGGTTGACGATATCGTAAAAATCTCCAATCAAACGAACCTATTGGCCCTCAACGCCGCAATCGAAGCAGCCCGTGCAGGTGAATCTGGCCGTGGATTTGCCGTGGTTGCCGACGAAGTACGTTCGCTTGCTATAAAGACTCAGGAATCCACGGACCATATCACCCAGTTTTTGAAGGATAGCTCCGAGTTCAATCTAACTTTCATGAAGCAAATGGATAAAGCCTCAACAACCTCGACAGATATGCAAAACCATGTAAAAGACATAGAAAAAGTAATGCAGGATATCGATACTAATGTTGACCAGATACAGATAGCCACAGGCGGTACAACCGAGTCTATAGAAAAACAAACCAATGCCACCCACGCAATTGCAACAACTACAGCCCTTGTGGACAAACTGTCCGTTGCCTCATCATCTGATATCCTGGAGATGGAAAACAATCTTAAACACCTGAACAATGACGCTAATCATCTGGAACAATTAATTGCCTCTTTCAAGGTATGAACTTAACGTCGAAACCTTAGGTTATAACTCTGCCTGCTTCGCCAAACGACAATTTATCGCCCCAATATCTTCGAGGGCTGCGATGTCGTTGGCCGTATAACCTGCCTCAGCAAGGATCATCTGAGTATGTTCACCCAACTCTGGAGAATGCAACATAGCAAGGTCTGTGCCCAATCGCTCAGTACCTGGCACATTGGCTAAGGGAATTTTGCCGATGCCCGGATACTCATACCAGAACAATGCGCCAGTTTGCTGCGTATGTTCATGGGCCATAAAATCTGCATAACTGTTTATCTGTTCATGCAACATCCGAAGTTCACGCAATTGGCTACAAAATTCATCACAGCTCATTTTAGCAACTGCCGCTGCAATAGGCTGGTCGATCAATTTACGATGTTCAAATCGTTGTAGCGTAGTTTCCATGCCCGCCATCGCTGCCAGCTCATCTAGACCCAGCATCTGCATAAACGGTTTATATTCACGATCAAAAAGTACCGTTGCGACAACATATCCATCGTTGGTTTGATAGGTTCCAGCTGGATAAGCCAATACTTGCCGTTGTTCGCCCTGGGTCACATAGGACGCCAAATTCATATTTTGTAATGCTGCGGCTGTCTCAAGCAGACTATTATCGATATACCGGCCAACTTGCTCTGTTTGTCTGGCCCACAGTGCTGCCTGTACTGCCGCCAGGTTATACAGCGCAGCTGACAGGTCCATAAGAATTAAACTGGCCTTATGAGGCAACCCATCCAGGCCCTTATTAGACATCATAAAACCTGAAAAAGCCTGCATTACGCCGTCAGTACCTGGCCGTTCCGAGTAGATACCCTGTTGTCCGAAGCCAGATACGGAAAGATAGATAACTTTTTTATTCATTGCGCGAACCGCTGCATAACCAAATCCGAGCCGCTCGGTGACACCCGGACGAAAGCTCTCGATAAATATATCAGCTGTTTCAAGCAGCTGCGCCAACACCGCAGCACCTTCCGGCTTTTTGAGATCTAAACAAAGACTGCGCTTACCCAAATTGGCAACCACGGTACCTACCGTATGTCCACCTGCATAGGACTTACCAACACTTCTACCCCAATCACCTCGTTCCGGCTCAATTTTAATAACATCTGCACCGAAGCGAGCTAACAATGAACCGCAATAAGGACCGGCGATTGCCTGGCTCATATCCAGCACCCGAATACCCGCGTAGGGCTTTGCATATCCCATAACAATCTCCCAATCTGCCCAATTTGATGGTGGCTTTAAACCAACCGGCAAAAACTGGTTGGTTAAATTCTAATACCAGGCAATCTCACCCAATCCCAATACCAGTCCTAAGAATGGATAAATCAGGCATACCCATGGCGCAATAACTTGCCGGGCGTGGCACCCGTACATTCGCCATCCATAAAGGTGATTTCGCCATTAACAACAATTGATCGATAACCGATAGCTTTTTGAATCCTGCGCCATTCGCCAGCTGGAAAATCGTGCGCAATTTCACCCGTCCAACGAGGAGATACATCCAGTTTATCCAGATCGTAAACTACCACATCCGCCGGCGCACCAACCCGCAGAGTACCGCGATCGCGAAATCCAGCGGCATGCGCTGGCAATGCACTTAAACGATAATGGGCTTCTTCGAGGGTGATTTTTGGTTCATCACGGGTCAGCCACATTAAAAAATCGGTGGTAAATGAACCACCGGTGAAGAACTTGGTATGCGCACCGCCATCGGACACGCCAGGAAATGTATACGGCGAATCATTGATCATGGCAGCCATATGGTCCGCATTCTGACCTCGGTCAGGACCAAGAAATTCAACTTCCAGGTTACTTGCTACCGCGATATCCAACATCGCATCAACCACATGTTTATCCTCTTCGATTGCGATCTGGGCAACAGATTTACCGACATACTTTTCTAGTTCGGTATAGCCTTTAACATCCTGAATGACCAACTTATCCATTGGCCCGCCAACTCCCGCCTGAACCATCCGCATCTTGTCCGCAATCGCGCCCATTGACTCCTGTCGCATCGCCTCGCGGATATCTGGATCAGCTAACTTTTGCAATTTCTCTGCATGGGTACCAGTCGTGGCTTTACGCCATGCTCGACTGGCATCATAAAGATTCCAGTCTTCAAGGGTAAAGGCAAAACCACCACGCAAAGTCCCGCCCTGACCATACATCTGCAAACCTTCCTGTCGACATTTTTCCAGCCAGGCCAAACGGCGCTCATGAATGCCAGCATTTTTAGGACTGACAACCACCGCATTATGCAAAATTGGCCGCTGCGCAACCCTGGCTAACTGCGCCTGAAACTCCAGATCCTTGCGGTTATTACCGGTTGCCTGGGTGATCTGGATAAAACCTTCATCTCTTTCTGCCAAAACTTCAGCCAGACAAAAAATATCATCATCAACCATAGTATCAGTGACCATCGGAGTACCATCAAAATCTGCCTGGGTCGAATTTTTACCTAATCGCTGAATAGAAAAGCCACATAAACCCGCATCCATACCTTCATGTAATAAACGCTTCATTTCAGACTTTTCAGCCTCACTGGCTGGCCGCGATTTTGCCGCTTCCAAACCCATCACATAGGTCATCAATGAAGCTGTTGGCATATACTGCAAGCAATTTACCCCTTTCGGCGCGCGTTCAAGAGAATCCAGGTATTCTGGTATAGTTTCCCAGTCCCATTCCATACCCTGTTGCATGGATGCGTAAGGGATCGCCTCGGTGCGCGTCATAGTCAACATTGAGCGATCACGAAATTCCGGTTTCACCGGCGCAAATCCAAACCCGCAATTACCTAGCACAACTGACGTTACACCATGCCAACCCGAAATCGTACACCAGGGATCCCAACGAATTTGCGCATCATAATGCGTATGTAAATCAATAAAACCAGGAGCAACAATATGCCCTGTTGCATCAATCTCTTGCCTGGCCTTGCCTTTAACCCGCCCACCAATCTGAACAATTTTACCCGCCTTAATCCAAATATCAGCCTTATACCTGGGTACTCGGGTACCGTCCACCACCGTGCCATTGCGAATGTGTAGATCATATTCCGACATAAGAACTCCTTATCTCAATGTGATTGAATGCTAAAAAGTGCGTTTTGACTTATTGCGTATAACTGACCTCAGACTTCTTTTATTGCTTACAGATTAACATTGACTACAGCCTGACATTGCCTTCATATTGACACCAGAATAACTATTACATCGATACCGAAATAGATACTTTGATACCGAAACAATTATTGAAGCTGACATCTTAAGCTTCAGGTCTAAACATAAAAATACCGAATAAACAAAACTTCAGCAACACTATTTGCCATTCTTTTAATCTTATCCGCCTATTTTTTATTCAGACCGGATTTTGGCCGATGTTTTTAACCCAATTTGCAATTCAGCTTTTAGCGCCCTTTTTATCCATGCGCCTCAACTGAAGTACTGCCTCTTCTGTTTCAGCATTCGAAGGCCAAATTATCGCAATGAATTTATCGCAATGAGTTTATCGTAATGAATAGTTCAGACTTCACAAGCGCTGAATAATCAACCTGGGCACCAGATAAGATTGCAAAACAAATTGTGGTATGGTGTTTTAACAGCTTAAGGTGCATATATTTAAGGCGCATGAGTTAATGGCCTGGGGCAACTCTGATTAAGTAGCATTTTTTTCGTCAGGGCCAGACTAATTAAAATCAGGTAAATCGAGGCCAGGTTATAAATTTTTGATGTTTCAGACCGTAATAAAACCCCGCATTGGGGTAGTTGGGCCTTAATCAGAGATTCGTTAGCTAACAAATAAATAACCCATAAGGAGCTTTTCACATGGCAGATCTTACTTCCAAAATAGCCATTGTTACAGGCGCAGGTCAGGGCATCGGTAAGGCCATTGCCATTCGGTTAGCCCAGGCCGGAGCAAATATCGTGGTGGCAGAATTAGAACCTGATCGTATTGCAGACACAATTAATGAAATACAGAAACTCGGTCGCAAGGCCATAGGGGTAACCGTTGACGTACGCAATCGACAACAGGTCGAGACTATGGTTGCCTCGGCCATTGAAACTTTTGGCACTATCGATCTATTGATTAACAATGCTGGCACGGACATAGTTTGTGATCTGGTAGATTTAACCGACGAACAATGGGATCTTCAACTTGACGTCAACCTAAAAGGAACTTTTTATTGTTGTCGTGCCGTTTTACCGGAGATCATCAAAGCCGGCGGCGGTGCCATTGTTAATATTGCGTCGGCCGCCGGCTATATTTCTTATCCTGGCGGCACCGCCTACTCAGCGGCCAAAGCCGGTGTTATGGCATTAACCCGCTCGCTTGCAGGAGAGGTTGGACGACATAATATTCGAGTTAACGCTATTGCCCCTGGACCAATCGATACCCCCCTGGCGAGATCGGTTATGCAGAACATGGCCAACCGAGACGATCCAGCAGTATTCACTAACGGCCCAATCAGAAGAATGGGACGCCCCGAAGAAATTGCCAATGCGGTGGCTTTTCTTGCTTCTGACGAATCAAGTTTTGTCACAGGGGATACCCTTAGCGTCAGTGGCGGCACACATATGCACTAGCACCACAGAGTAAGACTCTCCAGCCATGTCAAACAAAAACCAGTATAGGTAATCGATATACTGGTTAATCGACAGGCCGATAAAACGCTAACCCAGTAAAAACATACCTGTAATATACACGCTGAGGATTTATGACAGTTAATACCCAAATAGAAACAAATGTTGAACCGTTTTGGCAAGGTCTGCAGACCGGCCAACTCGATACCAGCGATAGCGATACAGAAGAATTGACGGCTGACGATGGCCAACACATTCAGATAGCAGTGCTGGATAAATGGCAACAACAGGGTGCGGCCCTCGGCGGTTATAAAGTAGGCCTGACATCGGGCCAGGCAAGGAATATGTTCGGCCAGGGCGTGCGACCTTTTGGATTCATCCTGCAGGACAGAATTCTCGCTTCTGCTGCCAACCTTGAATATTCTTCCGTTGTTGGTATCGGGGTTGAAAACGAACTGGTTTTTAGACTTGGATCAACCCTGGCAGGAGACAACATCAGCCGTGCCGATGCCTTCGCGGCTATCGATGGCGTAGCGCCTGGTTTTGAAATCAATCAAATGCGATTTAGAGGAGCAATTAGTCAGGGTGCGCGCATTGCCGACAACCTTTCACAATGGGGCATTGTCGCCGGCGAATTTCAAAACAAAAATCAGGACTATGACAAATTAACAGTACAGTTAAGCTGTGACCAGACACTACGTCAAACAGTCAATGCCGAAGGCCATATCGACAATCATTTTGATTCTATCGCTGCATTGGCCAATCGTCTGCATCGCTTCGGCAAACGTCTGGAAAAAGGCATGTATGTAATTACCGGTTCATTTACTCGGCAAAAAGTGATCGGCACAGGCGACTGGCTCGGTGATTTCGGCGACATCGGACAGGTCAGTTTAAAAATCACTTAACATCAAACAATTGTTTGCTAGCGCAATGTTAAAAATCACTATAGGCGTTTAATAGAACCGCTATTGGCATTTATAAGATCCGCTATAGGCATTTATCAGGTCCCAGCCCTGTTTGGACTCCAGGGTTTTAAAACATAAAATTTTTCTCAAAAATAAAGTCAAGGTCAAGATTATGAAAATCGTTATCATACCCGGTCTAACACTACCGGAAATACCCGACACCCATTTACAACGGATTAAAGATATCGTTGGGCCGACGGGCGAAGTCATCATAACTCGGTTTCGTGAAGCCCCCGAGCATATTGTCGATGCCGATGTCATACTAGGCATCATTAATCGTGATCTATTTTTGCAGACAAAAAACCTTGCCTGGGTGCACGCGATCGCCTCTGGGGTTGATATGTTCCTGTTCCCTGAATTCAAAGCCAGCGATGTAATTCTTACCAGCGAAAAAGGTCTGGTAGGTGAACATCTGGCTGATCATGGTATGGGTTTGTTATTGATGTTAACCAGACAATTGGCCGCGTCACTACGCTACGGCACCGCCAGCTGGGACCACCGACCAGAAATGCGGCATCAGGAGGTAGAACTAACAGGCCTGACCATGGGGCTGGTGGGATACGGCGGTACCGGCAAAGCGATGGCCAAACGTGCCAGCGCCTTTGGCATGAAATGTATAGCAGTTGACCATATGCCAATGCCCGGTGACGAACTGGTAAACGAAGTCTGGTCGAACGATCGTCTAGGAGAATTATTAGCCGCGTCGGATGTAGTTAATGTAGGTTGCCCCCTTACACCAGCAACCAGAAATTTATTTAATGCCGAAACCTTCAGCCAAATGAAAGATTCGGCATTTTTAGTAAATGTCACCCGAGGTGAAGTAATGGAGGAGCAGGCGCTGATCGATGCGCTGCAAAACGGCCAGATACGCGGCGCAGCACTGGATGTAGTACCTCAGGAGCCACTGCCAGCGGATCATCCACTGTGGCAAATGGACAACGTGGTTATGACACCCCATACCGCCGGTGCTAGCCAGTTTCGAGGCTTGAGAAATCTGGAGCGATTTATCACTAATCTGCAAAACCTGATTGATAACAAACCGCTGGCCGGTGTTATCGACAAGGAACTGGGCTTCTAGGCAACCTCTGCTCAGGTGAATACTTTCGTCATGCATATTCGTCATGCATAGTAGTACATCATAGAAATCAACCAACAACTAAAACAGGCCGCTTAATAGCAATCCATTTAATCACTTTAAAAAGGAATTAATAATGACAGAAACAGGCAGAGACCTTAAACAGGACGGCGATGTTGTCCTTATTGAAAAACGCAATGAAGGAAAAATCTGGGTAATCACCATGAACCGCCCGCATCGCATGAATTCCCTCGGCGACGGTATGGCTGGCGCTCTGACGGATGCCTTTGAAGCTTATCGTGATGACCGGGAAGCACGGGTGGCCATCATCACCGGCGCAGGCGAAAAAGCCTTTTGTGCTGGCGCAGATCTTATCGAAACATCTGACTCACGCCAGGCAGCTAAAGATGGTAAAGCTAAATCCAGTCGCGGCATGGGCAGAATGGGATTCGTTAATTTATCTGAATCGATGAACATGTGGAAACCCACCATCGCTGCAATCAACGGCTTTGCTATCGCCGGCGGATTTATGGTTGCCATGCAATGTGATATCCGCATTATCGCTGATCATGCCAAGGTTGGTATTGCTGAAACCCGTTGGAATATGCCTGGCGCAGCCTGGATGGCACCCTTAACACGTCAAATGCCATTAGGCTGCGCGCTTGAATTGACCATGTGGGGAGACACAAAATACGATGCCAAACGATGTTACGATATCGGCTGGGCCCAGGCCGTTGCTACCAGCGAAACGCTGATGCCAACAGCGCTGGCCTATGCAGACCGGATGCTGGATATGGGCCCAAGATCAGTCAGCAATAACAAAGAAATGGTCTATCGTGGTTCTTATATGGACCCACGAGACTCTCAACGCTTTGGTCAGGCTGTAGAACGTAACCTCCAGGGTATGGCAGACAGTGTCGAAGGACCGCTGGCTTTTTCTGAAAAACGCCGGCCCAACTTTACCAATAAATAACAATCCCAGGGAACCTCTGATTAACACCCATTTACCTCACTGCGGTATCTAATCAGAGCTTCCCAAACCTTTCTGCATTTCTTACTCCATTGCCGAACCAATCATTTATAAACAGTCGCTTCAGGGACCAACCAGAATCGACTAACATCACAACCTTTGCTATATCTTCGGCCTGTGAGGTAGAATTTTTGCGCAGCGGTACCAAATAAACATCCTGAAAACCGCAATAACATATTCATACAGGGTAAATGAGGAACTATAAATGGGTCGACTCACAGAAAAAGTCGCAATTATTACTGGCGGCGCTGGCGGCATCGGGATTGCGGCAGCCAAAAAATTTATTGCCGAAGGCTGCCAGGTAATGCTGGTAGATCTGGATGAAGCTGCACTTAAGCAGGCGCAAACCGACATTGGCAGCAATCAACTCAGCTATTGTGTCGCTGACGTGTCAGATTCAACATCGGTAAAAAGCTTTGTTGATACCGCCGTAGAACGTTACGGTGGATTTGATATTTTGCTCGCCAATGCCGGAATAGAAGGCCAGTTCGCACCCATCACAGACTACGATGAAGCTGTTTTTGACAAGGTCATGGCAGTTAATGTCCGCGGCGTCTGGTTAGGTTTGAAACATGCCTTTCCGGTTATGCAAAAAAGAGGCGGCGGCAGCATTGTGATTACATCATCTGTCGCTGGTTTGCGGGGCAGCCCTGGGTTATCTGCCTATGTCACCAGCAAACATGCGGTCATCGGTATGATGCGTTCTGCTGCACTTGAAGGCTCGAAAAATAATATTCGCGTTAATACAGTTAACCCCAGCCCAGTAGAAACCCGCATGATGCGGAGTATTGAAGAAGGCATAATGCCAGGCCAGGCAGAGGCTATTCATGACCAGATGGCCCAGGGCATACCTGTTGGCCGTTATGCTGAACCAGAAGACATTGCCAATATCATGTTATTTCTTGCCTCAGATGAGGCCAGTTTCCTGACTGGCGGTGTTTACTCAGCGGATGGTGGTATGACCGCAAAATAACTTGCATCTATACCATGACTGAATGCATAGACCGAGCTGTTTATAAGAGCAGCTCAGGGCTGCTTATAAGAACCGCTCAGGGCTGTTTGTTAGAGCAGCTCGGGGCTGTTTAACTTTCGTCATTACCGCTAGTCGTGGTATGGTTTTTGTCAAAGACGCAGTTCAGGGTTTTTATGAAAGCTGGGCGGGTTTTTATAAGAGCCGCTCAGGGCTGTTTATATGAACCGCTCAAGGCTGTTTATACGAACCGCTCAGGGCTGTTTATACGAACCGCTCAGGGCTGTTTAGCGTTTCGACAATTGATTTATTTCAAAAATAGTGGGCTGTTACTATGGCAAAAACCGATATATATACCGTTGATACTTCGCATCTTGATTTTGATCCCAACGACGTATGGGATAAATATGCCGCCGAAAGAGATAAACGCATAATCAAAGAAGGCTTTGGTCAATATCAGGATATCAAAGGCGATTTTTCAAACTTCATCGATGATCATTATGTTGAACCTGGCTTTACTCGCGACCCAATCGAAGATGATGTTGAAGTAGTTATTATTGGCGGCGGTTTTGGTGGGCTACTGGCTGGCGCTCATCTACGCCAGGCAGGCATCAAAGATATTATGGTTATTGATAAAGCGGGAGATTTTGGTGGCACCTGGTACTGGAACCGATACCCTGGCGCCCAATGTGATGTCGAAGCTTATGTCTACATGCCACTGCTAGAAGAAATGGACTATGTCCCCAAAGAACGTTATTCCCACGCGCCAGAAATTCTTCAACATAGCATCAATATCGCAAAAAAATTCAACCTCTATGAAAAAGCCTGCTTTCAGACTGAAGTCACTAAAGTCCATTGGGATGAAGAGAGCAACCGGTGGATTATCGAGACTGATAGAAAAGACCAGATCAAGGCAAAATTTGTTGCCATGTCCAACGGCCTGCTGACTCGTCCCAAATTGCCAGGTATTAAAGGCATCGACAAATATAAGGGCCATACCTTCCACACCAGTCGCTGGGACTATGATTATACCGGCGGCAGTTCAGAGGGTGATTTAAGCAACCTGGCCGATAAGCGGGTCGCTATCATTGGCACAGGTGCAACGGCGGTTCAGTGTATCCCTCACCTGGGCGCAGCAGCAAAAGAGCTGTTTGTATTCCAACGTACGCCATCTTCCGTTGATGTGCGTAACAATGCACCCACAAATCCTGAATGGGCTGCCAAACTTCAACCTGGATGGCATCGTCACCGGATGGAGAACTTTGAACTGGTGCTGGCAGGCGGCACACCGAAAAAAATGAAAACAGCCGGCACCGAAAATATAGAAGCCGCAGACAAGAAAATTAACGAAGTGGATGACGGCTGGACAGATGCCGCCAACAGCGCCAAAAAAATGCTTAAACAACGCCCTAAACTATCTGCCGAGCAAAAAAAGGAAGTCCGAGAATTAGCCGATATGAAAAAAATGCAAGAGATCAGAGATCGAGTCGGCAACATCGTTGAAGATCAAAAAACCGCCGATGCATTAAAAGCCTATTATTGGCAATTTTGTAAACGACCCTGCTTTCATGATGAATATCTACAAACCTATAATCGCCCCAATGTCACGCTAGTAGATACCAAAGGCCAGGGTGTTGATGAAGTGACTGCCAACGGTGTGATCGTAGACGGCGTCGAATACGCAGTGGATTGTCTTATTTTTGCCACCGGCTTCGAAGTCGGCAGCAATTATACCAGCCAGTCCGGGTATGACGTGATTGGGCGGGATTCTCTAAGCCTGAAAGAAAAATGGAAAGATGGTTTATCAACCTTCCACGGCCTGTTTAGCAAAGGTTTTCCTAACTGTTTCTTTCTTGGTTTCACCCAGACGGCAGTAACTCAAAGTGTGACCCATACGCTGGATGAACAGGCCCAACACCTGGCCTATGTGATTAAACATGCCATCAATGCAGACGCAACTACAGTTGAGACCACCCAGGCGGCGGAAAATGACTGGGTAGGGGTTATCAACAGTCATTCAGAGTCAGTCGAACAGCATTATATTAAATGTACCCCAGGTTATTATAATAACGAAGGTAAAACAGGGAATAATAACGGTTTCCTGGCAGGTCAATTTGGCGCGGGGCCTGAAAAGTTCTTCAGGATACTCAAAGACTGGCGGGAAGAAGGTAACCTTCAAGGCCTCGAAATTGAATAATACCGAGCGTGTTTAGCGACAGCATTAGCATTCAACTCAGGCGAACGATCATATCAATTGTCTGAGTTGAATCATGTATTCCAGTGCCACCCCAGCCAACACTTTTAATTCTAACGAGCTATATTATACAAACAATAGTTTGCCAGCATTAATCCATCAACAACTCCCTGGCTATAAATCAAACGTAAAAATGCTTTAAAAACAGCCTTCGCTACTACTGTTCTGGAAAGGCAGCTGAAGTTGAAATAAAACTCAACGGAGCATTTTTACAGATTAGATATTCATCATCTGATTACCCGAGTCAAAATCAAGTTACTTAAAAAATATGCCGCAAACAAACGATTCAGAAGCACAATCAGAGCCCAAAGCAACGATGTCAACAGCCACCAAAACCAACAATAGTGTTGCCAACCTGTTCCGACAGGGCCAGTTCCAACTTTATGTGGCCGGCCAAACGGGCTGGTATGCAGCCTGGGGAGTACGACATGTATTATTTCCCTGGCTAATTGTTCTGGTCCTGCATGAAAGCCCTGAACGCGTAGGTTTTGCCCAAATGGCCATACTACTGCCGAGCCTGTTTCTAATTTTGATTGGCGGCGCAACAGCCGACAGAATAGATCTGCGCAAACTACTTATTATGGTCCAGCTTGCAGCCCTGGTGCCACCGTTAGGTCTAGCCATACTGATCTACCTTGGACATTTAAACTATCAGCTCATGGTGATCTACGGCCTGTTAATGGGTATTTGCATGGCCTTTATCACCCCTGCCAGGGATGCGCTGCTAAGTAAAATCGCTGACCAGCAAATTCAGCAGGCGGTAACCATTTCAATTGGCCTGCAATTTGGTTGCCAGATCATCGGTATTGGTATTGCCGGTGCAGCTGTCTCAATTGGCGCACCAGCACTATTATCACTCCAGGCAGGTTTTATCGGCCTGGCCTTAATGGCTACGTGGGCGCTACTGCCAGCGCCTTCGGTACGGGATCCACTGAACACTAATTCTGCCTGGCGGGATATTCAGGACGGATTAAAAATTGCCGTTAAAACCCCCCTCATAATGCCGATCATCGCCCTAATGGTTGCCATGGGTTTTTGTTTTATGGGATGGTTTCTGGTCATCCTGCCACTTACCATCAGAGATGTTTTTGCTGGCGATTCTCCGCAACTGGCGTTTGCTCATACCTGTTTCATGAGTGGCACAGTGGCCGCAACAGTCATGATCCTGCGTCTCGGCAAGGTAACCAGACCCGGCAAAGCACTGACCCTGTCGCTTGCAGCCACAGCTGTGTTAATACTCATCTCCCAGATTGAAATGTCTCTGAGCTTCTATCTGACGGGTGTTTTTCTAATTGGCATGAGTTCCGGTATCAATATGTCAATGGCCCGCGCAATGGTACAGGAAGCCGCACCGGCTAGCTTTCGAGCGCGACTACTATCAATATTTCAGTTAGGTTATTTGGGTGCAGCGCCCATTGGCGCATTGGCAATGGGGTACCTCACGGCTTATATGGGACCGCTTCAAGCGGCAATTATTCCAGGTAGTCTACTGGCCATAACCATTATTATCATTGTGCCTCGGACCGGACTTTGGCACGTTAAAGATACGATTGTTGATACAGCCAGTAAAGCGACGCTTAGTGAAGAGAATTAGCGAAGAGACCATTAGTACAAAGACAGAGAATGAACCTGGGCAGAAGCATCCTTAACGTTATTAACCACACTAACCTCCATATGGTATTGCAATACTATAATGATACTTGTTTAGAGCGTACCTGAAAAAGCCGCTTATTATTTTTCAAAGCCAGCGTCTATCAGGCCCCTTTCAATAATCTGCGACAAAAGATCAATTTTAATCGGCTTGGAAATAAAATCGTTCATGCCCACCTCGCGACATCGGGTCTTTGCCGCCTGATCTGAATGCCCGGTCATGGCAATAATTGATACCTCATGATCCAGCACAGCGGATTGTAGATCTCTAATACATTCAGTGGCTTCGAAGCCATTCATTTCTGGCATCTCAATATCCATCAACACCAGGTCATAGTGCTTTTCACTCATTGCATCAATCGCCTTTTTACCATCACCTGCAATATCCACATCAAAATAACCTAATTTTTTAAGAAAAGTACTGATCATTTTTTGATTCACCATATTGTCTTCAGCCAACAATATCTGCACCTTTTGTTTCTGTGTTTCGGAAATTTCCGCGACAGCTGCGGTTGCCTGTTCATTGCCTACACTCTTTTGATTAGTCGGCTGAGGTTCACTAGAATTATCCAGCGCTGCCGTCACATCTCTGGAATTTTTAGCCAACTGCAATTTATCGCCAAGATCCATCGGTATATCGATACTAAAAGTAGTACCTGCTCCTATCTCAGTCACAAAATCAATTTTCCCACTGTGGGCGGTGATAATTTGCTTCACAATAGCCATGCCCAGACCGGTACCATTTGCCTTGCCACTGGTGACAAAGGGCTCAAATAACGTCGCTCTAATTGACTCGGGGATACCGTTAGCGTTATCGACTATCGATATATGAATTTTCTGATCCTGACAGGATAACGTAATAGAAAACTCGCCTGCTTCCGCATCCAGATCCAGCGCCACCAACGCGTCCAATGCATTGGTCGCCAGGTTTAAAATCACCCTGTGAATTCTATCCACATCAATATATAGCGCTGCATTAAGTCGATCAGTACAATTAAACGCGACCCCAGCGGTATCGAATAGTGGCTTCAAGGTAACATTCAGGCCTTTAATGAAATCACTACTTAAAACACTACCAACCACCAGGTTCATTTCACCTCGGCTATATTCCAGCACCTCATGCGCCATGTCAGACATACGAGACGCTTCTTTTGAGATAATATCCAGATACTCCTGACGCAATTGACATTCAATATTGTCGTCGGCCGCAAGGTTTGCATAACCTTGAATTACCCCAATTGGGTTTTTCAGGTCATGTACAATAGACGCCGCCATACCACCAAGGTTGGAAAGTCGGCTTTTCTCTTCCACTTCAATATTTTCCATTGACAAGGCCAATGATCTAACAATGCCCAATAGCAAATCGGCCGGAATCGCACTCGGGTCCTCAATCACGTGATACATTTCTACTTCCAGAACTGCAAACAACTCTTTCTCCGAAGCCACCGGTATCGACACAACTCGGTCATCCAGCTGGACCCTAGGCAGGGCCATTAACTGCTCAGACTTGATATCATCAACGCCAAACCCTACGGGCGTTTCAATGGGTTCACCTTCATCCCAAATACAATAACCAGTAAATGACTGATCGTTTTTTTGACAAATATAAAACTGACAACGTTGCGTCTCTATTATCGGTGCCACAGCAAGAATATGACTGATCGCCATCGCCACTGCTTCAAAACAGTTCTGAGCGGAGGTTATATCTTTGGTAGCTTCGAGCAAATGACTGATCTGTTCGCTTTTGGTTTCGAGTTGAGAATATAGATAGGCGTTATCAATTGCCGCAGCAAGTTGCGATGAGAGCATTTCAAGCACTTTCACTCGATCTGGTGTAAAGGCGCCTTCTACCAGGTTATTTTCAAGATAAAGCACACCTGTTAGCACCTGCTGATTGATCAGCGGGTAACATAATACTGACTTGATCTGATTATCTATAAGGTAATTATCCGTCGAAAATTGAGCATCTGTATTCGCCTTAGCAAGGATCACTACAGCTTTACTACGGGCCACAAAATTAATTATCGCGCTGGATGCCTGACGAAAATGAGTCAAAGGTATTTTGTCCGCCAGGTAAAGATGCGTTTCTTCAAGCGTTGCCGAGGCCTCAACAAACAGCGCCTCAGCATCAGCTTTAATCAGCACGCCATTTTGTGCACCAGCATTTTCCAACACCAGAGCGAGGATTTTTTCTAGTAAGGTTGATAATATGATCTCCCCAGAAATTGCCTGGGAGGCCTTCATCACTGAATATAAATCAAGACTATCGTTAACATTACTGGCCCCATTTTGGGTCCTGGTAGAATGCAACGTACCACCTAACACTTTATTACTAACGCCATAGCCATTGCTAGTGGTAGGAAAATTCAGAGAGATATCGGCCTTGGGTACAACCAGTTCGGCATTAGTAATGTTATTGTTTTCCACATCAGCAAGTAATTCTGGGTAACTGGCACATAAAATTTTGCACTTGCGGCTCGAACCCCAGCATTCAAACAGATAATAACTCTTCTGCATTAAGGACTTTGCATATTCATCGCGCTCCATAGACAACTGAAATTCAGCAAATAACTGATAGCCAATAGCCTCTTCATGATGCACTTCATATTTTGCAGCGGATGCGATTGATTGCCTGAAATACTTTTCAGAATCCTTGTCATCACCTTGCCATTGTGCCAACAATGCCTCAATCAATTCGACTTTATTAAGATAATTAGCCGCCGAATGCTCGCTCCAACGACGTATTAATTTTAGATTTTTGCGCGCAACCTTTACCAACTTTTTCGATTCTTGGGATGGCTTATTTAATACCACAGCCATACAACACAGCGCCTGATAAAAACGGAATTGAGGCAGGAGCAACAAGCCCCTTTGGGTTACAAGATGTTCCTCTGTAGCAAAAGAACACTCAAGCCCCTGTTCATATTCTCCCATCAAATAACAACCCAGCGTTTTCCAGAAAAGCGGATGAAATACATGTTGTTCCAGGTGCTCCTGCTGTAGGGCATGCGGTATAGAATCATCATAAAACTCACCAGACAATTCAAAAGGTTTTATACTCCTCTCAGCATTATCCAGACTTAAGACAAACTGCCTTAATACGCGTAGCCTTAACATATGGTTTTGCTGGCCCAGCGCGTCCAGGCTCATATGATACTTATCAAATTCGGCATTCAATTCCGTTAATGCTTTGCCTGAAAAAAAAGCACACCAGAAATTAAACTGCATACACAAAAAAGCGTATTCCCAATCACCAGCTTCTACACCGCCAAAATATCCTGCTCGCAACGGTTTTGAGAGTTTCTTAAAGGGTGTTTTCCAGGCTTTCACTACACCAAATACCATTGCTGAATTTCGTCCTACATACCTTCGATCATTTCGCTTAACAATTAGCCGTTGCACCAGATCAGCATATTGACCACCAGCCTCGATTCTATTAAAGATACAAAGCACTGCTGCATAACCTGCCAGCGCCGCAATCGATTCAGCTGCAAAACCTTTTTGCAGGCTTAATTCAATACGTTTTAAAATACACAGTATTAAAAAATTGGGGCTCACACTCAGAGCGGCAGAACCACACTTATTCAATACCCGCATCACTACAATAATTTTACTGTCGGTCATTGTTGGTAAATTCAAAATATCTTCGTTAGTATATTTTGACATCATATGCTGAGCTTTCACCAACGCTAACAGCACATGCACCTTATTCGGCTTACGCGGAAAATTGACCCCCAACAATTCGCAACATCTAATGCCTGTACTAATAGCTTTATCTAAGTCACCTCTGAAAAGACCAGCATCCATCCTTGTTTCATAGCCACGCACTCTATCAAGCACATCTTTCGCGTTGTGGATTACCGCTGCCGAATAGGTTTCCAGACCCGCATAATCTGCCGTCATTAACGATACTTCAGTAGCATTAATAGTAAGCGAGAAAGTCAGTTCATAGTGGGTTTGCCAGCAATTTTGGTTTAGCATTGCCAATCCCGACTTAAAATATTCATAGGACTCAGGAAAAGCTGCGGAATTTTTTGCCTGTAACCCGGACCATAAATTTAACTGCGCTACAGCAAGACGTTGTTTCGGATCAGTAATAAGGTCCGCAGCGGGGTTCAATTGATTCACCACTTCAAATACCCTGGTGTCAAAGCCTCTGTCCTGCTTTCCCCCAGATATAACCTGCTTTGGAACAGCCTGCTGTTGATCTTCCAGAACATATCGTCCGGGTATATTCTCGCCCAAATATTCTGGCTGAATTCTTTCTAACAGTGCCATGCCGATGCTACAGTGCACGCTAGACTGAATCTCTACCGGCATCAACGAATATGCCGCCTGCTGAACACGATCATGTTGAAAAGCAAAACTTACCAAATCATTGGCAGAAATAAAACTGTTAGTTTCTGTGACTTCAGCACTAGCAGCTACACCCGTTTCAGGCTGATTTAATATTTCTGCATAGGCATTACTCAGCGGCACCAACAACTCAGCCTCAACGAATGGCCACAAATTCAACATTGTTTGCCGTCTATCAACGCCACAGGCCAAAGCCAGCGTATCAATATCAAACCGATTTCCGATCGCTGCCGCCACGCTGAGTACTTTTTGTGAAGCGGTTGATAGCTGCTTCATTTTATAAGTAAGCAGATCAACCACATTTTCTGTAATTTGCTTTTTTTCGATTTCCTCGACTTGCCAATCCCAGCCACACCGTAGCTTCCCACCCTGTTGCTGATTAAAAACCAGTAATTTTTCCTGATGCAACATAGAAATAAACTGATTAACAAAAAATGGATTGCCTCTGGTTTTATCAAATATCAGGCTAGATAGATCCTCGCAGGTTTCTGGACGACAATGCAATGTTTCTGATACCAGCAAATTAACATGCGCTTGTTCAAGCGGCCCAAGCTGAATATGTTCGACGTTTAGACCAGTCGCTTCAAACTCATCAAACAACTCAACCAATGGATGCGCATCAGTCACTTCGTTATCACGGAAAGCGCCAATAAGCAGTAGATATTTCTGCTGCTTATTGAGCCGAATCAACCGAATTAACGCCAACGATGCAGTATCCACCCATTGCAGATCATCGATAAATAATACCAATGGATGTTCCTTCAGTGCGATGGCGGCAATAAAGGCCTGGAAAGTTGTGATAAAGCGGTTTTTTGCCTCGGCCCCAGTCAACAACGGGGCCCGCGGTTGCGCGCCTATAATCCATTCAATTTCTGGCACCACATCGATGATGAGTTGGCCCAGCGTGCCAACTGCAACGAGCATTCGCTGCTTCCAGGCTGCCAATTCAACAGCTGGCGCAGTCAGGATCTGGCGGGCAAAGTCCTGCAATGCCTGAACAATCGCAGAATAGGGCAAATTGCGATTCAATTGATCAAACTTTCCACCAATAAAGTGCCCGTGGCGCGCAACAATAGACTGTTGAATTTCATTAATCAGCGAAGATTTGCCAACCCCTGAAAACCCAGCCACTGCCAACATTTCTACTCGGCCTTCACTAGCGCGGTCAAAGGCCCCCTGAAGCTGTTTTATTTCTTTCTCTCGGCCAAATAATATTTTGGGAATAACTAACTGATCAGAAAAATCTGCTGCACCGATTACAAATTCTTCAATTTCGCCGCTAGCCGCCAACGCCGTCTGACATTTTTCAAGATCCTGTACCAACCCTGTTGCACTTTGGTAACGCTCTTCAGCTTTTTTTGCCATCAATTTATTGACGATCATCGCCAATACATGAGGCACAGCGGCATTTATCTCGTCCACTAATTTGGCCTCATGCGCAATATGACAATGTACCATTTCCATCTCATCATCCGTCACAAACGGTTTTATGCCGGTCAGTAATTCAAAAAAAGTAACCCCCAGGGAATAAAAATCAGCGCGATAATCTATCGGCTGATTAAGTCGGCCAGTCTGTTCCGGCGATAAATAGGCTATTGTGCCCTCTAACATCTGGGCATTTTGAATGGTGGTCACTTCCCGCGACAATTTTGTCGATATCCCAAAATCAATAACTTTGATCCTGCCATCGGATCTGTTCCAGAGTATATTAGTGGGATTAATATCTTTATGGATCACATGTTTATCGTGAATTTCAGTGAGGGTCTGGCTGATAGAAATTGCTACCGGCAGAAATTCCTTGAGCGTAAGCGGGCCCTGCTGGATAACTTTATCCAGCGCCAGTCCACCAAAGTCTTCAAGCACCATTGCCAGTGAACTGCCAATCGGAATTAGCTCAAGGCATTTAATAACCCCCTCGCAATTGAGGGTTTGAATTATTTCGCTCTCCTGGCGGAATTGCGCTAACTGCGCGGGCCTGGGGAATTCGCTATTTAAACACTTTAATACTACCGGCCTCTGATCCGAGTGCCGTATCGCATGATAAATTTGCGAATAACCACTGCCCTGGATCTGTTTAGTTAATTCATAGCCCTGAATTGATTTCATGCATTAGTCCGATCAGCGATTCGTCCACTCAATACCAGCCCCATATAACCTTCCTCTGAAAGTTTGCTGTCAAAGATTGCTTTCAAAGCAAGACTTACATGGCAGTGC
Organism: Pseudomonadales bacterium; assembly: GCA_019090615.1. Lineage (GTDB taxonomy): Bacteria > Pseudomonadota > Gammaproteobacteria > Pseudomonadales > Azotimanducaceae > JAHRVQ01. The sequence continues at coordinate 79,439 of JAHRVQ010000049.1, read as the reverse complement.
TTTATAGTGGCAATACCATAGTTGAGTATAAGAGCTATTTAAAATTACGCCGTACTTATCCCTAAACTAATCCCTGAACTAATCCCTGAACAGGCCTGCAAACAATAGAAATTCAGCTTTTCAACAAGCCGCATGTTATGGTAATTCGATCTTTAGCAGCGAAGGCCAACAAAAAGCCAACACAGCGATATTCTCGAAATACGGTCGAATTCAAGTACAAAACACCAAACAAAACACCAAACAAAACACCAAACAAAACACCAATAGAACAAAGGAACACGGACAGTCCCAATGGCAATGCTACAAATCAACCAAACTTTTCGAACTAGCCAGCTTTTGTACCTGATACTACTTATTGCATATAGCTCGTTTCTATCAGCAGGTGAGTCAATAGATGGCAATCCAGATAGCAGACCTGCGAAAACAAAAATGAACATCCTACTGATCGTCGCAGATGACCTGGGCTACACCGATTTAGGCGCCTTTGGGGGCGAAATACCCACCCCGCATCTCGATAGTCTGGCGCATAACGGCATCCGCTTAAGTAACTTTCATACTGGCGCAAGCTGTGCGCCAACACGCTCCATGCTACTGAGCGGCACTGATAACCATCTTGCCGGTATGGGCAGTCAAATCCCACTGACCACCCCGAACCAGGTTAATCAACCGGGCTACCAGGACCGACTTTCAACCAGCGTTAAATCTATTGCCAAATCACTGCATGAAAACGGCTATAGGACCTATATGACGGGTAAATGGCATCTGGGCAGTGAGGCCGCTTATTTACCCAATGCGCGTGGTTTTGATCGCTCCTATGCACTGCTCAATGGCGGCGGTGGACATTTCGACGATTCACCCTTATTGCCCCTGTCAAAAAAAGCCGACTGGCGTCAGGATGATCAACCCATTGAACTACCTGGTGACTTTAATTCCTCGGTAACACTCACCGATAAACTGATGCATTTTATCGAATCGGATCAGGACCAAACCACCCCGTTTTTTGCTTATCTGGCCTACACAGCACCGCATTGGCCACTACAGGCACCGGATGATCTTATAAAAAAGTATCAGGACAAATACGCAATGGGGTACGATAAATTACGCGAATCGCGCATGACAGGCGCACTCCGAGAAGGCGTCGTACCCACTGGTACCACCAGCGTTAAACATACGCCTGGCTTAAAACCCTGGCATACACTCAGTGCAGATAAGCAGGCAGGATATATCGCTCGAATGGGTATTTATGCCGCTATGATAGATCTCCTGGATCAAAATGTCGGCCGTCTGCTCGACTTTCTTGAACAGCGCGGCGAGCTTGAAAATACCATTATCTTTTTTATGTCGGATAATGGCGCTGAAGGCCATGCGGTCGAAGAGCAACCACAACTACAGAAATGGCTGGCCGCCAATTTCGACAACTCATTTGCCAACCTGGGGCGGGTAAAATCCTATGTCACCGTCGGCGAGGGCTGGGCCCGGGCTACAGCGGCCCCGTTTCGGCTCACTAAAGGCCGGATATCTGAAGGCGGCATCCGTGCACCAGCATTTGTAAAATTCCCTCGGTCCAGAAACAAACACATGGTGGACAATAGTTATATGACCGTAATGGATCTGGCACCTACCTTTATGGAGATTGCCGGCGCCCCAATACCTGATCAATATTGGGGTCAGTCGCTGTTGCCACGGTTGCAAGGTTCCGCCTTACCGGTGCATGACGATTCAGAGACTATCAGTTTTGAAAGCTTCGGTAGGCGCGCAGTGCAAAAAGGCGATTGGAAGCTACTTTTAATGGAACCCCCTTTTGGCAAGGGGCAATGGGAGTTATTTAACTTAAAAAGTGACCTCGGCGAGCAACAGGACCTGGCGCTACAATATCCTGAAATAGTCAGTGAATTAAGCGACGCCTGGGAACTTTATGCCAAAAAGGTAGGCGTCATCTTACCTGAACACCCCATTCGGTACTGACACGGGTTTTACTGCGCTATAAGCGTTTTGTCATCATCTGCCTCGTAGAGAGTAATCTTACGCGCATTTTCCGGGAAGGACTGGTTGGGAATAAATATTCGCTGACCATTACCCAGATCATCAAATTCAATCATTTTCATATTAAGCCCAGACCGCTTCAATATCTCCTGGACGCCCTCCATCGTGGTGTTATCGATACATAGATCCAGGGTCAAACCACCGTTAATATGATCTTTTATATCTTCATTGGTGAAAAGCTTCTGAAATGCCAGAAAATCATCCTGATCCCTAAATACTCCTTCGAACCGCGTTAAATTGGCACTCTCATTAACAACGTCCTGCATTTCAAAAATGGTAGTACCTGGGTTTTTAACTTTTCTCACAATATTATCGATAGACCGCCAACTAGCCACTTTCAAAGTAGCGACATATTCTGCTTTGGTCGCGCCTCTATAGGGGGACATGGGTTTTTGCGTATGACTAATTACCAGTAAGTCGAGCGCTGACATGATCTTATGTTCAACTTCGCGAGAACATTCTTCCAGCAACAAAATACGATATTGACGTCTTTGCTTGTCTTTAAGCGCAACTTTCCAGGCCTGTCTGCCAATAAGATCAAGCGCCACCAGTTGCGCCTCGGTTAATCCTCTGCCTCGCCAGGTCATAAGCATCCCCTCTCATCTATCGCCATATTTATTATTCTGGTTCCATTACTGTTTTTATTACTGTTTTTATTGCTGTTTTTATTGCTGTTTTTATTGCTGTTTTTATTACTGTTTTTATTACTATTGTTGAGTCCAACTTTATATCAGCCGCCATATCAACTGCTCAGGCCAGATCCAGATACTGCTAAGGCGCAAATTATGAAAATATCAAACCCATAACGTCAAGTAGATAACCGCCAAAAGGAGTCATTTACGCGATCAATTGCAAAGTTAGCGCCAGCGTGTTTTATTTTATTTCTGTATCAGCACACGGAATCTTAGCAACCAACCCGATAACTTTGGAGTAAGACCATGGCACAAGATATTTTATTAAAAAATGCACGACTGATCGACTGTATCTCTGACCAGCCCCAGGAAAGAATGTCAGTATTGATCCGAGGTGACCGAATCATCGACATCATCAACGGCGATGGCCCGGCTGGGCCTGAGGTCGATGTGGTGGATTGCGCAGGCAAAACAATTATGCCTGGTTTAATTGATACTCATGTGCATGCAACGTTTGTCGACGAAATTGATTTAACGTTATTCCTTGGTAACGGCGTGACCACAGCGCGTGATGTCGGAGGCCGGCTTGATGAAGTGATCAAATTACGCAGTCGACTCAATAATGGTGAACTGCTCGGCCCCAGGTTATTTGTCTGTGGGCCTCTCCTGGACGGCGCATCTGAAGCCTTCCCGCACTCCGGCGCAATTGGCCGAATGTTAGATAGTGTACCTAACGCGGCAGCCGCACCGGCCAAGATCAAGGAGATCATGGATGCCGGCGTAGATGGCATCAAACTCTATTACACCATGACGCCAGATATCCTTGGCGCCTGTATCGAGGCCGTCGATCAACGTCTGCCTGTCACGGGTCATATAGGCATGACCACTGCCCAGGAAGCGGTAGATCTTGGCATCAATGGCCTGGAACATATGTGGATCTCACCTTATAACAATATTTGTCCCGTGGAACTACGGTTTGGTGCCGAAATGTCCATGTCCAGCCGTAATTTTTCCAAACAAACTTTTCAGGGCTGGGAAGAAGCCGATCTACAGGGCCCAGGCACCCAGAAATTATTTGATAGCATGGCAGAAAAACAGGTGAAAATGGGCACTACCCTGGACCTTTTATGGCTGGCGAATATTGGCCTTGAGGCAGCGCTTGATGATAATGACCGGATTTATATTCCGCAAAAATCACTGCGCGCACAACGCGCCCTGGGGAAAAAAGTAAACGCAGGCGTCGAATGGGATATCCATACTGGCTTCCCACCCGGCAACGGTAAAGCCGCGCTGGAAAAACAAAAAGATGCCTGCCGCATCCTGCATGACAAGGGCGGGATTATTGTCGGCGGCACAGACTGCTGTGGTATCGCCTATCCACCGCCAGGCTTTGCGCTGCTTAGAGAAGCCGAACTACTCTCTGACGCCATAGGCCCAATGGCGGCTTTAAAGGCCATTACAACAGCCGCAGCATCCGCCCTGCTAAAGCAGGATGAACTGGGCAGCATTGCAAAAGGTCGATATGCCGACATTCTAATTCTAAGCCGCGATCCCTCCACTGACGTAAGAAATTTGCGCTCTGTTGAAACCGTTTATCGCGCCGGAGTCGCGCACGATCCCAAAGCAATTCTTGATGCTTACCCTTCAAGAGACCCCAGTGAATTAGAGCAAATACCGACCTACTAGTTGGCTAAACCTCATAATTCAAAATGCGCAACAGGCAGGCTGTTAAATTATGCAGCCTGCCCAACTGGACTGTTCATTGGCTAAGCCTACCCCGAAAGCCCTCTTGGAAAAACTCTCGCATAAACGGTTTTTATAGGCAGGTCTGATAGCGCCTTAACCACTGATATATTATCACTAAGCAAATCAACACGATATCATGCTAAGGTGAGCCCATTGATATCTCCCATTATTTCTTGCACAGGAACCTGAACCATGAGCACCCCTGCTGATCAACCCGAACTGGAACTTGACGCCATAGTAATCGGCGCAGGTTTTTCCGGCATGTATATGCTAAAGAGACTACGTGATGAATTAGGCTTAAAAACTCGCCTTTTCGAAGCCGGCGATGGCGTGGGCGGCACCTGGTACTGGAACCGCTATCCTGGTGCGCGATGTGATTCGGAAAGTTTTTATTATTGCTACTCGTTTTCCGAAGAACTATTGCAAGAGTGGGAATGGAGCAGTAAATATCCCGAACAGCCAGAAATTTTAAAATATCTTAATCACGTCGCAGACCGCTTTGATCTACGCTCAGATATCCAGCTTAATTCCCGTGTAAACAGCGCCAAATTTAATGAAACAACTAACCGCTGGCATATCGTCACTGCAGCGGGAGAACGCGTCTCCGCGCAGTTTCTTATCAGTGCAGTGGGCTGTTTGTCTACCGCCAATGTACCTGATATTGATGGCCTTGATGACTTCAAAGGCGATTGGTACCACACCGGACAGTGGCCACACGAAGGGGTAGATTTTAGCGGCAAACGGGTCGGCCTGATCGGCACAGGTTCAACCGGGATCCAGGCGACCCCAGTGATTGCGGCCGAAGCAGATCAACTGACAATTTTCCAGCGTACCGCCAACTTTAGCGTACCGGCCAGAAACGCACCCTTAACAGCCGACAGACAGGAGCAGATTAAGGGCACTTATGACGATATCTGGCGCGCCGCAAAAGCTGGCCACGGCGGCTTCCCCTACATTCCGTCCGACCGTTCTGCCTTGTCCTATTCAGAAGATGAACGCAATGCTATCTACGAAGATATCTGGCAGGAAGGCGGCTTTAAATTCTTATGGGGTTCATTTTCAGACATTATGGTTGATGAAAAAGCCAATGATACCGCCGCTGATTTTCTTCGCACTAAAATTAGAAATACCGTAAAAGACCCTAAAACAGCAGCAATGCTCTTACCCAACGACCACCCATACGGCGCAAAACGACCACCTATTGACACCAATTACTTTGAAACATTTAACCGTGACAACGTCAATCTGGTGGATGTTAAAAAGGCCCCTATTGAAACAATTACCGAAACCGGTTTACGCACCGCAGACGGCGATTATGATCTTGACGTAATTGTCTTTGCCACCGGTTTTGATGCCATGACCGGCACACTTTTAAGCATCGACATACAGGGCCGTGATGGCTTGACGCTAACCGATAAATGGGCCGAAGGGCCAAAGACCTATCTTGGTTTACAGGTCGCTGGTTTCCCCAATATGTTTACCATCAGCGGCCCAGGCAGTCCTTCTGTGCTTAGTAATATGCCGGTGAGTATTGAGCAGCATGTGGAATGGATATCAGATTGCATTGAATCGATGCGTGGTAAACAGCAACAATCCATTGAGGCCACCACAACAGCGGAATCTGAATGGGTTACCCACGTCAATGATATTGCTCAGATGACGCTGTTCTGGAAAGCAAACTCCTGGTATCTGGGGGCTAATATTCCCGGCAAGAAACGTATATTCATGCCTTATGCGGGCGGCATCCCTATGTATCGACAGCGCTGCGACGAAGTTGCTAGCAACGATTACGAGGGGTTTACACTCAGCGCCTAATTTAAAAACTCAAGGCAAAATAAGTGCGATAGTGCTGGGCAGCATTCACCCTGTTCAGTACCGTTGGTTCTTTTCTATTAGCATAATGAAACTTAGCTTAATCACACTTAACATAATCTCACTCAACATAACGACAAACCAACAAGCATAAAAATTTAATCACATAAAAAAAGTTAGATTCAAAATGGAGCGCATATAATGAAAGATTTTTCTGGCAAACTCGCCGTGGTTACCGGCGGCGGCAGTGGTATGGGGCAGGAACTTGCCCGCCAACTGGTGATCCAGGGTTGTGACGTAGCAATCTGTGATGTCAACCAGGAAAACATGCAACAGACTATCAAAATATGCGAAGCCGAAGGTCCCCAGGGTATCCGCATCACCGCGCATCAATGTGATGTCTCAAATGAACAACAAGTGCTGCGATTCAAAGACGAAGTCATCCAGCAACATGATCGTGACCATATCAATTTGTTATTTAATAACGCCGGTATCGGCGGCTTTTTCAGCTTTATCAAAGATACTCGGGAAGAATGGGAAAAAACTTTTAATATTTGCTGGTATGGCGTTTATTATTGCTCTCGCGCATTTGTACCACTTCTGATTGCCAGCGATGAAGGCCATATCATTAATACCAGCAGTATTAATGGCTTCTGGGCCTCACTGGGGCCTGACTCCACCCATACCGCTTATAGCGCGGCCAAATTTGCGGTCAAGGGTTTTACCGAAGCACTCATTAATGATTTTCGACTCAACGCACCGCACGTCAAAGTTTCTGTGGTCATGCCAGGCCATATTGGCACCTCAATTCTGGACAATACCCGCACTATTATGGGCGCTGGTGACGCTGACAGTGTCGATGCAGACAGAATCTCAGAATTGCGCCAAAGTTTAGCCAGCAAAGATGCAAATGCAGCCAACGCCACAGATGATGAAATCCGTGCCTTGCTACAAAAACGCGCCGACAGTTTTCGCGATAATGCACCCACCAGTGCCGCCCAGGCGGCAGCGGATATTATCAGCGGCGTACAGCAGGATCGCTGGCGGATTCTATTAGGCGATGATGCCCGAGCACTGGACCGGCTGGTACGCGAAACCCCTGAAGAAGCTTATGAGGCTGCATTTTATGATCGCTGGGGTAGTGAAGGCGGCTGGAAATAGCAGGCTGAAAAACAACCTGGAGAAATTGATCTCCAGGTTGTTTTACCTGTAATGCCCTGTCTCTAACGTTCAATCTTCAATGCTAAATTTTCAATCACTCATTAAACTCAAGCCATAAATGATTAAAACCACGTAATAAATGCGACGGTGTACGCTGGTCCTGTCCTGCTGCTCGGTTAAAGGTTTTAAACCTGCCGACCAAAGCCTGCATCGCCACTTTTGCCTCTAACCGCGCCAGCGGTGCGCCAATACAAAAATGAATCCCAAAGCCAAAACTATGATGCGATAAACGCTGCCGGCCTAATTTATAGGTATCAGGGTCCTCATAGGACCTTGGATCGTGGTTAGCGGCACCCATAACAACCTGCACAACATCCCCTGCAGCTACTTTTTGGCCGTGTAATTCCATATCAGCCGTGGCGGTTCGCATCAGATACTGAACCGGAGAATCATAGCGCAAAGCCTCATCAATACCCTTTTCAATCATTTTGGTACTGACCGATAATTCACTATAAATCTCTGGCCGGTCTGCCATCAAGTTCAAGAAGTTACCTAACAGATTGGTGGTCGTTTCATTGCCTGCAATCAAAAGCAATATACAAAAACCGACGATTTCCTGATCATTAAGTCGACCATCGTCCAGCTCCGCATTCACCACCGCACTAATAAGATCATCACCTGGATTTTTACGCCGCTCTGGTATCAAAGCCGCAAAAAAAGCCCCCATTTCCATTATTTCAGCCTCTCGCTCAGCCATATCAGCTCCTGCAAGTGCGCCTGTCAGGGCGTTAGACCAGCGTTTAAAATCCTCCGTTCGCTGCCGTGGAATATCCATTAACATGGCAATCACAGCAACCGGCAAAGGGATCGTTAAAGCGCTAACAATATCAACCGGTTCACCGGGTACGATCTTCGCCACCTGCTGTTTTGCAATTTCATCAACCACCTCTTCTATCACTCTTAATCTGCGTACAGTAAAAGCCTTGTCTACCAGACCGCGCAACTGGGTATGGCGCGGTGGATCATCGGAAATCAACGGTAACGGACTCTCAGTCATGGCCATCGCGGCAGAGGAATAAACTGATGAGTTTTTCAGGATAGCGCGAATATCCTCATTGCGCGTCAACACCCAATGGTTAGTTTCTTCATCGCGCCAAATCGGCAACTCTTCAAGCCATTGCTTGTAATAGGGGTAGGGATTATCAATTAACTCTGGCAGGTGAAAACGCATATCGTAGTATCCTGTAGTAGCAAAATGATGCATTAGTATACATAGATCATACTAGCCTGCGAACTCATTCAATTTTATTCTGCTGCGTTTTTTTGTAGTTACTAAACCCCAACGCTAAATCCGCAGATATGCATCAACAGCATTTTTCGCCTAATATAGCGCTATGTGAAAACAACATCAGAAAAAAGCCAGTAGCAAAAACATGTATCATCCACCTGGCACAACTAGTACCTAGTACCGAGCTAAGCCACATACAAAAGTACAACTAAAGGACGCACCAATCATGGCAACAGACAAGCCCGAAAACCCAAACCCCCTGGCAACATTTTCCAATGCGTTATTTAAAGGCAAGACAGCACTAGTCACCGGCGGTGGCCGAGGCATTGGCCGCGAAATCGCTTTGGCTTTTGCCCAACTAGGTGCCAATGTCGTAATTGCCAGCCGCAACACTGAAAACCTGGACCTGACAAAAGCCGACATCGAAGCACTGGGTGTTGAATGTCTCGCCGCGCCCATGAGTATTCGTGAACCCGAAGAAATAGATGCCATGCTGACCCGCGTTAACGATCAATTTGGCAATATAGATTATCTAATCAATAACGCTGGCGGCCAGTTTCCTTCTCGGCCCTGGGATATATCTGATCGAGGCTGGCGTTCGGTGGTGGATCTGAATCTAAACGGCACCTGGAATATGTGCAACCGTGTTGGCACCCAGATGATCAAACATGGCAGTGGCGCCATTGTAAATATTGTCCATGTCTATTCTTATGACCGAGGCGCCAGTCTTTTTGTCCATTCAGGCGCTGCCCGTGCCGGGGTGGTCAATATGACCAAGTCGTTGGCCTATTATTACGCCCGCCATGGCGTCAACATTAATGCCCTGGCACCCGGCAGCATAGAGACCCAGGGGTTACGCGAAGAAGAATATGCCAAAGCAGAAGTGGATGATTTTGATGAGTTACAGAAAAATGATATCCCCGCACATCGCCTCGGCACCCCTGAAGAAGTTGCAGCAATGGCTATATTTTTATGCTCACCGGCAGCAAAATATATTAACGGTGCCTCCTTAATCGCTGATGGCGGCCAGTATCTCGGGCCCTGGAGTGATATGTGGGATCCCAATGAGGCACCTCAATAGGCTGCTCAACGGCAGTCAGCACAGCCTATTCTGCCGGGTCAAACTGGCATTAGGTCAGTCCGGCTTCAGATTAGCCTGATGATCCGGATGAGCAATGGCGCAGAGGGCTTCTGCGCGCGCCTGTAACGGCAGGCCGCGCACTTCCGCCACGCCATATTCAGTGACAATTATATCCGCGGTATAGGCCGGTAAAGTGATCCGGTCCGGCGCATCAATGGAGGCCACAATACGAGATATGGCACCCCGCGCGGCAGTAGATTTTAAGGCCAGGATAGAATGACCGTTCTCTGCTGCACAGGCCGCAAAAGCATAATCCGGCGCACCACCCGGGCCAGATAATACCCGCCCATTTACTGTTTCACTATTCACAGAGCCATCCAGCGCCACTTCGATCGCCGATTGCAACGAGGTAAATTGGCGAATCCTCGATAGTATGCCCGCGCCATGGGTATATCGCGCCGGGGCCATCAATAGTTGCGGGTTTCGATCGATCCAGCGCATCATTGATACCGTATTAGATACTTCAGCAGCCACCATATAACCGTCATCAAAGCCTTTGCTATTACTGCTAATCACCCCCTTTTCCAACAAATCAACACAGGCCATGGAAAACATCCCCGAATGCACCGAGAGATTCTGGTGGCCGGATAGATGCGACAGGATCGCATCCGGTATATCACCAACACCAAACTGCAGGGTCGCACCATTAGCAATTTTCGCCGCTGCCTGGCTAGCAACTTTTTGCAATATCTGGTCCTCGTTAAAGGTAGGCTCTGGTGCTGGCCGCACTGGCTCTGAGGCTTCCACCAGAAAATCAAACTCAGATAGTTCAAATTCACTGGCACCAAAGGTATAGGGTACCTGGTCATTGACCTGAGCAATCACCAACGGTGCACTACGGGTAATATCAATCGCACCACCCGCTGAAGTGCCAAGACTCACTCGACCTTCTGGCCCAGGTGCACTCACCTGCACTAAAGCCACTTCAACGGGGTAGGCACCGGTTGCTAAAAACAAGCCCGCTAGATCGGAATACCGAGCCGGTAAAATAGACACCGTACCGGTATCCCAAAGATATTTAAACGCTGGCGTCGCCTGGGTAGTGGTATAGCTAAACGGTTTGCCGGGATATTCAAAAACCGTAGGACGGCGCACCATATAGGCCATTACCAGCTCAATATGAGTCCAACGTTGACGGTACTCGGCCATCGCTTCAACCAACCCCATGGGGATGCCTGAGGCTGCCGCAATATAAACCCGCGACTTATCTGCTATGGCCGCTATAGCTTCGGCGGCACTGACCCATTTCCCCGCGCGCGCGCCTTGTGAAGGTGCCATATAGGGCAGGAACCGCGCTCTTCTTGGATCGTTCGCAGCACGATTATCCGCTGCAGTACTCATAAGGATAATACCTGCTGGCAAGATTCAATACAGCCTGTTGCAATACGATCGTTTGCAATACAGTCTGTTGCAATACCAAACTGGGCCGATTCAGTAAAAGTAATCATCAATGAATTCCTCGTAGCCAATGGCTAGATGGTTTATTCTTATACGCTCATCGTTCTGGGGAAAACATAACATGTCATTAAGCAGCTTCAAAGAACAAACCCGTACCTGGCTGGAAGCAAACTGTCCCCCTTCAATGCGCACGCCGCTAACCGATGCTGAACATCCGGGTGGTGGCAGACGAGCGAGCTATAGCAATCCGGAAACAAAAGTCTGGTTAGAACGTATGGCCGCCAAAGGATATACCGTCCCCACCTGGCCAAAAGAATATGGCGGCGCCAATTTAAACTCGGCTGAAGCGCGAGTACTACGCGAAGAATTGGCCCGCATTAAAGCCCGCCCACCGCTCCTGGGTATGGGTATTTCTATGATCGGCCCAGCGCTGCTGGAATTCGGCAACGAGACCCAGAAAGCCGAGCATTTACCAAAAATTGCCAGCGGTGAAATCTGGTGGTGTCAGGGCTATAGTGAACCTAATTCCGGCTCGGACCTTGCTAGCTTACAGACCAAAGCAGAAGCCGACGGTGACGAATATATTATCAACGGCCAAAAAGTCTGGACTTCAGGTGCTGATAAAGCCGACTGGATCTATTGCCTGGTGCGTACAGATTTTGACGCCATCAAACAAAACGGCATCAGTTTTTTGCTCTTTGATATGGCAAGCCCCGGTGTCAGTGTTAAACCGATCAAATTAATTAGTGGTTCGTCGCCTTTCTGCGAAACATTTTTTGTCGACGTTCGGGTGCCTAAAACCAACATGGTAGGCGGACTTAATGAAGGTTGGCCAATCGCCAAACGGCTGTTGCAATATGAACGTACCTCCATCGGCGGCGGTGGTGGCACCGGTGGTCAACGCGCCCGTTCCTTATCGGATATGGCCATCGACATCATTGGCCTGCAAAATTCAAAACTGGCCGAACCAATACTCAGAGACGAAATCATTCAGCAATCCATGACCAATCGCGCTTTTGGTCTAACGGTTAGGCGCAGCACAGAAGAATCTAAATCCACCAAAGCACCCAGCTTTGTTTCATCCATGTTTAAACTCTATGGCACCGAGCAGAATAAAAAGCGCTTCGAATTGATGCTGAAAATTCTTGGCGGGCAAATGCTCGGCTGGGAGGGCGATGGTTTTAGTAAAGACGACCTCACCCAAACCCGTGCCTGGTTGCGTAGTAAGGCCAATTCAATTGAAGGTGGCACCTCTGAGGTACAACTCAATATTATCGCTAAACGGGTATTAAACTTACCCGACTAGCCGCAGACAGTTTGCCATAGCCAGCAAGGCTGAATTTATCGATATCTTTAGCCCATGCCTGGCGCAAGCTGCGCCAACAACTTTTCATCCGGCATTGGCGAGCCAGCAGGGTCAATCGCCTGAATGCAAACATGATTCGCCCCGGCTGAAAAATGCGCGTCTATACGCGCCTCTATCGCTGCCCTGTCACCCCAGGCAACTAGCGCATCAATCAGTCTCGGCTGTTGCTCATCAATTTCTGCCGCACTAAACCCCAGGCGCAATAAATTATTCCGATAATTTGGCAGCGCCAGATAAAACCCAAGCACTTTTTTTGCCACCTCGCGCGCCTTATCCGGGTTAGTTTCAAGCAATACCTTCTGTTCAACGCATAATAACGCCTCTTTACCCATTATCTCCCTGGCCTGTAGAGTATGCTCTGGGGTGACCAGATAAGGATGTGCGCCATCGGCATGACTGCCAGCCAGCGCCAGCATTTTTGGTCCAAGTGCAGCGATTATCGTGGCCGGAGAATCTGCTGCCTTAACTGCGCCATAATGGCCGGCCTGCATGGCCTCAAGGTAAGCGCGCATGGTGGCTACCGGGGCCGCATAGGTATGACCACGCATACCTTCTACCAGCGGGCTATGCGAAACACCCAGACCCAACAAAAACCGCCCACCTGACTGCTCTGCAAGGGTTTGCTGACCACTGGCAGCGGCGCGCGCATCACGGGCATAAATATTGGCAATACCAGTCGCAATAACCAGCTTTGTGGTATTAGCCAACAGCCACGCAGCATGCGCAAAAGGTTCTCGGCCAATTGCTTCTGGAATCCATAGGGCCGCATAACCCCAATTTTCTAACCGTTGGGAAAAGGCCGCCGCCTGATCTGCCGACATAGCGTCAGTACCGCACCACACACCCAGTTTTCCGATTTGCATACTTTGTATCCTTTTGCTCAGGCTTTATAAACGATTTAAAGACCATGGATTTTTACGTTATCCAACCGCGTCCATTCTTTATCTGACTATCCGACTATCCAACCGCATCCATTAACGCCGCATAGGTATCCAGCAAGGGCAATATCTTATCCTCAGCTGCCGGTGGCAGACCAAAAATCACCCGATCGACCCCGGCATCGGCCAACGCCTTGAGTTTATCCGCTGTGGTCGGCGCGCCAATTAAACTAACCTCGACACTGCTTCGGTCCCGCCCCTGTTCTTTTAGCATCTGCTCGAATTTAGGCAACGCTTCGATTAAATCAGTCCGCCCCTGAATCGGTAACCAACCATCGCCGTATGCGGCGGCGCGCTTGGCCCCAAAAGGAAAAATGCCACCAATATGCACTGGCGGACAGACGTTTTGTTTTGGTTTAGGCCAGGTCATAAACGAGTCGAAATTAACATGTTTGCCAGCATATGCGGGTTTGGGCTCACTACAGATAACTCGAATGGCTTCTACTCGCTCACGCATAATGCCCATGCGCTGCTTAAAATCAGTGCCATGGTCAGCCATCTCTTCAGCATTCCAGCCAGCGCCAATGCCAAATAAAAATCGCCCATTAGATATCTGATCGAGACTGCATATTTCTTTTGCAGTCTGGATTGGATCTCTTTGTACCACCAGACAAATACCTGTCGCCAGTTTGATTTTGCTAGTCACCGAGGCAGCTGATGCCAGCGCTACAAACGGGTCCATAACATCATAATACATCTTTGGTAATTCAGGGCCGCCCGGCCAGGCGGATAGCCGCGACAGAGGAATATGAGAATGCTCTGGCACCCACAAAGACTCAAAGTCACGGGCTTCGGCTGCCATCGCCAATGCCGCCGGACTGATGGAATAATCGGTTGGAAAAATCGTGATGCCGTAGTGCATAAAAGAACCCCTTTATATATTCGCCTGACAGAAAATTAGCTAGCCAGTTAGAGTATGCCCTGATACTAATCAAACGCAAACAGTCGGCACTGACCCAGTAGCTTCTAATCCAGCACCTTCTAACTGGATTACTTCTGCCGAGTACCTTATTAGCAAAGAACACGCTGGTACACAGCACTAATCCTCTATCAGCCGCAAAACATTCGACACAGGAATACTACCCGCATAGAATCCACCTTATAACAGCAGCCAACAGGAGAACAGGCCATGTTAGAAGTCGGTATATTTATTGGATTCAGTGGCGCAACACCCGCTGACGAAATCGTCGCAATGGGCCAGGCTGTGGAAGCGCGAGGCTTTCATTGTTTATGGGTGCCAGAGCATGTATTGTTTTTTAAAGAATATGCATCCCGCTATCCCTATTCTGAAGACGGCCGCATTCATGGTTTTCAGGACGGCATGTTAGACCCTTTCATAGCACTCACCTTTCTTGCCGCCAATACCCAAACCATTCGGCTTGGCACCAGTATCTGCCTGGTACCTCAGAGAGAACCCATTTATACCGCCAAACAAATAGCAGATATTGACTTCTTATCCGGCGGCCGGGTTAATTTTGGAGTGGGTATTGGCTGGTTAAAAGAAGAATTCGACGCCCTCGGTATCGACTTTAAGAGCCGCGCAAAAAGAACCAGGGAATGTTTTGGTGTAATGAAAGCACTATGGACCCAGGAGGAATCTTCCTACTCCGGCGATTTTTTTCAATTACCTGAATGCCTGCAATTTCCAAAACCGGTACAAAAACCGCACCCACCCATCTTTTTCGGTGGTGAAAGTGACGCGGCACTACGTCGAGTGGCGCAGATAGGCCAGGGCTGGATGGGCGCCGGGTTAATGCCAGACGCACTTGCAAGCCGCTTAACGCGGCTAGACGAACTGCTGGCTGAAGCAGGCCGAAGCCGCAAAGACGTAAAAATATATGTGATGCCTAACGTTGCCGGCCGTGACCCTGATCGTTTTAAACAGTATGAAGAATTAGGTGTCGAACAGGTTATACATGCGGTGGGCGGCCGTGGACTGGATGAATTTAAATTGCGTCTCGATGTTATGGCAAAAGCTGCTGGCATAACGGCTTGATTTTTTTATCCGCCGCGCAGCAGCAAATAAACGCTAAAATTGAAAATAAATAAACGGCGAGCTACTAACCGGAGCAAACATAACAATAAAAAGCAGCCCAACAAAAATGGTTAGTTGGGGATAAAAAGTCGTTATATTCTCTGCTGGGAACCTGGCTAGTACCGGCTGTTTAAAGATAAAAATAAGATGCCAGACCAAAGTCGCAAACAACACCAATAAAACATTCGGATTCAACCATTGGATACCGGCTGGAACTGCACCCAGCATATGTAGAAAATAGGTATAACTTGAAGAAAAATCAGCGCATCTAAAGGGAATCCAGGTGAGCATTACAAACAGGAAGGTCAACCCCCACGAAACAAATATATAAGTAGGCTGCGCCTTTAATTTCACCCAGCTTTCAGTATATTCCAGCCAAAGCTTATGGCATGCTAGCGCTCCACCATGTAACGCTCCCCACAATACAAAATTCCAGCTGGCGCCATGCCATAGGCCACCGAGTAACATCGTGATATATAGATGAGCATAGGTCCGAAGATGCCCTTTCCTGTTTCCGCCTAAAGAAATATATAAATAATCCCTTAACCAGAAGGAAAGAGTCATATGCCAGCGTCGCCAGAACTCCGTTACCGACCGCGACACATAGGGCATATCAAAATTCTTCGGCAATTCAAAACCAAGGGTTTTTGCAATCCCAATGGCCATCAACGAATAACCTGAAAAATCACAAAATATTTGCAGCGTATAGGCTAATAATGCCAACCATAGTGTTTCTGCTGAATAGAACCCATGATCAGCAAATACGGGATCTACAAACACACTGAGGTTATCAGCCACCAATACTTTTTGTAATGCACCACCTAAAAATATTTGCAGACCAATGATGACATTACGCGGCGTTATGACGATATTGTTGGTTTTTAATTGCGGTAATAGTTCTGAGGCGCGGACCACTGGCCCTGCCACCAACTGCGGGAAGAATGCCACAAAGAGCATTAGTTGCGGCAGGCTCTTACAGACTTCGATATTACCTCGGCGTAAATCGATGCAATAACTCATGGTCTGGAAAGTAAAAAACGAAATACCTACCGGCAATATAATATCAAATTGATAATCCCGTTGATAACCAAGCATCGCGGCAATATTTTCCATCAGAAATTGCGCATACTTGTAATAGGCCAACATGCCCAAGCTTAATAGCAAGCTTATCGTTAGATAAATAGATTTCTTTTTCTCACTATCAGCCTTATGGATAAGTAAACCGAGGGACCAGGACCACAGACTGGATACGAACAACAACAATATAAAAGTAGGATTCCACCAGGCGTAAAAAAAGTAGCTAGCTAATAACAGTATAGTGCTGCGAAAAAGCTGGTTATTTACCACCAACAGCAGGCCCATCAACAGCGCATAAAAAATTAAAAAATCGAGAGATGTAAATATCATTAACTGTTATTTAAATATTTGGACGACTGTCAGACACACAAGTCTTACTTAGTTTTTTGTACAGGGCGGTCGCTACAGCTCGATGCCCTGTCTCGTTGAGATGACCTTTATTAATCCTTGAATTGGCAAAACCGATAGGCAGCAACCCAGTTTCTTTGTAAGCTGATAGAAGCTCCGCTTTAGCTGAAACGAAGGAAATGTCTAACACTTGGGCTACTTCTTCAAGCAATTGTCCAAATCTAGCAGAACCGGATGTTTGCGCATATTGGTAATTTGCCAGGTAATCCAAAGTCGGTATATAAACGATTAACAAAGAAGATTTAGCGGCGATAGATGAAAATGCATATTCAAGCACCGCAGCCAGCTTCGATTGGTATGCAGGATCTTCAAGATAGGCCGTGGGATTTTTTTTCAGCCCATTTCCAGCGCCTGACTGAACTGACCTAGCCCGTATTTTAAGATATGGAGCAAGCGCAGAAGATGAAAAGACGACATTTAGTTTTTTCCGCAACCAATGTAATTCAAATCGCTCAGGCACTAGACTGATTATCCCGCCAGTTACCGAGTCATATTCAATTTCCATTTTTAAGTTAAACATATCACTGACATCACTAGTTGTTACCGCTAAAACCACTAGCCCAACAGGTTCAGGTATTTCATCCAGCATTCTGTTGACTAACAAAGGGTATTGGGCTACCGACAAGGCTGAACGGCCCATATTTTCAACATTGACACAGGTCAACAAATCTTCAAGCACCGTGGTGAAGTTCTGTTCACGCGGCACCTGCAAAGCTTCGGTATAAGAATCACCAAATACCGCGACATGCTTTTGATATCGTCCTGCTGGAAAATCTCTGTCATTAAAGCCAAAGGCGTTAATCGTATTAGTTGCCCAGCCTTCAGTGGTATGAAATATCGTGCTATGCGGGCGGTATAACCAACCGAGGTCTTTATCGGGAATGATATTATCTGGCGAACTGATGAACAAACGAGTAATAACCTCGCCCAACAAAAGGACAATAGCCAGAGCTAGAGTCGGATTGATTAACATGGTGCATCGCATTTTTGTCAATTGTTTTTATCCATTTATGGGCATTTAACATCTCTTCTTCCTTGAATTATCGATACCCAAAAGAGGGAGAATTATTTTCAAACCGATCCATTATCAGATACAAACAAACCGGCTTTGATATACGCGCAGACTAAGTTATAACATGAATTCAAGAAAGATTTTGTACTGGCTGTGCTGAAACCAAATTGGCGCTAGCTTTCAGGTTGACTAACTTTTAGTTTTAGTCATTTTATTAGGCGCCAAAAAACAAAAGCTATGGTTACTGAATTAGGCTACCAATCACGGTAATTAGCCTCCCGGCAATTGAACATCTAAGCTCGTTATATACGCCCTCACTACTTTACCGGCCAAAGGGTTATCCTCCCGCCGCCAAAGATTTGCGTGTATAGGTTTAGTCACCAACAACGTTTTATACATTATATATTTGAGCTTTATATATTTGAGATTTATATTTACTAAGTTTCTCTTTATCGGTAAACCAGTCTGCCGTTAGATGTATACCTTCCTCAATGCTGTACTCCGGCTTAAACCCAGTAAGCGCATTTATTTTTTTATTATCGCACCATAGTCGTTGCACTTCACTTTTACTCGGCCTTATGCTCAGCGGGTCGACAACAAAATCAACCGCTGAATTCATCACCTTCTTAATCATATTAAAAGTGTCTGCAATCGAAGTTTCAAAATTGGAGCCAATATTAATTGTCTCGCCAATGGTTTGATCTGATTTTGCAATAGCGAGGAAACCTCTACAGGTGCCTTTAAAGGGCCGTGCAGTAGCAACAGGCAGATCAAAAGCATTATAAAAGCTCATTGCCATATTATCTGCACCAATTTTACTGGCGCTATAAGGCAACTGGGGTTGCAGGGGGTGTTTTTCATCTATTGGTACATATGGCGCAGTACCGTATATCTCAGATGTCGAAGTATGAATAATTTTCTCAACGCCATTATCCAGCGCAGCCTGGCAAATATTCAAACTACCAGTGATATTGGTATCCACGTACGAAGTCGGCGCCACATAGGAGTAGGGTATCGCAATGAGCGCGGCCAAATGAAATACTACCTCTATATTTTGCGTAATATGTTTACAATAATGCGGATCCCGCACATCACCCGAAAGCACCTCAACTTCATCCAGACAATTAATTGCCTCCAACCAGCGCCAGTTATTAAAAGAAATATAAGTTGTATTGCTCATATACACTCAAGAATGCGATCTGCTGGCGAACAATCTGGATTAAATACCCAGCCACTTCGTGTTAACCTTAGAAATCGCCTATAAAGATTTAGTCCAACCTTCCACCATAAGGAGTGCCTGTCATTAAACACAGCTACCAATGGATTTTTAACATCAACAAATTATCCAGGGAGGTACTGTTTTTTTGCCTGCTATTTTCCAGTGCCAGTTGCTACACGGCGCCTGGCGCGCATTTCCCTAAGGAACTGGTGAACTGGAAAGCCTGTGAAATGAATCCCGTTTTCACCCCCCAGGGCAAAAACCACTGGGATACAAAAATCAGGGAACGTGGATACATTATTCACGATGGCGACCAATTCCATTTTTGGTATACCGGTTACGATGGCACCGCCACCGGCACCAAGTTACTTGGTTACGCCACAAGCACTAACGGTTATCAATGGCAACCCCATGCTAACAACCCGATCTACAGCAAACTCTGGACCGAAGATATGCAGGTCATTAAAAACAATGACCAGTACTATATGGTGGCAGAAGGCAAAGATGATATCGCCCATATGTTAGTCTCTGCCGATGGCATCAACTGGTCAGAGCTTGGCCCACTAGATATCCGGATGAAAAATGGCAAACCAATTTCTGCCGGCCCCCGCGGCACACCCACTTTATGGATAGAAAATAATACCTGGTATTTATTTTATGAACGAAATGACGCTGCAATCTGGTTAGCCACAAGTACAGATCAAAAAATCTGGACCCATATTCAGGACGAACCAGTATTCACCCGAGGGCCCGATCAATACGACAAATATGCCGTTGCCTTTAATCAGATCATCAAATACGAGGGCAGCTACTACGCCCTTTATCATGCTTCAGACACTGAAAACTGGCTCACCTGGTCTATCAATATCGCCAGAAGCGACGACCTTATACACTGGATAAAATACCCTGCCAACCCAATTATTGAGCACAATAAATCTTCAGCTATCCTGGTGCCGGTGAACAACCGTTGGTGGCTCTATAGTATGCACAGGCAAGTGGATTTATTTTTACCGCCCGATGCTAGCTGTAAAATCGTCTGGCAATAAGCGGGTGCTTTATACCCAATTCTAATATTTAGGCAGGTCTACGCACCTTTCGAGCAAAACAGGGTAAAGCCCGCACAGTGGGTTAAGACAGCGTCTGCAAACTTTATCTCATTTTATCTAACAACATAATCACATCACCAACTTCAACAACTCTTGCAGCATACATCAAACATTATTTTCTTATTGGGTGCTTAATAACAATTCCTGATCAATTCAGCCACCCCCCTATCAATACCGCCAGCGTTCTGTCGTTGCCCACATTCTGCTGCATTATCAGACACTCTTCACACTCTTCACACTCTTCACACTGACAGCAATTAGCTATGCACCATAACCCTCGTTGGCGCTTTATTTATGCTCATAAAGTAACCACTTTTACTGAAGCAGCCAACATTTATCGACTCATCCGTATATAAGGTGCGCTGAATATTGACCTATTCTAGGTCAAACTATATGGTGACCTCCTGCACACCAGACACACGACGAACGGGAATTATAAAATAAAAATATATGATAAATTCAAAATTCAAAAAGTCACCCATATACAACTTTTCAGCCTCAATTTTATTGTTAGCAACGTTAACCGCCTGTGGCGGTGGTGGCAGCAGTAATCAGCCGCCAGCAGGCACCGAAATCGATATTAGCGGTTTTGCCACCAAGGGTATTATTGGCAATGGTCTGGTTGAAATAACCGATGCAAACAATCCTGCGCAGATTCTTGTCAGTGGCAATACCGATCCAAACGGCTTTTATGCGCTAACAATTCCCACCTCGGCCGGCTTTAATGAAGGATTTTTACTAGTCGAAATTAAAGCTGCCGCAGACGGCAGCACTACTATGACTTGTGATGCCGCCGATGACTGTGGTGATATACCCTTCGGCCAGCCAATCAGCCTAACAGATGAGTTTAGTATACTGGCCATCAACGAATTTATTGTAGATGACAATGCCCCAGCGCTTTCGATCAACTTAAATCCTTTTACTGATTTAGCTGCAGGTCTGGCAATGGCTAATGGCATGGTCGACCGCACAGATCTTGCCAACGCATCAAACCTGGTGGCACAACAATTCGATCTTGGCGCAACTGCACTGAGCAACATTGCGTCACTTGATCTCAATGATGCTGATGCCATAGCCGCAGCAGATGCGGCAACACTAAAGGCCGCCACCATTAGCGGGGCTCTATTGGCAAGCAGCTTTGAACTAGCCGATGTCAACGTTGGCACAAGCTTAACCACTTTTCGTGATATTTTTGTTGCCGCTGAAGGCCAGTTATTAATCAACGAACCTGATGGCGATAATAATGCCGTGATCAGCCTGCGGGATTTACTCGAAAACTCTATCACTCTGGGTGAAAAATTAGCCACTGAATCGAATATAGACCTCAGCTTACTCGCAGATTTCAGAGCCGACCTGGTGCAGGCTAAAAGCGCGGCAAAAGATTCATTTACAACCATTATACCCAGCCCCAATACCGATCTAAATGCGGCCCAACAGGCGCGTGCGTTTGTCGCTGATATTGACCTACTACTCGTTGCCCTGGAGCAGCAGAAACTTGCCACGGACAAACTGGCGTTTGAAAATACCCTGCAGGTTTCGGATCAATTATTATCAGATAATTTCGAATTACTAATTGAGCAATTGGTTATCGCCATTAGTTCCTTTAACGCAGCCTATCAGGAACAGGAGCAAAACCCTGCTCTTGATATCTTTCAGCCAGACAGTGGATTTCTGGTTAGCATCATTGAAAATGCCGACGGCAACTCAGTTTTTAGCATTACCAGCGAAACCGATGCAATGAGTATTAATATCAATGCGGCGGTAGACGATACAACTGTAGTACAGCAGGAATCAGAACCTGACGGCGGCGGTCCAACCGACCCCGACACCATTGGCACCTTATCTGGCAGCGCATCGTTAGTTTTTGACGGCAACGTAAGCTGGAACAATGGCACAGAATCAATTAGCCTGACAATTAACCAAGGCCTGGTTGCCGTAACCGATTTTGATTCAGAGCAGCTTCGTACTCGCATCGGGTTCAATTTTCTTTTTGATCAATCAACCACCGCACAACAACTGGATATTTCCATTGATACCGAACTTCGCGTGGAATCTGCCAGCCCATTGCAGTTCAACGGCTTGATTGAATTAACCGTTGATGAAATCAAGTCAGATCAGGGTAGATCTGTCGAGCAATTCGCACGATCTCCCAATCCTTTTTTTAGCCAGAATATTAATAACAACCCACTACTGTTTTTTTCCACAACTGATAATTTCAGTATGGATTTTGCAAATTTCGCACTTTCTGGCACCCTGGTAGCAGGGCAAGATAATAATACTCAAACAGTGAATGTTACCTTTAGTATTGCTGCAGATAGCCGCGAATTGACTTTTGGTACCCTGCCACTGGGGTCAACCAGATTTGAATCAAGGTTTGAAGTCTCTGAAGATGGCCGCAAGGTATCCTTTATATTCGACGACAGCGACAGCAATATAACGTTTGAACTCATCACCTATGCCGAGTTTATTACACATTTTGATCTGCAGGATGGCGTAACCGGCAGAATCGACCTGGGTGATGATATCGCATTTATTGGCGACACATTGAGCAGCGTACTGGTGCTATCCGCAGGCAACAACAGCAGGTCAATTTATATCTCGGGTGGCTTTTATTCGATTTTGAATTTAATTGATGAAGTACCAGAGGATTTATTTCAATCACTGGATATCGTTGAGTTTTATAATCGGAGCATTCTGTTCGAAAATTATTCTAACGTCGATGGCGAAGGAATCTACGAAAACGTAAGGGGCCCTATATCAGCTGCGGGGGGCGAAGTCATTGGCCGCCTGGTTTGTACCGGACTTTGTTTCAACCCCTTCCTGGACGAAACGGTTGCTGCAAGTGATCAGCTGCTAAGAGCGGGTGACTTTATTAAAACGAGTGCATCACTGGCCCTGTCCACCGATGTCATAGGCATTGACGTAGCGGACCCAACCGTCACCTTTAAGCTCGACCTAAGCCAGCAATCCTTAACTGCTGGGGTATTTGATGTCTCAATCAACTTTGCCGGCAGAGCGTTCCGCACTGACTCCACAAGCCTCAACCTGGCCGATGGCATAACAGTTGATGGGGATAGCAATACCGTCAGGTTTGCTAATCAGGATGGCATACAACTACAACTTGGCACCGATGAAAATGGCGTAGTAACCGGCAGCATAAGCAAAGGGCTAGACGAACTTGCCAGCATCAGCGAAGAAAACGGCGCCCTGCTAGTCAGGTTTCTGGATGACGAATCACCTAACCTGGTAACGCTGGGGTTTTGAATAGAAGCAGACGGGCCTATAGCTATATATAGGCCCAAACGCCAAAATATAAGCCGCACCCTTTTTTGTCTATACCACCGGCCTTTTTATGCCAATGGTGAATTCACCCTGTATTTCCCTTAACACCGGTGCAACCCGGTTGTTTTCATTTTGAATTATATAAACACCTTTAACCCCGCAAAGTTAGCAATATAGCTATCGCCCTGGCTCCGCCATGCAGCTGCTGGTGTATACTACCTGCACTGGATGAAGCCCTGCATGGACATATCAAGCTTCTCACCCTACATTGCATAACACACTTATTAAACCTACCAACAAAACGCACAAAAACTATGAGCTATGAACGCATAAATGTAAGCACCGCCCGAAGCATCATTGACACCCAGAATGCGCTGCTGATTGATATCAGGGATGCACCGTCCTTTGAAAGCGGCCATATGGAGAATGCTATCTTGATCGATAACAGCAATATTACCCAGTTTATTGCCGATGCTGATTTCGACAGACCACTCATTGTCTGCTGTTATCATGGCAATATGAGCCAGGGCGCGGCAGATTATTTTTCACAGCAGGGTTTTGCTCATGCCTATAGTCTGGATGGTGGTTATAGTGCCTGGGTTAGTAATAACCCTGAATAAGTGCTCACCCTGAGCCAGCACTATCAATAGTGAGCACTTACCTTTATTCAAAAGTGACATTCTAAACTAGCGCTGTACTAATGCTAAGTTTAACAAAAGTAAATATGAACCAGGCTTCCTAATTGCCTCAGGAATAAACCAAACACCCTTTTCAACGGCAGTACAACTACTGTATAACAACTACCGTATAACTGCGCTTCATGGTTGCTTTAATGGGTGCTTCAACAGTAATTTAAAAGCCAATTTACAACTAACCAGAGGCATTATATGTTACAAACACTCAATCCAGATCCGATTCTGCTACCTGTCCTGGCGCTGGTATTGTGGACGCTTTTTATGCAGGCATGGATGATTCTAACCCGTATACCTGCCATGAATAAGGCAAAAATCAACCCACAGGCAGCTCAACGTACGGCCAATCTACCTGGCAAGATACCCGATCAAATACAATGGAAGGCAGATAACTACAACCATCTAATGGAGCACCCAACCATCTTTTATGCCACTGCACTGGTAGTCGCAGTAGCTGGCATTGGCAGTGGTCTGAACTTAATATTGGCCTGGGCCTACGTTGGCATTCGGCTAGCCCATAGCCTGGTACAGGTAACGTTTAATCGGGTCATGGTAAGGTTCGGGTTATTTGTCATCAGCTCAATTGTATTGTTGGTACTGGTAGTAAATAGCGCCATACAGTTAATATAGTTGACTAGAATAATCAATTAAGGTTGTCATGAACTGAAATCTTCTATTTGCACCCTGTTAATTCCAACCAAATCAAATTGCAGGCGGGTTTAAAGCGCGTTCAGGCTCACTTGCGCCTACTGAGGTTATTAGGATTATACATTCTACGCATAATAATTTGATTGCAGCCAAGGCAATCAGTTGTCACTTCGAAGGCGAAGAGAAAGCGCTATTTTCCAACCTTGATATCAACTTAAGCGCTCAGCAACAGGCATTAACAGGGCGCAATGGAGTAGGTAAAACCTGTCTGGCAACCATCCTGGCGGGGCTTCGGCCACCCTCCAGCGGCCAGATTCAATTTTTTGCTGAGGTGGGCTATTTATCCCAGGGGTTAGTGCCGCCCAGAGGTACAGGTGCAGACCTGCTTGGTGTGGCGCCACTCCTCACAGCCTATCAACGGGTCATAGCAGATACAGCCAACCAGGATGATTTTGATCTTTTAAATGACCATTGGGATATCCAGCAACAGGTCGAGATACTACTACAGGAAGGTGAACTAGCAACGCGGGTGCTTACCCAGCCCGCCAGCGAATTGAGCGGCGGCGAACGCACCCGACTTGCATTGCTGGCGCTAAAACTAAAAGGCAGCCAGTTTTTAGTGCTGGATGAACCCACCAATCACCTGGATCGACAGGGACGCAGCTGGCTTATAAAGTGGCTACAACAATATACCGGCGGCATGTTGTTGATAAGCCATGACTATGCATTACTGGATACAGTGTCCACAATATTTGAGCTCACTAGCCGCGGCTTACAAACCAGCCAGGGTGGCTGGCAAGCCTATTTAGAAAGCCGGGCGCAGCTGCGGCTTGGTGCCAAAAGAGCCGTAGCCCAATCTCAGCAGTCATTAAAGCAATCAAAACAGACTCGCCAGGGTGACGCTGAACGACTGAATCAGAAACAAAATAAAGCTAAAAAAGACCGCGCCAGCAGCAATCAAAGTAAGCTTATCCTTGATCGGCAGCAGGCCCGTTCAGAAAAAACCCAGTCACGACTGGTACAACTGCATGATGGGCGAGTAACAACAGCGCAGGCATTATTGAAAGATGCCAGGCAGCAACTTGAGAATATTGACCCGCTTGCCATCGTTGTCGCCGCACCTGCATCGGTACGTAATCCGTTGGCCCAGTTAAGACAGATAGTGCTGCCTTATGTCGACAAAACCCTGAGCCTGCAAATCAATAACCACGACCGTCTGGCTATCAATGGCAGCAATGGCAGCGGCAAGTCCACCTTAATGCAGTTGCTGGCGGGGCATATCAGACCCCGCCATGGCCAACTTAAGCTTACCCCCGCCTGCCGCCTGATGGACCAACATTTATCTCTGCTGAATAAACACCAATCGGCCCTGGATAATTTTCACGCCCTTGCCCCTGGCTGGCGAGAAGATCAATACCGCACTCGACTGGCGCAATTTCGACTGCGCGGTAAACAAGCCATCCGACCACTCAGCCAATTAAGTGGCGGCGAACAACTTAAAGTTGCACTAGCCTGTTTATTTTGTGGACCAGTTGCACCCGCGTTATTATTACTCGACGAACCGGACAATCATCTTGATATTGAATCAAAAGAATTACTCCAGCAGGCGCTGGCAAACTATACAGGCGCACTGGTGCTAGTATCCCACGACG
Organism: Pseudomonadales bacterium; assembly: GCA_019090615.1. Taxonomy (GTDB): domain Bacteria; phylum Pseudomonadota; class Gammaproteobacteria; order Pseudomonadales; family Azotimanducaceae; genus JAHRVQ01. The sequence continues at coordinate 52,783 of JAHRVQ010000049.1, read as the reverse complement.
ATACTTTTATAGCCGCTGTGGGCGTCGCGCAGACCATTAATCTAGACCACCTGTAAAAGACCATCTGTAAGGAGCATCTGAAAAGGCGGGCCCCTGAACTCAGGAAAATGGTTGCTGCGTGGCTATTTATTACGGCATCATTTAGCCAACAATCACATCAGCCATAGCATCAAAGCAAAAAGGTCTTTACACTGCGCCTATGAGACCCCTACTTATCGCCATGTTTTTGATAATATCGCTGATCATTTATCAGGATTTTTTCACCCCGTTAAGCTCAGAAAATGCAATGATCCAGTCCAATAATCAGCCGGCCAACGCTGAACCAGTTATAGATACACTGGACACTTTAGTACTAGACTCTTTAGTACTAGACTCTTTAGCGCCAAACACTACAACACCAGAGCAAATCGACCTTCAGGTTTCTGTTATGGCAACCAATACAACTACTGAAAAATCTAAGGCAACACTGCCAGTAATATCAAACAAAGGTACCGCTGTCTCAGCTGACCGTTAAGCAGCGCACACTTTGTTGATATGGCGATAACCTGCATAGCCATAACCAAAATAGCTTTAACCAGCATGACTAAAGCCGGTGAGCTTTGACTTAAAAACTATCGTAAAACTATCGCCTCACTGATAATCCCGGCCACGTTTTTAACCAACCCTTGTTGATAACTCGGCGCTCAAATATTTCAATCGATCTGGCTGGGTTACGGCTAATCGTCCCATCAAATTGAATACTCAGCGCAAAACAATGATGCACAATAATATTCCCCCTGGCATCCAGGCTGAGCCCAATACTGGTTTGTTTTTCAGGCCAATATTGCATTGCATCAAGGGTATTACAGTAGGGCCTATCACCATTATTATGATGCATTCTGGCCTGATTTTTTACCGACCATGGCAGACCTGGCAACAGCCTATTTAGTTGCTGCTGCAACGCCTGATCGCGACTTTCCGCTGTATCCTGACGACAAAAATACACGACATCAATATCATTTAACGGACTGGACAATCCATATTGACTATCCCAAATCGCGTTCCGAACAAAACCTGCCGCAATCATACAATCCGTCAGTCCAAGTTGGCTGACTGCCCGCAGCGCCTGCAGCCGGAGGGGGTCAGACTCTATTATCGCAGTAATTTGTTGCTCGTAGTCCGCCATCTTTGGCCCCCATCTGCCGCCCTTTAATTTTGTTCTGAATCGCGTACCACACAAATGCCAGTGAAGATCTTTAGTTAAGGCGTAACGCCGTCGATCCGTCATTACTATTGCCAAATTGAACTAGATAGCGATATAGTGCGGTAACAGTATAAAGCTACTAGCGTCACAAAAGGCACTTCAAACTGTAAATTGGCCACTAAAAAAAGTGCCACATAACAAACTGGCAAAATGAATGACATGTGTCATCTGAGGATATTTGCAGTCAAAACCACCAACAATATTTTTTAAAATATTGCAGCAAACAATGTGAGTAAACCCTTATGAGTAAACAAGGTGTCGAACCCGACGAGTTAAGCCGGCCATTCTGGCAGGCAGCCAATGCAAACAAACTGGTTATCCAGAATTGTCAGCAATGTGACCGCCTACAACACCCGCCGCTAAGAAAATGTACCGCCTGTGGTGCCACGGAACACCTCGAATGGAAACCAATGAGCGGTCGAGGCCAGATATATAATTACGCAGTTGTTCACGACGGGCCGATCAAATCCTTACATGAAGACCAGCCCTTTAACGTCGCCGTTATCACCCTCGAAGAAGACTCGGGCATCCAGATGTATTCCCACCTCCCTGGCACACCGGTAGACGAAGTACCCATACACGGCAATGTCGAAGTGATTTTTCAGGCCACCGACAATGGCCAGAAGGTACCTGAATGGCGAGTAGTGGATTAACTCAGCAGGCATCAGGCGACAGCCAAAACCAGGCGTTTTGTATCCAGGCTTTACATCAAGGCTTTACATCAAGGCTTTACATTAGGGTAAGGAGAAAAACATGGCAACAGAAAATGCACCGGCATCAATATATCGAGCCGAGCAAAACCTCGGCCTATGGGAGCACCGTGGCAAGGTAGCCGCAGTGGGTATCGGTCATTCACCCACCGCCCGGCGCTGGGACGGCAAAGCCGAAACTTGCGTTGGCGCCATGAGCATCCTGGCGCTGCGGGCGGCCATTGAAGACTCAGGCGTGGACCCAGCTAAAATCGATGGCCTGGTGATTGACCCGGTTACCACCACTGGGGCCTTCTGGCCCAAAGGCAAACCCCTGCCATTAGACGTAATCAACCAATTTAATACCACAGAACAACCACTCGATGGGATTACGCAACTGAGCGTAGAATGGCTATTAAAGAATATGCCGGAACTTGCCAACGTTAAATTCACCATGTACGGCGCAGGCTGTATGTCCCGCGCTATCTGTGTCGCAGCCCAGGCGGTAGGCGACGGCCAGACCCATACCTGCCTGGTATTAAAAAGTTGGCATAACCTTGAAGGCCGTTATTATCAGGGCGGTGCAGCAGGCTCTAATACAATTTCCGGCACTGCCGCTATGCGTAACCTTTGGGGTACACCAGCCAGCTTCGGTACGGCACTGCAATTCGCAGAATACTGTCGTAAATATGGCAAAAGCCACGACATGATGGCGCCCTTTATGGAAAATTCACGCCGTAACGGGCTACTGTTTCCTGAGGGTTATTGGGCCCAACATAGGCCAGAAGTACTCACCAAAGAAGATTATTTAGCCGCCCGCTGGATCGCCAAACCCGCCAGCCTGTTCGATAACGATATACCTATCACCGTTTCCGGCGCCTACCTCTATACCACCGCAGAACGTGCCAAAGACCTTAAACAAAAACCCGTTTATATTCTTAATCACGCAGCAAGCGTTGGCCGAGCACGGGGTTTAACCCCCACCCTCGACGAGGTCGAAGAAGAAACCGCCCGCACGGCGAAAAAAATCTACCAGGGCGCCGGCATTACTGCAGCGGATCTATCCTTTGAAAACATGTACGACGGTTTTTCGCTTTTTCACCCATTCCACCTTGAAGGCCTTGGTTATCGCGGCATTAAATTTGGCGAAGCACTCGACTTTTATCAAACCGATATCAGCATCGAAGGACCCAACCCGGTGTCCCCTAGCGGCGGTAATATCGGCAGTGGTAGAAGTCGGTTCTGGATGCATACCGACTGTATTCAGCAGCTTCAGGGTAGAGCCGGTGCCCGCCAGATAACTGGCATCACGCCAGAAATTGCGGTGTCTGGCGGCCCTATGCCTGTAGGCGGTAACTATACGGTCTGGAGTGCGACGCCCGACTAGACCAACACGGCTATTGGACAACTTTTATACAACCAGCGTTGAAACAACCTTTTTGAAACAACGTTTTTGATACAAGCAATACACAACACCTATTAATATAAAGTAAGTAGCGTTTTATGGGACAAATACTGATCAGTCTGGATATCGATGGCACCCTGGATATTGGTGACCCGCCCGGGGTACTCACCATGACTATGGTAAGGCGATCAGTCGCGCGCGGGTTTATTATTGGTAGCTGCTCCGACCGACCGCTAAGTGCGCAACGTGCACTGTTCAAAAAACAGAATATTCCGCTACAGTTCGCGGTATCAAAACATATGCTCAGTGACGTTATGCAACAATTCAAAGCAGATGCCTACTACCATATTGGCGACCGAGAGGACCTCGATAAAATCTACGCAGAACGTGCTGGATTTAACTTTCTCTGGCCAGACGAGGCTATTCTAAAACCCTGGTTTTTAGAATAGTAGCTCATAGAATAATAGTAAGAATAAGCGCATTTATACTAAGGATTAAAACAACGGTTAGCGTTGGTTTTTCGCCCCTCCTGGAAGCCAGTTATAAATCTGTCCCAGGCTACCACCCATAAGCTGCGCTTTATCGCTGGCCGATAATTGACTGCTACTGCGAAAGGCATCAACACCCTGCGCGTAAGTCAAAAACCCAACTGCCCGCGTCCAGTCCGTACCCCACATACAGCGGTGCAAACCAAAAGCATCAAATATTTGCTGCAAGGACGGCCAAATATCTTCATAGGGATAGGATTGCTGAGACAGTGTACAGGCACCCGATATCTTAATCGCCAAATTATCATATTGAGCCAGCGCTAACACCTTTGATAATTCAGCAAATGGCGCCTCTGGCACCGGCGGTGCAAAGGGTTGACTTAAACCCAGATGGTCCAGAATAAATTGCGTATGGGGATACTTATCTGCCAGCTCAGCCAATAACTCAAGATTGCCCCAGGCCAATATATTAACCGGCAAACCTTTTTCTGCACACATTAAAAAAGCCTGCTTCAGGCCCGCATTATTAACCTCAAACTGCGCATGTTGCATCAACATCACACGGGCTGCCACTGTACTCGGCAACTCAGCCCATTCGGCAATTTCTTCCGCAACCGTTGCCAGGCGAGGATCAAAAGGTTTAATCAGGCCAAATCGACCGGGATGTTTTGCATAGACCTCCAGTGCATAACTGGCATCAAAGCGGTACATACTCCATGGCGAAACCAGTAATGCAGCATCTACATTAACCGCATCCATTGCCGCCACCATTTGCTCGCCGGTAACTTCAGGCGGCCCATGTAAGGTCCCAATCCAGGGGCGTTCAGGACTATCCTTCTCATAAGCATGTACTTGCGAATCAATGATCATCATGGTTTCCAGGCAGCTTCATTAGCTTTGTATAAACGACATAGCGTTATTTTGTCTACGCCAGGCAAAATATATCATCATCAATCATGCACCCCAACGGATCTACTGACAAGTCTCTTCATCTACGTGACTGCATCTACCTGACTCCATTTAAGTGACTTTAGCCGGACCTACTAACAGCCGATTAATCTTCTACTGTATTCCCAAAAGGCGATTATCAAAATAGTGCCTAGCAATTAAAAACTTGCACTAAAACCCACACTCAGGCCTCTACCTGGCTCATTGGTACCCGAACCATGCCGCCTATAAGCTTCATTCGTCATATTATCCAGCGATACTATCAGCTGTATATGATCACCGAATTGTCGGCCGGCGCGCATATCAAACAGGGTATAAGCAGGTGTACCACCCGGCGGAATTCTTTGCGTATCACTTTTATCCCCAGCGCTCAAACGGGTCGCCTTGTTAGCATGTTGAAGGCCAATTTCCCACCACCAGCCAGCATCCTCATTGGACGCCCATGCCAGCTTTACATTGGTGGTAAAAGGCATAATGCGGGTCATGGGTTCACCTTCAAGGTTGGCCTCAAGCCAGGTTAAATTGCCCGACAAGGTATAGCCATCAGCAAGAAAATAACTTATTTGCAATTCCAGACCTTCGACTGCGCCCTTGCTACTATTGGTTTTACTGACCTCAATCAGCCCATCACGTATATTGCCTGTTGGGGTACTGGTAATATAATCTCCAATAGCGGTATAAAAATAACTACTACTAAATTCAGTTTTTGCACCGCGTCGTTTCAATCCCAACTCGTATGTTAAAAAATATTCTGGGTCGAGATCTGTGGCGGCAATTTCTGTCTCGTTACTGCGGCTTTTGCCGAAGCGGCTCATATCCGCTACGTTTGGCGCGCGAAACGATTGGCTAATGCCACCCCAAAAATGTAACCCGGGATAAACATCAAAGGCATAACTAAAACGAACAGTACTTACCATACTGCTCCAGGCATCTGAAATAGAACGCGCAGCAGCCGTTGCCGGGTCTTCAAACTGACCAATATCGATGCGGATTTTGGTATAACGGCTACCAAAGGTCAGGTTTAATTGCTCAGTGACGGTATAATCTAACTGTATATAAGCGCCATAAATATCAAATTGGGCATCATCACCAATCGGGCCCTGCACCCTGACCTGTTTCACACTGCCATCAACATTTTGATCAACTCGGCCCGAGTCCACCTGATCCTGGTAATAATCCACGCCATAGACCAGACTATAATTATCGAAGGTTTGATATAATTGCAGATCAAAACCATTCATACGCGAATCAAAGTAGTCAACAATACCCTCGGCATTGCTTTTAATACGATTACCATTTTCATCCCAGCTTTGCGACGACAGGGTCAGTTCTATCGCACTAAAAATCGATTCAAAGTCTTCGCCTTTTAGTTTTAAATAAGTCAATGATCGTCTTTGATCTTTGACTCTGCGTAAATCGGTGCCCACCGAGGTAGCGGCAAAACTTTTTGCAAAAATAGTCGAATGGGTTCGCCATACTTCGTCCTGTTGCAAGGTTTGATGTAATAGCGTCATAGCCCAGTTATCGTTAACCAGATAGTCTATTCGCAGATCAAAAGCGTCTTCAGCATAACCGGTTTTCGGCTGCTCACCCAGGCCAGCGGATTTAATGTTAGAAAATTCCTTGCGCGAATAACCCACCAGCAATGCCAATGTTTGTGAACCCACCGCCAGCTCCGTTCTACTAATCCGGCTCTGTTCGGCCGACGAATAGCGATAGCTCTGTTGGCCTGATAAATTAACAGCATCGTTAACATGCTGATCAATCGGCGCAGCTTTGGTGATGAGATTAAGTGTCCCGCCAATAGCATCACCGCCATATAAAGTTGACCCAGGACCACTAAGCAGTTCAATACCCGCCAGCGTCTGACTATCTATAAGCGAAAAATATTCGTTAGCACCATCGCGGTAAACCGCGTTGTTATAACGCACGCCATCAATCAAGGTCAGGGTTCGATAGCCGGTAAAACCCCGCAAAATTGGCGAACCCTGGCCATTAGCGGTTTTTTGCACCAGCACACCGGGCAAATTATTCAACGCCTCTGGCATATTCCGCGGTTGCTGCCTGGCTAAAAAAGTTTCATCAAGCAGGTGGGCGCTATAAGGCAATTCAACCAGCGATCTACGACTTTGGCTGGCGGTAATAATAACTTCTTCGATATTTGCAGCCTGCAACGACAAAAGTTCGCTTTGCCCAAATGCCGAACAGCTGAAGAGCCAACCTATATTTAATGGCAGATAAATAAGTCTTTTGATGCGGTTCATGGATTCCCGTGGTCTGCGTGAAAAGAGCCCAGAGTATAAACTATTTATCACGAATCTTATTGTGAATTATTATCATTTGTAATACTGTTCGTATCAAGTTCAGCATCTATTTAACCATCGATTTCACTACCATCAACATCATGCCAAACATCAGGGATTATTATGTCAGTCAATTTACGCGCAGCAGCGCTTGCAGCTAGTTTGCTGTTTAACCAATTATGTTCAGCTGATGAAAAACTCTGGGTTTATGCCACGGGTGCTGACACCATGCCTGCTGGGGCAACCGAGTTTGAAGTCAAAGACGTCATCCGATTAGACAAGGACTCCGGCGACTATAGTTTCCACGATATCCGTTTCGAAATAGAACGCGGCATTACAGACCGCTTCTCAATTAACGCAGAAGTGCTGGTTTTCAGGCATGATTATTCAGTTGACGACCCCGACCTGAACCCAATGTTTGAAACCCAGGGTGGTGCGGGTGAACGTTTCAAAGATACCCAGTACGCAGGTTTTGAAGTGGGCATGAAATACAATATCTTAAGTACCTATAAAGATATTGTCGGTTTGTCGGTTGGTGCCATGTACGAACGACGCAATCGGTACCGGCTTGATGGCGCCAAAATTGACCAGGATTCCTTTGAAGCGGTGTTATATCTACAAAAGGATTTTTTTGAAGATACATTAATTACCGTATTCAACTTAAAAACCGAATTCGAAAGACGTAAATCAGGTTCGGTACTTGAAGAAGAAATTGCCTTGGATGTATCCGCCGCGATCGCTTATCGGTTTAAACCTAACTGGTATATTGGCCTGGAATTCCGCCATCAATCCGACTACCTGAACCCACAGGACAGGGCAGAAGAAGGCAATGCACCAGAATTCGACGACCAGGGATTCAGCACAGAACTAGATCGTTCCAGCTTCGACCTAAGCGATTTTAGAATTGGTAGCCGCCACCAATATGGCAACTACTTGGGCCCAACTGTCCACTATGCGACCAAAGACTGGTGGGTAAATGCTGGCATCCTGTGGCAAATATCCGGCGGCGGCAGCAAATTTTCTTTTAGCACCCATGGTCGCAACTGGGATGAACATGAAAAAATGCATATTGGCCTTGCATTCGGTTATGAACTTAAAAGATGAAACGGCGGCAGTTTAATCAGCACCTGGCACTTAGCTTATCTGCTTTGCTGTCAGGTATGCTGCTACCCGTTGGCCAATTACAGGCAAAGAATTATTTGACCATTGCCCAGGCAAAAAAAGTCTTATGGCCGGAAGAAAAGTTCACCCCCGTCGCAATTAATTTAACTGCTGCGCAGATGAAGTCAATCCGCAACAGGACCAGGACCCGGGTATTAAACCCGACACCGCAGATCTGGAGAACATCACAGGGCGGCTGGTTTATCGTTGACCAGGTTATTGGAAAACACGAAAACATCGATATCGCCTATGCCCTTCATACAAACGGCGAAGTTAAGGGTTTAGAAATATTGACCTATCGAGAAAGCTACGGTTATGAAGTGGCCAACCCAAAATGGCGCGCCCAGTTTCATGGTAAAAGCGTTGACCAACTCCTTAAACTGGACCAACAGATAAAAAACATATCCGGTGCAACCCTGTCCTGTCGACATATCACTGACGGCATCAATCGCCTGACACAGATATGGAGCGAAGTTTTGCGGCATCTCTAAGCCGCAGGTAGATATCAATGAATAGTATTTCCCGTTGCCAACCGTTGCTAGGCACCTACGTAGAGATCACGCTTAAAGCGGACCTGAGTGAAGACAATTTACTCAAACTTAGTACTGCCGCATTCAACGAAATCGAACGTGTGCATAATCTAATGAGCTTCCACGACCCCGATAGCGAACTCAGTAGAATAAACCGATTGGCGTACCAACAGACAGTCAGCATATCAGCGGATATGCAAACTATTTTTGCTAAAGCACTGGATCTGAGTAACCAAAGCGCCGGCCTGTTTGACATCAGCATAGCATCTCATCTTGTCCAGTTGGGCATCCTGCCCGATCACCATATCAGGGTCGCCCCATCAGTTAGTTGGCGGAATATAAAACTTGAGGCCAAAACTATTCGTTTTGATAAACCGCTTATTTGCGACCTGGGCGGCATCGCCAAAGGCTATGCCGTAGATCAGGTTTTTAAGTTATTTGCGGAACAGCTGGCAACCGCTGGATTCCAGCTAACAGTGAATGCAGGCGGGGACCTGAGATTAAGTCATTGGCAAAACGTCACTATCGCCATCCGCAACCCAGCTAACGCCTCGACCGCGACAACTTTAGTCATGCAGGCCCCGGCAGTTGCCACCAGCGCCAATTATTTTCTTGACACAGCCAGTGATATGGTCGACCCAGCAAGTGGCGAATTGATTACCAGCAAATTAAGTTATTCGGTTTTTGCCGCAGATTGTATGTTGGCAGATGCACTGACCAAACTTGCCTTTCTAAATAACAACCGCCCAACTTGTTCTTCAGCGGGCCAACCCGCGCTCAGCTCTGTACTCAAGCCAGCCAGAGCACCTGATGCAACGCTCGTTTCAGCCCTTGGCGGGCAGGCATTTTGCATCGATGCCAACAATATTATTAGCTGCTTATAAACAACCTATGCGCCCCATTGGAATAAAAATCCCGCGTTACTTTCGGACCATACTATTTTCAACTCTGGCGCTCAGTTGGTGTAGTGGCCTGGTTTTCTATCTATTAAACCGCTGGATAACCGTAGCAGGTGATTTCGGACCTGAAAAACATCCCTGGCAATTCCCTGTTTTGCAGGCTCACGGGGCAGCGGCCTTTCTGATGTTGATGTGTTATGGCGCAATATTCACTAATCACGCACCGCGGGCATGGCGGGTAAATAGATACAGATGGTTAGGTATAAGCCTTGCAAGCTTGATTTGGCTACAGATCGGGTCCGCTTATATCCTGTACTACTTTGCCGAACAGCAATTGCGCCAGTGGATAGGAAATCTTCATGCCTTAATTGGCTTATGCCTACCGTTAATATTATATTTCCATATTCGGATCGGGCGACGCAAGCCCTAACGAGCGTAAAATGTAGCCAGATTAAGTGAGTTTCATGTAAGTTGGGGGCCGAAAAATCATCTCAGCCACCCACTAGGCTATAAACCTGGCACTCATAAACTAGCATTTTTAAAACTAGCCTTGACTCACGAAGCCACGTCAAGCAGCGTGTTCTGCTCACTAATCACAACATCATATAACTCGAGTTTCGGCCCACCGACATAAGTGCCACTGGGCGCATTTGATTTTGCATGTGCCAGGCGAAAATTATCAGATTCAGTCCAGGCGACAAAATGTTGCTCACTCTGCCAAACTGTAAAAGAAGCAAATTGGCAGCATTCATCAGTTGGCGTTGCGCGCAATAGTTTAAAAGATATATAACCCGGCACTTTTTCCAACCGTGATTTACGAGATTTCCACAGCTTCTCAAAGCCTGCTTCATAGCCCAGATTAATTTCAAATCGATTCATTGCAATATACATATTTTTCTCCCATTAAAATCATAAATATTCAACTAACAAAAACAGTTGTTCGCGCCTGATCCGTCTGCACATCAAGATCTACCTTATAGACCGCACTCAGACATCTCGAATGCATCACCTTTTGGCTATGATCAAACATCACCACGGCACCCTTTTCCAGTACCAGTAATTTGGTCGTGTAATTAGCCGCCAGATTTAGATCATGCAATACGATCAAAACCCCTATACCCTGCAAAGCCTGTTGTTGTAACAACCGCATGAGTTGTATCTGATGAAACAGGTCCAGGCTTGAAGTGGGTTCATCCAGCAGCAGATAACGTTGGCTAACTTTTTGATGTTGAAGCTGAACCAGCGCCCGACTTATCTGTACCCGTTGTTTTTCCCCGCCTGACAGGGTTGCATAATTTTGGGTAGCAAGATGAGCAATCCCCAATGCTTGCAGGGCCAGGTCAATGGCGTTTAACATCTGCTGCCTGTCACCACATTCAGCCAGCCAACCAAGGGCAACAATCTGTTTGACTAGCATAGGAAAAGACAGATCAACATGCTGTTCTACGACCGCACGATGCAATGCCTGGTCCCTGTTTGACAGGGTATGCAGCGGCCTGTCGTTATACAATACGTCTCCATTGGTAGCTGCATGGTCACCGGCAATCAACTTAACCAAGCTAGACTTCCCTGCCCCGTTAGGCCCAATAATGCCAACAATATCGCCACTGCCAATTGCCAGCGAAACGGAATTAAGAATATTCTTATTGGCTATTTTCAAACTGAGATTGCGCACTTCAATACTCATAAGCTGGCCCGCTTTTGTTGCTGCAATAATAACCAGAGAAAAAATGGCGCACCAATCGCACCTGTAACCAGGCCTAAAGGAAGTTCGCCGGGCGCAACCCAAATCCTGGCAATTAGATCCGCTAGCACAATGACCAAAGGCCCCAATAATAATGCCCCAGGTATGACATATTGATGATCCGTACCCACCATCAGGCGAATAAGGTGCGGCACAACCAGGCCAACAAAACCAATAGCGCCAGTAAGAGCAACGCAGGCACCAACACTAATTGCCACTAGTACAACAACTACTTTTTTTAACAGGCCTATATTCAGCCCTAGATGCCTCGCTCCCTGTTCGCCCAGCTGGAATAGATTTAATGGTCTGATCAGACCAATCATCAGCACCAGACAAACCACAATAGGCAGGCTAACTACCTTTACCGCGGGCCAGGTTATGGATGCCAAACTGCCCATAGACCAAAAAGTAAAATCCCGTAGCTGACCATCATCACTAAGATAAACCATCAGCCCGATAAGCACAGACGCCATGGCATTAATCGCTATGCCGGTTAACAACATATAGGCGACCACTACCTGGCCGCCCATGCGAGAAAAACCATACAACATCATTGTGACGCTTAATGCCCCTGTGAAGGCGAACAACGGCAGTACATATAGGGAATATTCAGCGTATATCAAAGGCATAACTACTGGCCCAATAATAATTGCGAAGGCAGCCCCAACCGCAGCCCCACCCGATACGCCCACCAAACCTGGATCTGCTAGCGGATTACGGAATAAACCCTGTAAGCAGGCGCCCGCGCCAGCCAATGCTGCGCCGGCAAGCATTCCCATCAGTACTCTTGGCAGCCTCAGACCAACAATGATACCCAGTCCTTCTGGTGTCGACTCACCACCCACCAGCGCATATACAAGCACTTTAAATACCTGGCTCAAAGGATAACTGATGGCCCCATATGCGATGCCACACAGCACCACCAGAAATAAACTGGCGGCCAAGGCCACCAGCAGTAAAAGCTCGCGGTTCATTTCTACCTTGCCAGGCCATGGATAGATCGACAATACCTTACCCACCTTTAACACCCCGCTTAAAAGGCAACGCACCATAGGGGATGATTTCAGGATGCCATATGCTAGCAATTTCTAACGCCGCCTGTATGGTGCGAGGGCCAAAGCCGAGCAGGTACATACCATCCATTATTATTATCCGATCATTCTGTGCAGCTTCCAGGTAAGCCATAACCGGTATATTTTTGACCTGCTTAATGCCGCCAGCAGTACTGATGGTACGATCGGTAAGTACAATATAATCTGGCTGTAGCGCTATTAACGCCTCTGTTGAAATGGGTTTCCAGCCTTCAAATTGCACCACATTGTCCGCCCCCGCCATATCCAGCAAAAACTGACCCGATGTCTTAGCCCCCGCTGCAATTGGCGCACCGCTATTCATCGATAATAGCAATAACACTTTAGGCCGACGTTTCACCTGCAGAAGTTCTGTGGCCAGATGTTGTCGCATTGGTTCAAGCTGGCTGGCAACAAAATCAACCGCCTCAGCCTGCCGATCGACAATCTGGCCAATTCGCATCACTTTATCAATAATACCTTCCGCACTGGTTGCTTTATCCAACCGAATTACTTCTACCTCCAGCGCCTTCAGCTGGTCAAAGATAGCCGGCGGCCCCATATCCTCTTCACCAAGAATCAAAGAAGGAGAAAGCGACATCAACCCCTCGGCTGAGAGGTTCCGCACATAACCAATCGAAGGAAATTCCGAAGCCTTCGGTGGGAAGTTAGAGGTACTATCGGTGGCAACAATGTATTCCTCGGCACCGATAAAAAATAATATTTCAGTTAAGCTGCCACCTGCAACAGCAATACGCACTGGTTTATTCTCAGCGCAAATACTATCAACCAGCGCAAGCGACACAAAAACTACGACCGCCTTTATTAAGTACCCTGAGTTCATAGCGCAACTCTTAATGTTAACGAGCCGTTTCTGCCAGGCTGACTAAACCGTTGTACAGCATCTAGCCCCACCTCTCTGGTATCGGCCCAACGAATAAACGCCTTGTCGGTAACATTAAATAGACCCAGTTCAATGGATACTGAATCATTAAAATCATAATGGCCTAATACATCAATTGTGCCGTAGCCAGCTGTAAGTGGCCGAGCCTCTGTGCTATCTGTATCGTTTCGTCGCTTCGCTGATACCAACGACCAGACGATTTCCGAACCCCATTTACCGGTATCCGATTCATAGCCCACACTAAACACGGCATTAAGTGGGTCAATAGAATTCAGCGGTTCACCAGAACTCTCATCCTCACCTTGAGCATAAGCAATGCTGGCACGTACAACCACCCCTTTATTAGATTGAGGATAATAGGCCGCAGCCAGTTCTATTCCCTTTATTTTAACCTCATCAAGGTTTTTCGACTGGAAGGTTAATAGCCCGTCGGCAGGATCAATACCATTTGTGGCAGCAAAAATCTCAGCTGGTTGTAGTGATGCGATAAAGTTGTCATAGTTATTATAAAAAACCGTCACCCTTGCTTCCGACTGCGCACCTTGAAAACGCCAGCCCATCTCAGCGCTAAGACTTTTCTCGGACTCAAGACCAGGATTCGACACGCTCTTATAGCCACCCAACAGATTAGTAAATCCGACATTAACATCATCAAAGGGGGGTGCCTTAAACCCCTGCGCAAGCCTGAAAACCATGGAATGTCGATCATTCAGGCGCCATACCGCACCAACCTTTGCCGTTAATTCAGCATCAGAAAAATTTTCCGGCAACGGCGCCCCAACGTTACCATTCAAATACAAGGCATCCAGACTGGTTCTGGCGTCAAAACTGTCGTACCGTAAACCTGGTATCAGGGTCACCTTACCCATCAATAGTTCCATTTCATCTTGCAGATATAACGCGTATTCTGTTACCTTGGTCTTAGGGAAATCCCGCGTGGGTAGCGCTGTAAATTCAAATACGGACGCATTTGTAAGTGCCACAACCGTTCCACCATCGCGAAAATTTTCACTTGCAGAACGGGTATAATCTGCCCCGTAGGAAAAGCTATGTTCCGATCCCGCAAGCACTATTTTTTTACTTAAACGCAAGGATGCGCCCGTGATATCCTGTTCAAAGGCACTACGCCTGCGTCTGATCTGATCGACGCCTGCGGCTGTACGAGTTTCCAGGGTATTTTGGTCCGAAGTAGAATTCTGATGATATAACGACAGATCAAGGCTCTCTGCCAACATAGCATTCCATTGATAATTCCACCCAGCACTAATTCTCTGCCGATCGCGGGTATCCTTTGCATCACGACTATTGATCGTAACCCCTCTTGACAACGTGCCATAATCAGACAATAGTGCCGAATCAATTTGCGCTTCAAAATTATCCACTGTCAGCCTTAATAGATGGACATCGGTTGCCTGCCAGGCTAACTTAAACAAGGCATTCTGGCTGTCCAGCGTCTGCGGGTTAGCCAGCTCTCGAGTCAACCCAGTACCACCTCGACTACCACTGGTTTCGGTTTCTTCAGTCTGCCGGCCGGTATATAACAGCATTGCGGCTAAAGTCTGATCACCCGCAGCAACCGTTACGGTATTGACCAAACCCTTATCCGCCGAAGAATAACCAGATTTGAATCGCGTCACTAACGATTGTCCTGACTGTCCGAGTAAATAATCCTGGGGATCTTTAGTGGTAAATGCCAACACCCCGCCTATAGCGTCGCTGCCATATAAAGAGGATGCTGGACCACGAATAATTTCGATCCGCTTAATGGAGTCCAGATCAACAAAATCCCGTTGCGCACTTAAAAAAGGACCAAAGGAAAATTCGTCAGCAACTTTAACCCCATCAATCAGTGTCAACACCCGGTTATCCCCGATACCGCGTATATTAACGCCACTCAGGCCGAACCGACTGCCAGTGCCACTGACACCAATGCCAGGTTCGTATTTCGCAAGGTCAGCCAGATTACGTATTAACCGTGACTGCAAATAAGCCTCATCAAAGACATCCACTGTCGCCGGAATATCCACTATCCGGCGTTCCGTCTGGGTCGCCACGACGGTAATTGTCTCCAGCGCCGACAAGGGTTTATCGCGAGCAACCACCAAAGGACTGATAATCAGGCCAGATGATATTATGAATGCACTAAAAAAAAATCTCCCAAACCACTCTCTGGTTTTAGCGGCATTAGAGTCGTTGGGCCAAACCCAATTTTTTGTCTTCATCCTGGCTCCGGAAAATCTATTGTATGGTTCGAAAATAACCCACCCTTTAATAAGAATGATTATCATTACTGCCCCAATAATACACAGAGTTACGGTGGTTGCAAATGATAACCGTTATTATTTGAGATTATGTCGCATTAGTTACGGACACAGAGCCTGGAGCAGACAGATATAAGCGAGAAATATCTAATAGAGATGAACTCAGGAACGGACACTCAGACGTAAAACAAGCACTCGACTAGTCAACGACCTGAGTTGTAGGCTAACTTGCTAGCCTTGCAATGTACTAAAATGGAATCAGTCAGACTTACACTATTTGTTAGCAGCTACCTGTAACGGAAAATTTAGCGTGAATGCACTGCCTTTGCCGAGCGCTGCAACCACCTCAATTGACCCACGATGAAACTGCATCAGTTCTTTGGTCAATGCAAGACTAAGGCCTACACCGCAATATTCTCGGTTGGTACGATTATCAACTTTGGAGAATTTACAGAATACCTCCGAAATTTCGACTTCTGACATACCAATACCGGTATCTGTAACCTTAACCGCCACCCAGGGCTGCTTATCTACAGAGACAGCATTAATGGCAATAAACACACTACCTTGCTCGGTAAATTTGATCGCATTGGAGACCAGAATCAAAATCATTTGCCTCACCCTGGCCGTATCACCTTCAACAAACATATCCTTTAACTGATTGCAGTCGCAACAGAACTCGAGATTTTTTGTCCCGGCCGCTGCCAGGCTTTGTTTATAGGCCTCCTGTACTATTTTTATTATGTCAATCCGCTCATGATCAATTGAAAAAGTACCTGCTTCAATGGTTGCGATATCAAACATAATATCAACAATGCCACGTAATTCTCGGGCACTGCTATTGACGCTATTCATCATATTATGCAGCCGACTATTTACTTCGAGCTTTTTTGTCACTATAGAACTAAAACCAATAATCGAATTTAGCGGGGTACGTAATTCATGACTCATAACTGATAAAAAAGCATCCTTAGCCTGATTAACCTCCTCAGATTTATCATACAATCGTTGCAATAGTTGACGTGCCTCATCGACACAGATAATAAAACTAATTACACCGACGGAAGTCTGGCTGTTCAGCCGTACAAATGGCACCTTGGGACACCTGAGCTTACCCTGCACGATACCGGGGGAGCGTAGCGTCAAGATATCCGCTTCAGCGCGGAAAGAAGACATCATACTGCCGCCGGTGGTATTCAGGACTTCTCTGATTAAATCAAAAACCAGTTCCTGTTGTTCGCTAAAATCGACGCCAATATGGCTGCTTAGATTAGCCAGGGTATCATCCTGCATATGCACACCCAGCGTAATAGAACGGGTACCCTGTAGCTCAACATAGGCCCATAGGCCTTGATCCATATGAAAACCACTGCCTTCGTCGGTAGACTGGGATTCTACCGTTAGCTCAACATCGGCAATCTCAAACATATTTTGACAAAAGGCTTCGCCAAAATTCAGCAATTGGCCGGCTGAACGCATGAAGCCATCGCTATCGCTTGATGCTGGACTGTCTAATTCATTCGCCATGAAATACTCTTGCCGCGCAAGATATTAAATAGTGTTGCAAGGTCATAAATTTTGATATATTGACATACGGCCTACCAACCAATGTAATACCTGGACATTGCCCTGGCAGTGGCGCATTGCAGACCCAGCGAAACGATAAACAGGAAATAATATTCATAACTAATATGATTCAAAATTACCCTTCAGGTATACCCGAGCAAAAATTCTAATCGAGCAACAGCATCTTATTAAGACTATCACTAATCACCGAATCTGCCAGTGAGGTGGAAATTTTCTATCCCCACCTTTGGCCAACAGACATCAGTACCAACGCCAAGAGTCCAAGCTTTTAGATTAATGCATTTATACCTGGTAAAAATAACGGCCTCTGAAGCTTGCCTATAGTTATGGTGCTATTTTGTTGAATAATTTGATGTGTTTTTTTAAACAGCAGGTTTTTGGCCGAAATTATCGAGCAGACAGGGTACGAAAAAATAGTTTATGAATAAAAAGGTTTAGTGAGCTAGGTTCTAAATGCGAGTCAGTTTATTTTCATCTGTATGATCGAATAACTTTCCATATATATCGAGTACAGTGGTTTCTTTATAGGTCATAACATCATCCTCAATAACCACTTTATGTTCGAATGAAACCGTACGTGCATTATCACGCATAAATGGAGATTGCACTATTCCCCAATCTTTATCACCATCAACAGCTTTCACTGCAAACTCCACTCGGCTATTATTTTCTATTACCTTACCACCAGCCAACAACCCTACAGCCCTTGGGGTATTGACTGATTGGGTCAATACCCCAGTTGCTAAGTCTAAAGTCCAGTAGCCAATTTGATCATGAAATACTTCTCCGCCGTCCTGCCTGCTAACTATCTGATGGTATTTAAGAACCACCAGGGTTTGTTTTTTTGCATTCGTTACATCACCCACAGCTTCAATGGATATCGTTTCAAAAAACGGCGTATCTTCTGAATCACCAGCAGCGGGTGCAACGTCCATACCTTTATCACCCTGCCACACACCAATCAAATGTTCTAACGGCCCAAAATCAATACCTTTCATTCTAATACCCCTTATACACTTTCAAAGATGTCAGCATCTTGTCACGACATTGCGCATCATTTATCAGCGCCATTTTATTTAATTGTTAGAACTCAATAGTTATCAGTTGAGAATATATATTCCGATTCCAGGTATATCACTGCTCATTTTTGATCACCGTCCCTGCCGCCAAAATATCAATTAAATAATTATTCCGCGAGCACCTTAAGCCCATGTTATCAATATTGTTTCAACCACTTAATCACTAGAGCGCACCTCCGCAGTTTCAAAACCCAGATATTCTGCCGTCACTGGGTGGGCGGGAAAATCAAACACCTGTGCGGTCTTGCCAGACTCAACAATACTGCCAACACCATCAGACAGACAACAAACAGCCACATCATCTGCCAGACGCCTTGCCTGGGCCAAATTATGCGTCACCATCAAAATAGTATGGGACTCTCGCAAGTGCCAGATTAACGCCTCTATAATCTGCGTTGATCGAGGATCAAGGGCACTACAGGGTTCATCTAATAACAATACCTTTGGGTTAAGACTTAGGCATCGGGCAAAACATAAACGCTGCTGTTGGCCGCCAGATAATACTAGTGCAGAGTCATTGAGGCGTGTTTTGACCTCATCCCATAATCCAACCAGCCTCAGGTTATCTTCCAGAGTTTTTTCCAGCTGATCACCTTTTACCCCATATTCTCGTAGCGGAAACAACAGATTTTCGCGAATCGACATAGGAAAAGGACTCGGCTTTTGAAACACCATGCCAATGCGCCGGCGCAGTTTTAACACATTAACTGCCGAATGAAGTATATTATCCTCAGCAATAAAAACCTCACCTTCGACCTTGCAGGCCTGCAAATCACTGAGGCGATTAACCACCGACAACAGGCTACTCTTGCCGCAACCTGACGGACCGACAAGGGCAGTAATTTTCCCCGCCCTGGCTTCAAAATTGATATTTTTCAAAACCTTGTGGCCACCATAACTAAGGCCTAAATTCCTAATGCTGATAGCCGGAGGTCCGCTTTGCAAAGAAATATCTTGCGGTGTTGTATGTTGCAATTTTCGTCCAAATGCTACAGATTTAGTCATAATCAATTCTCTCGTGCAGCCCAAATATTAACAACTTTTTTCAGTACACTATTTATCAACAACAGCCCCAACAATAATACCAGTGCTGTGGCATAGGCATTTTTATCACCGCCCGGCACATTCATTGCCAGGTCAAAAACATGCACGCTTAATACTCGGCCAGAATCATAAACTGATTCCGGCATCCGTGTGACATAACCACTGGTAAATAACAATGCGGCAGTTTCTGCCAGGGCTCGTCCTATACTTAATATTAAACCTGCCAATAGCGCCGGCGCAGCCTGAGGTAATAAAATACGCCGTATCACACTAAATTTTGACAAACCTAAGGCCACAGCATTAATACGATAGGTACAAGGTACCGCCCGCAGACCCGCCTCAAGGCTACCAATAAGTAGCGGCAAGATCATACAACCAAGGGTTAACCCCCCCGCTAATAATGAATACCCCAGGCCTAGCAGCTGACAAAATACTGCATAGCCAAACAGGCCAACAACAATCGACGGTACACCAGCCAACAGTTGTAAACTGCGCCGTACCCAAACTGCAACGGCCATGCCTGTCTGATCTTCGTCGGCAAACTCCGCCAACCAAATTGCGGTGCCAAGACCAATCGGTAGCGCCACCAGAAGCGCAATAATTAAGACGATAAAGGTTGACACTATTATAGAGACTATCCCACCCGCACGACCCGCATCAGCGGGTAGCTGAGTCAGAAACTGCCAGCTCAGGCCACTGATACCCTGGCTCACCACATCAAATAACAGCCAGACAAAAACACCGCAAATAATTAGCGCTGGGCAACAAAGGCCCATTTGGATAATACGGTCACCTTGACTCATGGCCTTAGACATCATCTACGACTTCCCATTAGCGGTGGATTCAAGTCTGTTTTGAAATTGATTCAAAAACAGCAATATAAATACCATGACCATAAGCACCAATGCACTGCTATAAAGTGCCGCGCGATGCATCTCCATCGCATAAGCCATTTCAAGGGCAATGTTGGCACTTAAGGTACGCACTGGTTCAAATAGACCGAATGGAAACAGGGTACTATTACCGCAAACCATTAATACCGCCATGGTTTCGCCGATTGCACGGGTGCTTTGCAACAGCAGAGCATTCAACATGCCATGCCCACTTGCCGGCAGCGCAATATTTTTGATGGTCGCCCAACGTGACAGACCCAGCGCGTAAGAACCCTGTATCCACTCACTCGGCACCTGTTTTAACGCTGCAATAGCCAATAACGTACCGGTTGGCAATATCATCAGCGACAACACTAATATACCTGTTAGCAAGCTAGCACCCGAACCCTGCCAACTGGCGACCAGCGGCACCAGTACTACCAGCCCCCAAAAACCATATACTACCGAGGGTATGCCTGCTAACACTTCCATCACACTGGTATAAAGCCTGCCAAACCAGCGCGGCGCATAAAACTGGCAAAATATCGCTGTTGCCAGAGCAAACGGTACCGCCACCGATACAGCACCAATCGTTGTATACAGCGTACCCAGAATAACTGGCACCAGGTTATATTGACCGGTAGTCGGATGCCAGACGGCATCGGTAAATAATTGCCCACCGTGTTCTGAAAACAGGAACGGCCAGGCCTCAGTAAGCAAAAAACCAAAAATTAACAGCACAATACAGGCTGCTAGCATCACCAGTAACCTAAGCAACCCGACAAATTTAATATCAACCTTGTGGCGGTACAAAATACTGCCTCAAAATCAACGCCCTGGCTTTATCTGACTGGGCAAAGCGAATAAAGTCAGCCGCTGTTGTACTGCTTACCTGACCCGGCTTTGCTTCCACACGGGTCACCAGATTAAGCGGTCGTGACAATGGAAACAGACCACTACTCACGGAATCAGTGCTTGCCTGAACCCCATTAACTGGAATTAGCTTAATCGGCAAACCGGCTCTAATACTATATTCCGCAGCACCAATAGACACATAACCAATGGCTTTTGCGTTACCCGCCACCGCCTTAATACCCTGTTCGTTATCGCCAATAATAATATGCGCCCTGAGATCAGCAACCGGTAGTTTAAAATACGCCAGAAATAAATCTAACGTAGAACGGCCTTCAGCTTTACTAACAACTGTAATAGGCTCATTGGCACCGCCAAACAGCTGCCAGTTATCAGCCGCACCGGTATATATATTAACGATTTGCTGGTCCGTCAGGCTCACCACTGGGTTAGCCGTATTGAGGATAAGACCAATGCCATCCTGAGCAATAAGATGTGCCTGAAGATCATCTTCCTTATCATTCAGCGACCGTGAAACCATGCCTATATCTACCAGACCCCGCCGCACATCCGTAATACCTCTCGATGAACCACCTGTTTGCACATCAATGCGGGTCTGCCCGCGCTGGTTTTCAAAAGCGATTGCAAGTTCAGTCAATAATGGCGCCATAGTGCTTGAGCCGGTTAACAGCAAACGCTCAGTATCAGCACCACGCTGATTACAGCCAACCAGTACAAGCGTTATTACCACCAAAAATAATGAAAATGCGCGTGACATACTATTCAGCAATCAAACTCAATTGCTGGCCAGGTTTATTGAGTTGCCAATCATAACCATGCTCAATATCGCCTTTATGTCGCTGTAGTTTTTTCATTAAATCAGCATCAGCATATTTTTTTAAATGATCTACCAGAGAAGTGTTTTCACCACCAAAATCTGCAAGATACCAGATGTAAATACTTGACACCCGCATATCGCCATTAACAAAACTAACCCCGCGTACATGGTTAACGTATTCAGTTGCCGCCTGCTCTAATAATAGTTCAGTATTATTCTCAGTGAACGCAACGCCTGAGAGATTAGGGCAACTCATGCTAGCGCAATTAACCGCATAGTGAATTCTATTATCACGCCATATGGGACGTAGAATGCCATGCTCGATATTGTTCAGGGATAATTCCTGACCAACAACAGTTGCAACTACGTCGTCCCAGGGACCAAATTTAAAAAAGCTCTGGCCCACTTCGGTAATGGAATCAACTGGCAGGTTATCCAGTACCAATTTGACCGTTAAAGCATTATATAAATTAATCCAGTAGGCTTTTTGCACCACTCGGCTGTAATCCCGTGGGTCAAGATCTTGCATCTCGGTCAAATAACCAGATAGTTTTTCCTTATCAACCTTAGTAACGGCTAAATAATTAAAGCGATTAACACCACTTGCATGATTATCAGCAAGGTAAACATCAAGGATAGCTTGCCAGGCACCATGGTTGATGGTCTGTTCATTCTGGGCAATACTCGGCAGCCAGAATTTGATAATTTCTGCACGCGGCGCCGCCTGGCTACCTGTAAAACTAAACAACCCCAGCAGGAGTGTTAAAACACCGGCTAAACTTTTCACCAGTTTTTTTCTATACAACATTGGTATCATGGTTTGTGTCTCAATTTTTCTATCGATTGCCAGCTCGAAGGCAATCGATAGAAAAGAATAATTTAAAAAAACAAATTAGAAGAATAAATTAAAAAACAGCCCGATAAAACGTGACCTAACGTACCTTAAGCGAACCATTACAGCCAGCTAAACGGCTCACCGACCCAGCGGTTGCTGATGCAGATTTTTTAGATCGACGGCCCGACCACCAGAGGGCAAGAATCTTGCCTAAAATACCTTTACCCGCACCTATAACGCCACTTAACGTACCACTAATTTTTGACTCACCAATCCGGCAGGTTGAATCAACTGGCACTTCAATCATCAACAAATCCTTTTGGAGTGCCTTGATTTGCATTTCAACCGTCCAGCCAAATTGCTCGTCCTGCATGCACAAACTTTTCAGCGCCTCAAAACGAATCGCGCGAAAAGGCCCAAGATCGGTCATTTCACAGCACCAGATCCAACGTATCAATGTCGTTGCGACCCAGTTGCCAAACGCTTGCGGTGGCGTCAAGGCACCGGCTTCTACCTGACCCAGCGTACGAGAGCCAATAACAATATCAGCCTCCGCCGCACCTACCGGTGCTATAAGCCGAATTGCCTGCGTCAGTACACAGGAATCATCACCATCCACAAAAAGTACTATATCAGTCTGACGCAGATGTCTTATGGCGGTTAAACAGGCTATTCCGTAGCCTTTTTTCCGCTGCATAACAACCCGTGCCCCATGTTGTTCCGCAACCCGAACAGTATCATCTGTAGAGCCGTTATCGCATACCACAATATCATCGATCAATGCGGTGCCGTTGCCGTTACACAAGGCCCTCAGGCCACCAACAACCTTACCGATTGCCAGGGCCTCATTGAGGGCAGGAATAACCACTGAAATATGCTGATTATTAAACATTAGATTGCTCCAAAGGCTGGGCTATAACCTCACCAGAGGTTGATTTATCACGGCGCATCCAGGCATGGTATTTTTCAACCCAGGCCAATAGGCGCTCTGGCGTGCGCGCCCGTTTCCATTCGCCCGCAACGTATTTGTTGGCTTCAGTCAACGTTGGGTATATATGAATGGTAGACAAGATTTTATTTAAACCAATGCCCTGCTTCATCGCCTGCACATATTCTGCGATATTATCACCCGCATGATGGCCAACGATTGTCACACCAAGAATCCTGTCTTTACCCGGCACGGTAAGTACCTTGATAAAACCATGATCCTCTTCATCTGCGATAGCGCGATCAAGATCGTCAATTTCAAACCGTGTTACCTCATAGGCAATATCTCTCTGCTTCGCATCCGCTTCGTTGAGGCCGACACGGGCCACTTCAGGATCGGTAAATGTAGCCCAGGGTATGACACTATAATCAACTTTAAACTTCTTAAAGCGACCAAAAAGACTATTTACCGCAACATACCAGGCTTGATGGGCTGCGGTATGGGTAAATTGATAAGGGCCGGCTACATCGCCACAGGCATAGACCGTCGGGATATTAGTTTGCAGATACTCATCCACTTCAATCGTGCCTCGTTCGGTGGTTTTCACACCCAGATCCCGTAGCCCAAAACCCTGGGTATTAGCTGCTCGTCCCACTGAGATCAGAATCTCATCAAACGGAATTTCTTCGATAACAGCGCCTGTTTTACACACCAGGAACTTCTCACCGTCACGCACATGGATTGCCTCGGCACGACATAATAGACGTACATCAATACCATCTGCGGTAAATTTATGTTTGATATAGTCAGACACTTCATCATCCTCACGCATCATCAAACGCGGCATCTGTTCAACCTGAGTAACTTTGGCGCCTAACCTTGCAAAGGCCTGACTCAACTCGCAGCCTATCGGACCGCCGCCAAGCACGATCATGCGTGCCGGCAGTTGTTCCAGCTTCCAGACATTATCGGAAGTTAGATAATCCACCAGTTCCAGCCCAGGTATCGGTGGCACAAAGGGCCTCGCACCGGTGGCGACCACAATATTTCTCGCCGATATCTGCCGACCATCAACTTCTACCGTCCAGGGTGATGTCAACCGCGCTTCGCCTACAACACACTCAACACCTAATTCAGAATATCGTGCAATTGAATCATGTGGCGCGATCTTTTCAACCACTCGGCGAACCCGCTGCATCACTTTTTTAAATTCAACTTCTACACTGGCATTCGACAAACCAAATGCATCGGCACGATCAATATAAGATTTAATTTTTGCCGTGCGTAAAATCGCCTTACTGGGGACACAGCCCGTATTCAGGCAGTCGCCGCCCATCTTATCTTTTTCGATCAGCACCACTTTGGCTTTGGTAACACTACCGATATAGGAACTCACCAGCCCTGCTGCGCCGGCACCAATAACAATCATATTGGCGTCAAACTGCTTTGGCTTACGAAAGCGCTTTAGTGCTCGGTTTGCCCGCACAGCGTTAACAAACTTAGTGCCCAGGAATTTTGATAACAACGGGAATAGTCCCAATAACGCAAACGACATCAACAATGGCGCTGAAAGAATACCAGACAGGCTGTCAAGTTTAGCCATCTCTGTGCCGGCGTTCACATAAACAATGGTACCCGCTAACATGCCTAATTGACTCACCCAGAAATAGGTCAGCGTGCGAATGCTGGTCAACCCCATCAATGAGTTAACGACAAAAAAGGGAAATAGAGGTACCAGACGCAGCGTAAATAGATAGAAGGCGCCATCTTTTTCGACCCCCTCATCGATTGCCTTGATCTGCTGGGCAAACCGCCGCTCTATGCTATCTCGCAGGAGAGTACGAGAAAGTAAAAACGCCAATGTGGCACCAACAGTGCTGGCGAAAGACACAATCACTGTGCCTGCCAACAGGCCAAAGATAGCCCCTGCTAACAAGGTTAATAACGCTGCGCCTGGAAAAGAAAACGTAGTTGCCACTACATAAATCAGCATGAACGCCGCAATGGTTTGCGCTGGGCTGGACCGGTAATAGTCAGCAAAAAGCTGCTGCTTCGATTGTAAATAGCCAAGATCAAGGTACTGGCCGAGGTCAAACAAATAGAACATCAACGCGCCGCTGGCCAACGCCAGACATAATCCGATTTTATTTCTGTTAATTTTATTTTTGTTCATTTTATTTCGGTAAACCCTGATTATCTGGAATTCTCTAACTAGGTCGAAATTTAACGCTGCATTGACGTCAATAAACCTTAATCAAAAATTTCCTGGTGGTTATAAACTTAATTACGGGACCATAAAAACTGTATATTTTATAGACCCTATATAGAGGCGATTTATAACAAACTGCTTAAATAAACTGCTAAAAAGAAAATCCCGCTATTTTTAAGGGGGCCTGCTGCGACCCCCATTACCTCGGCGCAATGCATTATTGCACTGACTTCAATCTATCGCCGCGGTAGAAATACCAGCCACAAGCTTTAGAATGAAACACCCAGGCTGACGGCGTAAATATCGTTATCCGGCGTATTCTGGCCATCAATGACCGAACCATAACTTAATGCCATATTGATACTGGGTGTAAAGTTATAGGTTAACGAGACATCAAAGCTCTCAATGTCTTCTTCAGTTTCAGGGAATCGAGCCGGCGAGAAACCTGGCGCACCGATATCCAGGTCACCCCTGGAATTGGTATTGTGGTAACCGACAGATGCACTCAAACTTTGACTAAAGGAATAATAAGCCCCCAGGTTGAAGGTCACTTCATTAGGCACATCACCTTGACGATAGCGATAACCAAGGTCACCGCTCAGAGCAAACCGATCAGTAAAAGCCTTGCCGAGGATGATTGAAGCTTCTAGCCCTGACGCACCATCACCAATCGCATTGACGCCTTTCGGGTCGTAATTGCCTTCAAAAATTGCTGCAACACGAACCGCCGCACTAGGCACATTACCAGCTGATAAAAATTCGTCGACAAACCGCCAGGTCAGACCAAGCGTAGTATCAGTCCTGCCGGACTCTTCACCGACCGGCGCAAAATCACTTTCAGCATATCCGGTGCGAAAATCCACAGCCAGGTTATCACTAATACCATGGGTCAAAGAAAGCCATATGGTATCCAGGTCAAGATCAGCCGGCAGCTGGTTTTTATCATCGTTCTGACGAAACGCATCCGTTGACTGAAATACAGTTGACAGCTGGAGACTGGTTTCTCCAGGAATGGCCAACCATGGTGTGCCTTCGGCTAAAGCCATAACGGGCGAAGCAAGTAATAGACCGCCAATAACAAGTTTTTTCATAATATTCCCCTTTAAATTTTGGTTGTTGCTGTTAAATACATATAGTCGGTAAAAAACCGCATTAACCTATGACAACTTATGACGTTTTTTAAGATAGTAGATCGCAGCCATACGTTCTTTTTTGCTCAGCAATGTCATAAAGTCCTTCCCATTGCTAATCGCTTCAACAACTTTGGTGGCAGAAGTTTTATTTAATTTTTTGCCCGGCAAAAGGCAGGTTTTACAGGCGATTTTCTTATGGAAAACTCTTTTACCGGCGTTATAACTAAGTTGTTGGGAGGCACTTGATGATGGATTAAAAGACCCAGAAGCCAAAACATTGGCTGATCCCAGGCTAATTAACAGGGCAAAAATGGCAAGCTTACTCATACCAAAGTATTTGATTACCTGGTGCATAGTTGATTCCTCAATTTGAATTTATAGTTAATTTGATTTTCACTGCCTCTGGCATCGGCTTAAAGATGTCTCAGCAGGTGAAAAGCGATAGTAAAGAGAAATCAGCGGGGAAGTATCACGAAACTATCAAGAGTTTATAACAATTCACCAATCGGCTTTATGCAGGCAGCTTATTACCGTTAAAATCAAGCACTTGTCATTAACAGGCACGATCTATGAACACCTTGTTACATATAGCCGGTTTAGCCAGTGCACTGCTTTATTATTTACTTGGCCACCCCATTGAAACATTGACTGTGGGCTATTTTTTAATTATCGCGATGATATTGTTTGCGCTATCTGTTGCAGCGTTTAAATACTTAAACCATCAGGCCCCTGACCAGGCTAGGTACCAAACAGCCGCGCCATCGGTTAAATTGATCATCGGCTGGGCAATAATATTCCGCCTGATTGGCATCACATCAATGCCAATCCTGGAGGACGATTTTTACCGCTACCTGTGGGATGGGTTTTTATTTGCCCAGGCAGGCTCACCCTATGGCGTTGCCCCCGACGCGTTTTTCGCTGATGAATCCATCCCGAGTCTATTTCAACAGGTATTAGACGGAATAAATAACCCTGATATAGCCACCATCTACGGCCCAGTTATGCAATTGAGTTTCCTGCTGGCTTACTTTTTAACCCCCGGCGAAGTGTTTGGCCTGCAACTGATCTATGCCGGTATCGATATATTGCTCATTCTGCTATTAGCCAAACTGATCCCAAACCCAGGCAACCGATACGCGCTGATCTTATATGCATGGAGCCCGCTGATTGTTAAGGAATTCGCTTTTACAGCCCATCCAGACGTAGTGGGGGTTTTGTTTTTGATGCTCAGTTTCTTTTGTCTGCAACGCCAACAGCAAAAGCTGGCGCTGGTACTGCTGGGTGTCAGCATATGTGCCAAAATATTTGCTATTCTGTTAGCGCCTTTTGTCTTGATTCGCTGTCGCGCCAGGTATTGGGTCTATCTGCCGCTCACTATCGCCGTATTTTATCTGCCCTTCATTTGGCAAACTCAGGCCGACCTGGCAGGCCTGCTGGTATTTGCCAACGACTGGCAATTCAATAGTTCAGTTTATGCACTGATAAATATCTGGTTGTCTAGCGACCTGTCCAAACTAGTTTGCCTGCTAATTTTCGGCAGCTTTTATGCCGCCTACGGCTGGCATTTTTTGCAGGATAAAAAAAATCTGATGCCCCGCGGCGACTGGATTTTTGCGATCTTCTTTCTTATCGCACCCGTAGTGAACGCCTGGTATCTGATCTGGTTACTCGCATTTGCGACGATATTCCCTAGCCGCTGGGCCTGGACCGCCTCTATCACTGTATTGCTATCATACCTCACCGGTTTTAGCCTCGGTATTGAAACCCTGGCCCTGTATCAACAACCGCTATGGGCCATCATGTTGGAATACGGACTGGTCGGACTAGCGTTATGCTTTGATCTTTATGCACACGCAAAAAAAATGCCCATTGCTGGGCATAAATAGCTCGAATATTTTGCGAAGCTTCTGGGCCTATTTAGAACAATACGGTGTTTAATCACTGTCGAGAGGAATAACCTGGGACGCTGGCCGATTAAGTGTAAAAGAGAACCTTGTCCCCTCACCTAACTCGGTCAGCACCTCAATCCTGCTGCCATGCAAATCAAGAATCCGCCGAGTAATCGCCAAACCCAGCCCGCTGTGTTTCTCGCCGCTACCGGCAGCACTATTGCTGGCGCGAAAATGTGCATTAAAAATTTTGCCGACTTCTGCCGCAGGAATACCGCTACCGTTATCTTGCACACTCACTCTAATTTGCTCTTTACTGGCCTCCATCACAATATCCACCTGGCCCCGCTCAGCACAATGGCGAATGGCATTATCGACTAGATTAGTGAATACCCGTTCCAGCTTTTCAATATCGGCCTGAACCAGTAAGGCCGGGTTTTTTGGCTCAAGGGTCAATGTTATCTGCTTCGCCTCAGCCCGAAGAGCCAGTTTTTGTAATACATCCTGAGCAAGCTCTGCAATAGAAACCAGCTCCCAGTTAAGGGTATTGGCATCACCTTCCAGGTGCGCCAACTCAAACAGCTGTTCGACCAAAACACCCATTTGCAACGCATTTCTGGCCGCTGTATCAATCAGTTTCTGGCTTTCTGCCTCACTCATACTACCCTGTTTTATTTGCCAGGTTTCGAGGTAACCCTTAAGCGATGCCAGTGGCGTACGCAGATCATGGGAAACATGGGATACCAGTTCGCGACGTAACTCATCGGCTGCCTTAACCTTTTCATATTGGTGTTTCAGCTCCTCAGCCATAATAGTAAAACTGCTACCCAGTCTTTCAATTTCGTCACTCGACCCTGCATCCCAGGCAGATATAGTTAATTTATTGGCATCAAAACCTTCCGCACGAAAATGATCAATATCACGACTTAAACGCCGTAAAGGTCGCGTCAATACGGCAAACAGCCCCAACGCGGCCAGTAAACTCAGGCATAACGCGATAGTGAGTACTCCCACACCCAATTTCATATTATGGCTTTGACGGATTAATGCTGATACCCCATCATAAATTTCGCCACCAATGATGATATATAGATAACCCATCGGCTGGCCATCCTGGTGTAGTTCTGCGGCTGAAAATATTTTCTGTCGGAACGGATGCCGCGGATCATCGCCGGTAATTGGCAGGCGCCGGTCCTTCGATAAAAATTCCCATACGGGCTGTAAATTAACCGTATGGCGTTTGATTTTTTGTTCTTCTGCCGCGTAAGAAACCAGCTTGCCCGCAGGATCAATCACATAAAATTCGAAACTCGGGCCTAAAATCATCATATTATGAAAAGCGTCTTTCAGCGCCCGTGGGTCTATCACATCATTTTTAAATAACTGATGGTCGTCGACAATATGGCGCGCCAGATCGAGGTGTAGTTTCTGCTCAACTTCATGTTGATAATGATTAGTTAACTGTTGCAACAAGAACACCAGCAATACGCCGACGAGGAGAAAATTGGCCAGCAAGGCCAGCATTAATTTACCGTAAAAAGAATTAACTGGCATAGGAATCATTAAACTTATAACCCACACCCCAGACGGTGAGAACAAATTTCGGATCAGACGGATAAGCTTCAAGTTTATGCCGTAATCGGTTTATATGGGAATTGACCGTATGTTCGTAACCACTATGTTGATAACCCCAGACATCATTTAACAGATGATTACGGCTAAAAGCATGGCCAGGGCTACGGGCCATATAAAGCAACAAATCAAACTCGGTGTTGGTCAGATCAATTTTTTTATCATCCAGCCGGACTTCTCGTTTCTGAATATCAATCAGCAGCTGATCAAAACGCAGCTGATCAACTTCTTCTGCATGCTGCGTCAACATATCTACCCGACGCAGCATCGCCTTGACCCGCGCCTGCAATTCACGCACCCCGAAGGGTTTGGTTAAATAATCATCTGCACCGAGCTCCAGACCAACAACACGATCCATTTCAGAGGTTCGGGCGGTTAACATCAAAATAGGTGTTAGCTGGCCTTTAGCACGAAGCTGACTACAGATTTCCAGGCCATCGATCTCAGGCAACATTATATCCAGTACGATCAGGTCGTACTTATTTTGTAACGCATGCTCAAGGCCTATTCGGCCATTTAGGCAGCTATCAACAGTATGGTGCATGTCAGTCAGGTTCATCGACACCAAATCGTTTATATCGCTGTCGTCTTCGACCACCAGTATATTTGCAGACATAGGTTATAAACACCCTCTAATTTTATTATTGTTGCAGAGAACCTTAATCAGAAACCCCCTGGAAAATTCCTTTTCCTGAAAACCCTTACTATGGGACCCTGATTTTAAATCAGATCTTCCGAACGCTCCAAATTGTTATACTTCCGTGATATTTAAGTCCGTGGTTAACGTTTTAGCCCCTCCAAAGTTAAAGGTCTATAGCGCAGCAGATTAGACGCAACAGACCTTTGCGTCTAATCATTATGTCTACCAGACCCGCTCGCCTACCAGCACCTGCCCAACCTCATAATAACTACAATTCTAGTACTTAAACTTCAAATCAACCTGAAGCCGATCGTAGTTTATATCCTGGCTGTTGCTTTCATTAATAAAATAGGTCAGTGATAAGGCGGTGTTTCTATTAAAAGCGTAAGCGCCCTTGATAATGTGACCTCTATTCCCCGTACCACCGCCACCAAAGTCTGAATCAGTTGTAAGGCCCAACACCGCATCTGCTTCCAGGTCCTGGTAAGTATAGGCCGCCTGCCAGGTACCCGAAGCGCTGGCCTTACCCAACTTGAAGCCTACCGCCAGCCCTGTTTCGAGTTCATCGGCAGCCTGATTTTCTACCCAATCAAGAAATACACTCAACGGCAAATCGGCAATCTGGGTATTAATTTCAGCAAATATTTCTAGCTCCCGATAATTATTTTGATAGCTGCCATCCATTGCCAGGCTATTGCCAAAAGAATCGTCCGCATCAAAAAACGGCTGGCTACCCTGCACCGGTATATCGTAATAACTAATACCAGCAACTAAACGAGTCGCGTCTAGCAGATCTGCTGTATAACCCAACTGCAGCCCCCAATAACTCTCTGCGTCTTTACTGCCAGCTTTATCATCACTTTCCAGATATAAAAAGGCCGCATTGGCAAAAATAGCACCCTGGGCATATTTTACCGCGAACCCTTCTGGCCGGTAATCGCCATCCCATATCAGGCTGCTTTTTGCCGGTTTATAAAAAGGGTTTCTAAACTTGCCGCCAAGGACCTGACTATTACCTGGGCCTGTCCAGCTGAAATAAGCCAGATCAAGATTAATACCTTTTGAACTGCCACCAGCGCCCAGAGTTTGATTAGTTGATACGGGGTCATCCCCACCGGAAGCCAGTCCCAGACCAACTTTCAAGTCATCGTTAATGTGCGCCACCGCTTCAATGCGGGCCCTGGCTCTGGAGCGGTTACGCTGTTTCGATTTATTTTGCTCATCAATATTTTCGTATCGATATCGAAAATCGCCTTTTAGGCGGATATTTTCCGCCCACGCCAGCCTGTCACCAGTTTTTGACAATGTGCTGGTGGCATCTGACAATGTATCAGCTGCTTCTTTGAGAACAGCGTTTTCTACGCGCAGACTATGCATGGATTGCTCCAGCTGTTCGAGCCGCGAAGTTAAACCGCGGACCTCATTGATAAGCTGTTGTAATAGCCCATCCTCAACGGTTCCACTGGCAAAGGTGTTACCGGTGAGCAGGAGTAACGTGGTCGCCAGCAAGGGCAAAAGGTTATATCGCATAGGTTAAATCTCTTATTTATAACGGTTCATCTTTCTCAATCGACAACAACACAGCGCCGTTTCGGCTGAGGACGGTCTAAGTTTCCTCGACTCGTATTAAGGAAAGATAAAGAGGCTACGTTAAGGAAAGATGGACCAGAAATTAACGGACGCGACTCAGGCAGCGTTGCTTTAAACCGCAACAGCGCCAAATAAAATAGTTGTTAGCGCTCGCGCCTATGCTGTAGCGGCGCTTATAACAGGTCGTTAGACAGGCAGTGTTAGCGTAAATATTGAGCCAACCGCGAGCTGGCTTTCAACCTTAATTGAACCACCATGTTGCTCGGCAATATTTTTTACTATCGATAAACCAAGCCCAGTACCACCCAGCGCTCTCGAACGGGCCTTATCAACACGGTAAAAACGTTCAAATATTCGCTGCTGAAAACTGGCGCTGATGCCAATTCCGGTGTCTTGAACAACTAAACGCACGCTTTTACTCTCCAGGAGCAGCGCCACACCAATGCTGCCGCCAGCTTCTGTATATTTAATGGCATTATCAATCAGATTATCGATTAACTGACGCAACGCCTCACTATCGCCAGCAATGATAATATTGCTATCCGCTATCTCCGCCGTTAAAGTTATTTTGTCCTGGCGACAGGTTATCTCAGCCGCGGCCACCGATTGTCGCGCGACCTCTACCAGATCAACAGACTGAAAGTTCTGCTTATGCTGAGCTGATTCGAACCTGGAAATTGCCATTAGGTCAGTTACCAATGCTGATAGCCGAAGACTTTGGGCATGCATTCTGACAATAAATTTTTGCCGCGTATCCGACGGCATATCAACATCACCAAGAATAGTCTCTGATAAACCCCGAATAGCAGTGATCGGGGTTTTTAGTTCGTGGGAAGCATTGGCGACAAAATCACGCCGGATGCGCTCCAGCCGATCAAGTTCAGAAATATCATGTAAAACAATAACCGCGCCGCCAAAAGCCAAGTCAGCGTTGGTCGGGTCACCATTCAGAACATCCACACCCAATCTGTTACTGAGGGTTGCGGCGTAGATATCAATCACCAGATCCTCAGCGTCTGAGGCACGTCGCACCTGGGTTTTAACCATGGCCTGACGCTGGATTGATTGCTCCAGCGCCTGGTTTATTTCCTGAATGCGTACTTCTTCCCAAATGGGTTTATTAATACAGGTCGCTATCGACAGTCCGAGCAGGTCTGCCGCGGCCTGATTTATATGAATGATATTCTGCGCATCATCAACACTGATAACTCCCTCTACCATACCAGCGAATATCTTCGCCAGGCGATTTCGGTCGGTTGTGATCTCGGCCATACGTTGTTCAGAACTTCTTGCCATACGATTAAAGGCCCGCGCCAGAGTACCTACCTCGCCACGTTGTTGAACATCAATCCGACGATTATAATCGCCCTGCGATATGGCCTCAGCGACCTGGGTCATTTTGGTTAAAGGTTCAGTAAACCGGCCAGCAAAATAAAACCCCAGAACAATAGCAGCAACAGCGGAAAGACTAGCACCGAATAAAACAATTAGACGCAACACTACCAGTTTTTGGTCAATTATCGACAAGGGTAGCGAGACACGGACAAAACCAAGCACGCTACCTTCCTCACTGAGCCGTAGCGCCCGATAGATCATTTTTTGCTGCAAGGTGTCGCTTAAACGTGACACGGTACTGAAACCCTTTTCACCCGCTTCAACTATCTCTGGCCGTTGGCCATGATTATCCATATTACGCGGCGCTTGCTCTGAATCAGCCAGCACCTGCCCGGCAATTGTGATAATTGTTAAGCGACTACCTATTTTAAGCCCCAGCTGTAAGATAATTTGCTGCAACGAAACCAGCTCAGGACTATTAATATCGACGCCATCGGTTGCGTTCGATGCCAAGCCAGCCCCATACTGATGCTTTGTGTTAGCTAGCAATTCAGGGCGGGCAATTTGCGCCAATAGCTCTGCACGAACTGCCAAAGAATGATGAATTTCTTCGAGGCTATTCTCTGTAACCTGACGACTAACCAATACCCCAACAATAATTGTTGAAGTAATAATAACGGTGATATAGCCAGCATATAATTGCCAGAACAGGCGTGACTTAAGCATAATATAGGGATACTTGTGGCAGCTTTTTAGGCCGCGTTGCAGAGATGGCTTTTGTATGGCAGCTTTTTTAGCCTGGCTTTTACTTAAATCGATAACCCACGCCACGGATGGTCTGAATAAAACCGGCTTGTACGCCGAGCTTCTTGCGTATAGCTCGGATATGCACATCAATATTTCTATCGATAACAACCGCATCATTGCCAAACCCAGAATTCAGCAACTGCTCACGGGAAAATACCTGCCCTGGATGACTGGCCAGGAAGAACAAAAGGCGAAACTCGGTGGCGGTAAATTTGACTTCACTATCAGCAACCCCACTATAACCAACAAAGACCTGATGTTTAACCGAGTCAATCGTCAGGCCATCAAAGCTACAATAGGTATTTTTGTGCGGCGAATTACCACTTTCGACACGCCGCAATACCGCCTCCACCCGTGCCACAAGCTCTTTCGGGCTAAAAGGTTTAGCGATATAGTCATCTGCCCCGATACCCAGGCCCAACACCACATCACTTTCTTCACCTTTAGCCGTCAGCATAATGATGGGAATATGTTGAGTATGGCTAGCACCTCTAATGACACGACAAATATCCAGCCCGTCCATGCCCGGCAACATTAGATCTAATAACACCAGATCTGGCAGCGTTTTTTTAATCAGGTCGAGGCCAATTGCACCGTCCAGGGCAGTGCTTACCGCATAACCTGCGTGCTTCAGGTTATACGACAATACCTCAAGAATATCAGGTTCATCTTCTACGACAACAAGATGTGGTTTTGACATGGGACTCGTTTCTTTGATTTACTTTACTGCCCTAGCCTAGCAGGTCTTTGTTAAGGAACAGTTAAGAAGCGGTTAAGAAGCGTATATTCTGCCGTGAATATAATCATACCAAACTGATCCCTTTGATATGCATGATCTTTATTCAGGCCCCCCATTTCTAATACAACTATTGGCCGATCAGGTACTGCTCGCCACTTCGCAAACCACTGAGTACTTCAACTTTATAATCGCTTGTTTTCGTACCGGTGCGGATATAACGTCGTAAAGACTGGCCATCCACCACCACCTGCATGGAGGCCATCTGACCGACCTGAGTGACAGCCTGCTCTGGCACATAGATCCTCTGAACATTGACCATCGGCACCTTAAGGCGCGCAAACATCCCCGGATAAATATCTTCTTTGGCGGCTATCTCTAATCTCACTAAAAATGAGCGTGAACCCGGATCAGCCATCGGTATAATTTCTTGAACCACGGCATCAATAGCCTGATCTAATGTTTCTAAATAGACCACCATCTGCAGCCCCAGGGTAACGTGTTTTATCATTGACTCCGGCACCTGAGTCGCGAATTGCATACGCCTTGGGTTAAACAACTTTAACAATGGCATGCCAACCCTTGCAGTATCACCTGGCTCCGCCAGACGCTGGATTATCTGCGCCGCAACTGGCGCTCTTATTTGCGTATACGAGAGGTTAATTTGGGCTTGTTTCACTGCCTGATCCGCCTGATCAACATTCGACTGCAGCGCGGCGCGGTTAGCTTTAGCCTGATCATAGACTGAGCGGGCAATCACCTGCTTTTGAAATAGTGACTGAATACGATCATAATTCGCCGCGGCTTCTACCAGTTGCGCCTGAAACCCTGCCAATTGTTTTTCTGCCTGGGCCAGACTGGTTTTAAATTCATCATCTTCCAGGCGGATTAGCAAACTCCCCTGTTGCACCTGATCGCCAGCCCGAACTGAAATCGACTCGATCCTGGCGGTTACCAGGGCAGCAATGGAGACTTCCGTTTCAGTCTGGATAGTGCCGGCCAGATCAACAACTTCGGTAACCGACGTCAAGGCCACCGTTTGTACCTTCATCACTTCAGTTGAGTCGGCTAAAGGCATCAATTCGCCAGGAATTCTCGTGACAAACAATCCCGCCATCTGGGCCATAATAAAAACCAGCGCCAACAAAGTTACAATACTACCTATTATCTTTTTTGGAGAAATCATCGAATAACTCTTATTAGTTCTATACGCGCCTGCCAAAGCTTAAAAAATAGACTATCGGGATCACGAACAGGGTAAAGATAGTCGATGCGCCCGTGCCAAATATAATCGCCCATGCCAGCCCACTGAATACCGGATCAAGGGTGATCACCATACTACCCAGAATAGTCGTTCCACCCGTGAGTAATACTGGCCGTAAGCGCACCGCACCCGCAGAGATCAGCGCATCGGTTAAATCCCCGGTACGGTTTGACTCAGCATGAATAAATTCCACCAGAATAAGCGAATTCCGCACCACAATACCTGCCAACGCAATCATGCCAATCATCGCCGTGACTGTAAAAAACTCGGGGTCTGGCAGGCCGTTTACAAGCCGTTCACCGATGTTATTCAGTAACCAGAACCCCGGTAACACGCCAATTACAATCAACGGGATGGCAGACATAATAATTAGCGCCATACGGGCAGAGTTGATTTGTAAATAAAGTAGAAAAAATATACCTACCAGCGCAACGCTAAATGAAATTGCCATATCACGAAACACTGTTAGCGTAATATGCAACTCCCCTTCACCCGTCCAGTTAAGTCGCGTTGCCGCAGGTATAGACCATAAATCACCCCCGCCGGGCGACAGATATGAACGCTGCTTTAGCGGCTTAGGGATACTGTCGGGGGCGGTTTCAGTAGTGGATTCTGGCGTTGCAACGGTAAGATCCGCTATCAGATCATTGATGGCTTCGGCAGGTGCTCGACCCGAAAGTTCTGCGAACAGATAGACTACCGGCTGTAACTGCTTATGATGGATTGTTTGATCCACCGTACCAGATTGCCACCGGCCTAATTCACTGAGGGTAACAAAAGGCTGCGCCGCATCCACCACCGCACCGCGGTCACGGCGCTTTGCCACTCCGGCGATACCCTTTACCTGGATTGTCCCCAACGCGGCAAGAGAGCCCTTATCAGTTTGCGGTAATTTAAGGCGAATGACCGTTGGTGTTATTTCATTTTCATCAAACAGGTGGCCGACAACCAGCCCACTGGTCGCAAACTGTGTGGTTGTGGCAATATCTGCAGTTGTGACGCCTGATAATGCCGCTTTGGTTTTATCCACCACAAAACGCATTCGTTGTTGAGGCGCTATGACCGAGCTATCAACATCCACCACCAACGGCTCCCGCCGCAATCTTTGCTCAACCATCGCCGCCGCCTGTTGTAACTCCTGATAGCTGGTATCTGCATCACCATAAACTTCAACTGTGATGGTTGAAACCACCGGCGGACCAGGGGGCACCTCTACAATTTTAAGACTAGCCCCTTCAGTACGCGCTATCGCCTCAATGTCACGACGTATTTTCAAAATCAAAGTGTGGGATTGGTGCTGCCTTAATAGCCGATCAGCCAGCTGTACTCGGATATCCGCGCTATGATACTGCTCACGCAAGTAGTATTGGCGTACCATTGCATTTAAGTCCATTGGCGATACCGTCCCGACATAAGCAACAAAACTCGTTACTTCGGGTATCCGGCCTAAATAGAGCCCCAGCCGTTGTACCACTGCCTGGGTGCGCTCAAGGCTGGTACCTTCAGGCATATCTACAACAATTTGAAATTCATTTTTATTGTCAAAGGGCAGTAACTTCATCGGTACTATTTGCAGCAATGGTAATAGCGACGAAGCTACAAAAAGTAAGCCAATGACCATCAACACACGCCATGCATTGCGTCGACTACAAAGCATAGGCGTGAGCAATCGCGCATAAAAACTATACACTTTGGTCTGCTTAAAATCCTCGCCAACGGGCTGCTGCCTGAGCATAAACTTAGCAACCTGTGGGGTTATGATGAAAGTAATCAGCGTGCTCAAGATAATCGCCACCGGCACGTTAAAGGCCATCGGTGCCAGATAGGGGCCCATCATGCCAGAGATAAAGTTGAGTGGCAGAAAGGCCACCATAATCGCCAGGCTAGACATAATCAGCGGCCAACGAATTTCACTGATAGCCACAACAATACAGTCTACCTTTGATCCTGAATCAATGCGTAAATGTCGTTCAATATTATCAACACCAGCAATAGGGTCATCAACCAGTAACCCCAGTACCAGAATTAATGCAAACAGCGTGACTCGATTGATGCTATAACCAAACAGCAAATCGAGCCCCAAAACGGCCCCATAGCAGGTAGGAATAGCCAAACCGACTACCAGGCCTGCACGCCAACCTAAAACGATCGATGTAAAGGCCACCACAGAAACCACCGATATAAAAAGTGACACAATCAGGTCATTGACCTTTTGATCAGCGGTATCGCCATAGTTACGGGTAACCGTAAAATGTACACCTGCTGGCAGCAGCGTTTGCTCGAACGCCTTTAGTGCCGCAGTAACCTCATTAGCAACGCTAACCGCATTTGAACCTTTTTGTTTAGCCACTGAAATAACCACCGCAGGATAAGCACCTGGGTTATCCGCGCCCTGGCCAAAACCAATCCAGGTGTAATTTTTGGCGATTTCAGGACCATCAAATACTTGACCCAGATCACTAAGATAAACTGGAATACCATCAACCACGTTGACCACAAGACTACGCAATGCCACCATATCAGCAATAGGTTCGCCAGTTTCTATCACTATCGAGTGATCCTGTTGTTCAATATGACCAGAAAACTGACGTTGATTAGATACTTCTATCGCCCAGGCGACATCCATAGGTGTTGTCAGATAAGCGGATAAGGTTGCCGGGTCCAGTTCAACTCGAATCTCGCGCCGCCGCCCACCCGTAACCTCTACCCGGTTGGTCTGCTTGATTGACTGTAGCTTATAAGCTATTTCTTCGCCTATCTGGCGTAATTCAAAATCATGCATCTGAGCTTCAGGCGCCGCCCATAGTGCAATATTAAGAATAGATGCATCATCTACTTCGATAGGTTTAACCACCCAGGAGGCAATAGACGGGGGGATCTCATCCTTTTCAGAAAGTAACTTATTATGGATTTTTACCAGCGAGTCTTCCCTGTCTTCACCCACAAAAAAACGGACTGAAACCACACTACTGCCCGGCCTGGAAACGGAGTATACGTATTCAACACCATCAATTTGATGCAGCAGTTTCTCAAGCGGATTAGTTACCTGGCGCTCAATCTGGCGGGCGCTTAAGCCCGGCGCTGACATCAGTATGTCTGCAAGCGGCACGACAATTTGCGGTTCTTCTTCGCGGGGGATAACCAAAACACTAAACAGCCCTGCAAGCAGCGCTACAAAGACCATCAATAGTGGCAATGGCCCAGCGACGGTCTTGCGCACCAGAACGGCAGCGAAGTCAGCGGGAAGCTTTTCGGTATTCATCGCGTAAGTGTAGTACAGCGAATTTAGCGTCCAGGCGCTGTTACCCTACCCAGCCAAAACAGCGTCTTCACCCTTCGACACATTTATACAGGCCATCTTACGTTTTAGATATTGGTAGTATTTTATCAGGTCGAAATATTATGAAATAAAAATAACCTCGAGATAAGCCGACCTCTCCAGAAGGGAGTAATTCAGCCGCAACCAACACTGGGTATGCCTGTTCATGCTACTGGCGCGTCGCTCATTTCCTTAACGTATTCCGTTAGTTGGTTCACATCATAAGGTTCCTGCTTAATTGTATGCGGGTTCCAGATACTGCGCCCACGCTGCTTAACGATATCACCACCATAGACGTGGATGGCATATGATTTAGTTTTCTTAGGATTGGCTATAGCATGAATCGTATCACCATCAAGCGCAGCCACGTCGCCTACTTTTAATAACCGGCTGCTTTTATGCTCAAGCCCCTTATCCTTAGCAAGAAAAAACTCATTTGGCTCTTCACCATCATAAACGCCAATGACGGCCCACATTTTATGATCATGCGCCGGGGTTTTAAGGCCCGGATCATTTGCTACATCCAGAACAGAGAGAGTTTCTGAACGAAAGATGATCGCATTTTCGAGTGATCGATGTTCTCCAGCAGCGCGTTCATCAAACGCTTGCATCAGCGCCGCAGGGTCTGCAATGACATCCTTTACCAGTTCTTTAACGTGCTGCACAGGATCGGTTTGTTCTAGTGCTTGCTGACAGTTTGCAATGAATTCATTAAGATCGATCATTGAGAATCTCCACCTTTTCTACGAGTCATGCCTGAGTTAAATACTGGCCTTTGCAATATTAATTAGCAAAAAAGACACAGGCCCAATATTATTTACACAATGCTAAATTCAGAAAATAGCAAATTCACTGGGTATTATCAATAGCATACAAACCCCAGGGTTCATTCGAAAAAAAAGAACCTAGCATAGGCGAAGGTCGGTTGTTTTGTGGTCGGTAGTTAGCGCTAGATCAAGAATAACCAGGCCATTCGGTATTAGATATTAGATATTAGATATTAGATATTAGATATTTTGGCACAAGAACCCTTGCCAGTTTGAAGCCCACTACAGGATCAAGCCACTATATTTGACAAACCTCTTTCACGCCAATCGTTAATCGAATAAATGCGACATTTTTTACTGGGTGTGATTTTCTGTTAACGGTACAAAACTAGCAATAACGATTGGCAGCCACCTTTACTGCCAATCGTTATTCAGCTAGCAGCTACTTCTTTTGCTGCTGCTGAAGCACTCGGATCAAACCTGACATTTCTTTTGCGTCAGACAAATCAAACAACTCATCCTGTTTTGCAAGCAGGTCTTCGTAGCTTACATCAGCACCAAACTGCAGATCTTTATTGACAAAAGTTGCACTACTGGCGAAACGCCCGTTGCCAGCGTGGATGGTCTTATTAGTCGGTGCGCCTTCGGCACATAGGAGTACCACTGCTGGCGTAACAAGCTTAGGGTGGCGCATTGGATCGGGGTTATCCGGGTTTACATCCATACCAGGGATGGTACCAATCAAACGGGTTTCTGCTGCGGGTGCCAGGCAGTTAACCTTGATATTCTTTGATAGTCCTTCAATGGCCAACACGTTCATTAGTCCAAGCATACCCATTTTAGCTGCGCCATAGTTTGCCTGGCCAAAATTGCCGTAAATACCGGAGCTAGAACTGGTGAATACAATTCGGCCATAGTTTTTTTCGTACATAACCGGCCAGGCCGCCTTGGTCACATAACCACTGCCGTTAAGATGCACATCCATGACGATATCCCAGTCGGACATATCCATCTTTTTAAAGCTTTTATCCCTTAGGATACCCGCGTTATTGATCAGGATATCGATGGTGCCAAACTTACTCACCGCATCATCTACGATAGATTGTGCGCCTTCTTTGGATGAAACTGATG
Source organism: Pseudomonadales bacterium (assembly GCA_019090615.1). Taxonomy (GTDB): domain Bacteria; phylum Pseudomonadota; class Gammaproteobacteria; order Pseudomonadales; family Azotimanducaceae; genus JAHRVQ01. The sequence goes on along the minus strand of JAHRVQ010000049.1, from coordinate 10,651 downwards.
CCTTGTTGGCGATGGCAGTACCACCTGCGGCTGTTATTTCATCAACCACGGCATCTGCTGCATCACCAGAACCAGTACCATCACCGCTGCCACCAAGATCATTAACAACAACTTTTGCACCACGACGTGCAAATTCCAGCGCATGGGCCTTGCCTAAGCCGCCGCCAGCACCAGTTATTACCACAACTTTATCTTTAAATTCACTCATATTGTCTCCGTCAAGGGTACTTATTTTCACTAAAATGGATTGCGAAGAATATCACGATCATGCCGCCAATAGTGAATCCAGGCCTTCAGGATGACCCTCAGGACAGCCATTAGCACAATTTTAGGCGCCACCAACCACCTGCCAGGCGGCATTTACCGGCTTTGCTTGTGACCCGCTCCACTACACAGGTATTATTCAGGCATACACAAACCCCAAACAGCACTGTCCGTGACCAACAGACATCATTGCCAGACGCGTAAAAAACCTTATCCAGCACCGGGATCAACCCATGAAAACAAGTCCTGATCACCCCTGCCCCTGCGGTAGCGAAAAAAAATACCGACATTGTTGTTTATTACTTGCGAACAATCCTGGGGCAGATGCACCAGCCGATGACCTGGACATTGACACACCTGAAGCGCTAGAAGCACTATTAGAAAACCAGGACTACGATTCGCTTGAAGATGCGCAGCAGTTTGCTGAGCAACTTATGCATTCAAGGAATGATCGCCCAGTGGATGATTTTCATGGCTTAAGCCCGGCAGATATTCATCAGCTTCTATACTCACCCTTCGAATCACCCGAGCTGGTTCAGTTTCCTGAACAGCTACCTTTGGATACCGAGGCCCCGCTACTGACGCTGTTAAATGTGTTGTTTGATGAGATTGGTAGCGGCGTTAAACCAACCGCGAAAGGTAACCTGCCGTTGAAAATCTGTCGTGCGGTATGTGCCCGCTTCGCCGCAAAGCATCCCGTCTATATAGACCTTGCGTGGCCTTTCCAGGACTACAAAATAAATACTGAAACCGATTTTATGCCGCTGCATACAGCCCGGGTTACGGCTGAACTTGCTGGTTTATTGCATAGTTATCGAGGCAAATTGATACTAACAGGCAAGGCTAAAAAACTGCTAAAAGACCAAAATAAAGCTGCACTTTACCCGCTGATACTAAAAACCTATATCAGCCAGTTTAACTGGAGTTACGGCGATGGCTACGAGGAAATACCGTTCATACAGAGCGGATTTATGTTCAGCCTGTACCTGTTGCAGATTTATGGCGGACACTGGCATGACTCAAACTTTTACACCAGCAATTATCTCAATGCCTTTCCTATGGCACTCAATGAAGTTGAAGCAACCGCCTATAGAGAGCCCGACGAAATTTTCAAAAGTTGTTACGAAGTGCGATGTCTGCAACGCTTTATGGCATTTTGTGGGCTGGCAGAGCTTAAACCCATCAATACACGTGCATTTAAGCTACGTGCAACACCTTTGCTTAATGTCGCAGTGGAGTTTCAGACTCGGATATTGCATGGCGGCGATGTTACGCACTAGGCGGGCTTATAAGAGCCGCTGAGGTTCTTTATTAGAGCCGCTGAGGGCTCTTTATTAAAACCGCTGAAGGCTCCTTTTAAGAACCGCTGAAGGCTCTATTTAACCCCGCTATCTGCGGCGGCGCAGAGTTGGGCTAGTTGTTCGCCCTCAATGCCCGCTTCCAGCAATACTTCTCGTGTATGCTCGCCCACCATTGGCGCAACCCTGCCTGGCTTTGTCGGCGTCGCAGAAAAATCTGCTGGCGGCCGCGGTTGCACATAACGCCCAATCTGCGGATGTTGCTGTTGCAGCAGCACGCCTGTTTCCTGAATATAAGACTGACTGGTGAGATCCGCTCTTTCCACCACCGGCCCTGCCGGTATATCTGCCTGGTTACATCGATGTAATATTTCTTTAGTGGTAAAACCAGCAACGGATGCATGTATTGCTTTTAGTAGTTCAAGGTTATTCCGGCCGCGATCCCGGGACGTTGCAAAACGTGCATCCTGCAGCAAATCCGCGCGCCCTACCGCCTCAAAAGCCGCCAGATATTGCTGGTCTGTCACGGGGTACAAGGTGACATAACCATCCTGTGTACGGCCAACCATAAAAACCTCAGAGACATCCGGCCGGGGTTCTACATCCGGCTCCTGTATGGTGTGATTGGTCATGGTGTCGGGCCAGATAAACTGCAGGCAGGCATCCAGCATAGGCACCCGGACATGCTGGCCACCGGCGCCTTTGGCGCGCGCCAAAAATGCCGCAGTAAGTGCCTGGGCCGCAGTGAGGGATGTAATTTTATCGCAAATGGCAGTACGCATAAGCGCAGGCTCGCCGGTTTCCGGATCAGCCTGGACAGAACCATAACCCGCCATACCCTGGATAATCTGATCAAATACCCGTTGTTTGGCTAACTCACCTTCATCACTCAGGCCGTATATCGACAAATAAACCAGGTCCGGATTATCGGCACTTAAGGTTGCATAGTCCATCCCTAAGCGTTCGACCACACCAGGTCGAAAATTTTGTACGACCGCATCAACACCTTTAGCTAACTGTTGTGCGGCAGTACGCCCAGCTTCGGTACCCAGGTCTAATGCCACTGATCGCTTGGACCGGTTGCAGCTAACAAAATAGGCTGATATGCCATTGCGTTGAGTCGCCGCATAACGCAATAAATCACCTCTGCCCGGCGGTTCAACTTTAATAACATCAGCACCCTGGTCAGCCAGAATCATAGTCCCAAGCGGGCCCGATACATAAGCGGTAAGGTCCAATATACGAAAACCTTCTAACGGTCCTGCCATGATTCACTCCTGAGATTTGATAACGGTATTAAGCCCTAACTATTAATAGTTCCGATGCAGCTCACTAAACGATGAAAATAGTCTCTCCTATATTCACAAACATTGTAAATACTAATATCGCAGCATGCATCGATTACATAAGGGAAGGTCTTACTAAAACCTGTTTCCTCTAACAGTATCAGCCGCAGGCACCAGGGTAAGTCAAATGATTCTACATACAAGACTACCACCAAAATTATGCAGAGTAGCAACACTTACAATAAGCCCGTTTAACCTGACCAGCGCGACAAAGGGTTGAATATCAGTTTCAACCTGCTCTTTAATACAAAATTTGCTCGGCCCCACATGAGTAATAGAAAAACTCCCGAAATTCATATCGTCGTTAAAAACAACACGGGTATGTTCTATAAAACTACCCCCACCCAGGGCTGCAAAACTAATACCTTCGACACCAAACTGTAAATTTTCACGACTGTTGGCCACCTGGTAGTAGAGCATATCGGCCGCAGTAGCCGATGATAAATCTGCAATATCATCAAAAAAGGCACGTTCGATCCCCAACACCTCAAACACCTCATCAAAACCCGTGTTGGCGCTAAAGGCCCTGTCAGGCAAATAAACTGTCTGCAAGGCTTCGCTAGCATTGGCGTCATACTGTTGTAAATAACTTTCCAGATTGGCTAGCAAATTCTGATTTGATCCATCCGTACGAGTGATGATTAGCAGCTCCCAAAATTCAGTTGCGGGTACTAAATTAACCACCTGAAAGTCCTCGGTACGCAAGCTATTAAAGGTGCCCGTCAACTCAATCAAATCGGTTTCAAAAAATTCATCAGCAGCATTCTTATAAAAACCCCTTACCTGCACGGCACTTTGGCCGAGCACATCATGATTTATGTTAAAGGCTAACTCTTCCCTGCCAATCAAACGTACCTTAGCGGGAAAAAATGGCAGGCTATAATCTGGTCGCCACAGCTGAAGCTGATTATCTATATCAAGTAATGTTGCCGATAGTTCGCTGAAGAAATCGACAATTTCGATATCCGCACCAAAATAATGGCTTAAGGACGATAGATATTGCTCAGTAAACGGATAACCCTGCTGCAACCAAATTTTGCTCTGATGCTCGACCTGGGTTAAATTCGACACAAAAATCGATCTGTTTAACATTTCAACAGCGACAGGAATGGCAGAAAGATCATCGACAGCGGGGAAGGCCTGCTGTAACTCAACCGCAGTTTCCGCTTCTGCCGTTAAAGCAAGTTGAGCGAATTGTTGTAATAAAAAATACGCCGTAAATAAATTATTGCCTAAATCTCTTCTGCCAAAATCCTCTTCATCCAGGACCTTGCTTGCCACACTAAAAACCAGCTGATGGTACGTATCAACCACCGAAGCCAGAGATTCTTCACTCAATGGTTCCGGGAAAACAAATGCGGCCTGCGCTGACGGTTCAGCTTGTGATTCAGCGGTTTGTGATTCATTGACCTGAGACGCATCATCTACCGACGGTGCATCAGCCTCGGTTTCATCCGCTGGTGATTCATCTGCCTGAGATGCATCTGCTTGTGGCTCTCCTGTCGCAACTTGATTCTGCGCGGCAGACAAACTTCCACTCTGGTCATTCGCCGAAACTCGGTCACTGCGACCATTATCCGAACAACTCGACAACAGGCAATAAATCCCCAGCCAGACCAATTGACAAACAGAACTTCTGATATTAAACATAAACTGCCTCAAAACTATAACGTCAAACACCCCTTCCAAAAAAAGGGGGAATCGAAATCACTATCTAATCAAAGAAAGTAGTCACGCCATAAAGATAAAAAAACGATCTCGTTGCATAAATCTATCAAGAATGAGTGCCAGCGCCTACAGCTATTTGCAACATTGATCAACCGAATTAGCCTATGCTTATCGCCCTGACCCAAACTTAACCCTATTGGTTGTTTTTCAGCCATTTCGTTAGATTCGAACCGGTACTGGCAGCCCAACAGCGGTTAATTTTTAAACCAAAAAGGCCTTTAAAGTTGTATCGCCAGGTTGAATTGCGCTCATAAGGCGCTTAAGCACCTGGCCGCTAAAGTTTAAGCATTGCACTTTACTCTGCCTGGCGACTCTGTACACTAACCACCCAGCAGGACAAATATTAGACAATTTCGATCACGCGGTAGACAGGTCATCTTTTAGGGGAGCGCCAGGACATCATGACAACATCGAATGAGCATTTATTAACCGGTATTCGTATTCTCGATCTCAGCCGCGCCATCGCTGGGCCCACCTGTAGCCGAATGTTTGCCGAACTCGGCGCCCATGTTATAAAAATCGAATCTGCACCTGCTGGCGATTTAGCCCGGGGAATTTCAATATTTGAAGCTGACCGCAGCCTTAATTATGTCCAGCAAAATCTGAATAAAAAAAGCCTCTGTATCAACCTTCGCGATCCGGCTGGCATTGCGCTAGTCAAAGCATTAGTACCCCATTGCGATGCTGTTGTAGAAAATTTCAAACCGGGTGTAATGGCCACCATGGGGCTCGACTACGAAGCGCTACGGCTGATAAAAGATGATGTTATTTTATGCTCGATTTCAGCGCTGGGGCAAAAAGGGCCATTAGCCAACAAACCCGGTTATGACCATATCGCCCAGGCTTATTCCGGCATCACCTCCATGATTGGTGAAGCTGGCGAATCGCCTTATATTCCACTCGCCGCACTGGGCGACGTGAGCACCGGTGTGCATGGTGCTTTTGCCATTGCCGCCGCATTATTACATAAAGCCAGGACCGGTAAAGGTCAGCACCTTGATATCGCATTATTGGATTGTTATTACCATTGTCATGAGGTTAATGTGCATCAATATAGCGGCAGCCATGGCGAAATCAACCCAACCCGCAATGGCCGCCATGGCTCCTACCTCTGCCCAGCAGGCCTGTACCAGGCCGAGGATGGGGATATCATGCTTATGGCTTTTTTACATCATTGGCCTGACTTGTGTGCCGCCATGTCGAGGCCTGAGCTGATTAACGATGAAAATTTCGCCACCGATGCCGCAAGACTTAACCGGCTGGATGAAGTGATTAATCTAATCCAGGACTGGTTCAAAACCTTCCCCAACGTGGCCGCCATTATCAAACAACTAGAAGCGCATAATGTGCCCTGCGCGCCGGTTCTCAGTGTTGAAGAAACCCTGACCCATCCACACCTTGTCGGTCGTGGCACGGTAAGAACCATTAACGACCGACTGGTCGGCAAATTTCAAATCCCTGGTATGCCCATTAAAACATCAGATTACCCAGACAACCCAGACTATGTTGCACCCACCCTGGGCCAACATAACCGAGAAATACTACGCGATGTACTGGGCCACAGCGACATTGATATCGATGCACTGATTGAAGCCAGCGTGTTGATGGACAAAAATTCATAAAGCGGTTATTCAAACGTCAAATACTGCGCAGAAAAACCCCTGCGAACAGGCCCTGTTAGCTTGCTCGCACATCTCGGAATGGAATTTTTTTATCAACCTCTGGTTCCTTCGGCAACCCCAATACGCGCTCACCAATAATATTGCGCTGAATCTGATCCGTGCCGCCACCAATCGATGTCAGATAGGCATTAAAAGTCAGAAAGTTTGCATCTTCAGCACGCGGATAATCACTGCCTTCTAACATACTGGCCGGGCCAAGAATTTCTGTGCGCAACCGCGCTTCTTCATGCAGTATGCGCGACATCGCCAACTTGCCCAAACTCATTAAAGACGAAGATTCACCCTGCGCGATATCGGCTTTACCGCGCGCACTATTTAGCGCATTAAGCTTTTTATAGGCTATCGCCTGAGCGATCTGCTGGCGCAATTTGGGCTCATCCAACACCCCGGCTTCGCGTGCTAAAGCAATCAGTATTTCTTCGTCTTTGGCCTTCTTATTACCACCCCGCGGCCCACGTGCGCCTTCGCCCATAATCAGCCGTTCGTACGCAAGTGCTGTTTGTAACATTTTCCAGCCCTGGTTGAAATTACCTAACATATTGTCCACAGGGATATGCGCATCGGTAATAAAAACCTCATTAAAATGGCTTTCATTGGTAATTTGTCGCAGCGGGCGTACATCGATGCCCTCCTGTTTCATCGGGCAGTAAAAGTAACTAATCCCCAGGTGTTTCGGCACATCCCAATCAGTACGCGCAATCAGCATGCCATAGTCGGCAGTCATTGCACCGGAGGTCCATACTTTTTGACCATTAACCACATAATGATCACCTTGCCGATCTGCTCGGGTGCGGATGCCAGCAAGGTCAGAGCCAGCATTAGGTTCGCTATACAGCAAACACATGTTAATTTCGCTTTTCAGCAGCGGCCCGATCAATTTGGATTTTAGTACTTCAGTGCCGCCCGCCAACAAGGTATTAGCCCACAGGTTAGTTCGATCCTGACCAGTACCCGGCGCCTTTACCGCAGCAAATTCAGCTTCAATAATTTTTGCCTGGGCATTGCTCAGATCACGACCAAACCATTCGCTCGGCCAGCGCGGCACCGCCCAACGCGCTGCTACCACCTCCGCCAGCCATGACTTAAGCTCATCTGACGCGCCCCACATCGGTTGATGCTGTGTCAACGCTGCGGCCTTCGGCTGAGTCCAGTTTTCACTTAACCAGGATCTAACTTCATCGCGCAGATTTTTATCTGCAATATTAGTTTCCGTGAGCATAATCTTTTTGACTCCGCCTTTTAGTAAGGATAATTTTAAAAACCAGTTTTATGCACAGACAGTAGTGATCAGGGCATGAGGGCCCCATCAGGCGCCCAGTTGCTGCATAAAACGTTCGCGATAGAAATCCGACGAGCCGAATAGTTGCGCATTGGCGCGCGCGCGGCGCAAATACAAATGTGCTGGATGCTCCCAGGTAAAGGCAATACCACCGTACATCTGCACATTGGTGGCGGCAGTGGTAACAAAGGTGTCGGCACAGGCAAAGGCTGCCAAACTAATCGCCTCTGTCGCATTGCTGGCATCATCCGCCAGGCACACAGCCGCGTTACGTGCAGCCGACAGGGCCGATTCGGTTTCTAGTAATAAATCTGCCGCCATATGTTTAATCGCCTGAAAGCTACCAATAGCCCGACCGAACTGGATACGGGTTTTGGCGTAGTCGACCGTCGCGGTCAGACAATGCTCTGCCGCACCCGCCTGCTCACCCGCCAACGCCACCAGCGTCACATCTAACGCCTGTCGGACCGCATCCCACACTGGGCGCTGAGTGTTGATCCGCTCAGCAGCAACGTTATCGAACGAGATACTGGCCAAACGCAAGGTATGGTCAAAAGTTGGCAGGCTGGCCACATCTATGCCATCTGCCCCGGCATCGACCACAAACATACCCGCACCGTCAGGGGTATTGGCTGCAACTAATAGTAGATTAGCATTTTGCCCATGTAACACATAACTGGCACTGCCGGTTAAATACCATTCATTGCTACTGGCATCGCCTTCGGCTGTCACAGTCACACCACTTTGTGTCCAGCAGCCCGACTGACCGGTAAGCACAGCGGTCGCAATGCACTCACCAGATGCAATGGTTGGCAACAACCGATTGGCAACATCCTCAACCTGCAAGGCTTTCAGTAACTCAGCCGCCAATACACCGCTGGCTAATAGTGGCGAACACAACAGCGCCGCACCCACTTCCTCCATAACCATTTCGAGCTCGACCGGACCAACGCCAGCACCGCCCTGCGGCTGATCAATAATCAAACCGACAATACCCATCTCGGCCAGCTTACGCCACAAAACCGGATCAAAGCCGCTGCTGGTTTCCATGGTGGTGCGCACCGCGTTCTCGCTACATTCATCGGTCAGTAGCTTGTGTACAGAATCACGCAACGTTACCCGTTCTTCAGGAGAAAGTTTATTCACTTCGCATTCCTTGAGGTTATTTATTTCAAATCAGTAACATATAAACCTGCAATATTAAATTGATTATTTTGCATCAATGATCTTGTTTTAATAATCTTGTATCGCCAGTCCTTAAATCCCACCATACATGAATTGCTACAGGCCTGCTAGCAACCCTGGGCATTGCCAAATTGGATCTAATGAAAAGGCGCGGTTGATTATCAAGTACTAATTTGGCGCAGTGTGAAGCCTGGCATTAACGGACATTCAGGGGGGCTGAGTCGGAGACACCGGCGCTTAACCGATTAAGCCTGCCACTGGATATTAACCTTGCGATGTTGATTGGCACAATCACGGAGATATAAATTGATTAGGCTTTGGTAGGGAACGCCAGACTCTCCTGCCATTGCCTTGGAGTATTCAATGACGTCCTCACTCAGCCGAATAGTGACTGGCTTTTTAAGTTTTGAAGCATAGGGGTTTTTCCGGGACTTCATTTTTGATAGATCATATTCTTTTTTCATGATGAACCACCTTGATAATACTGTTGCTCGTTTTTCGTGGCTTTCCGTGCAGAAATAATTCTCAGCGCCTCACCCTAAAAGAGGACATAGATTCATCACTGCAAAGCAATAAGATTGATCGACACACAGGGCGGGTGACATATTATTAATCATTCGACAGCCTAATTACTTCAGCAATAGCGCTGATATAACTTTCTTGTTCTTTCTTTGGTTTACGCTTTATGTAGGAAGGATGATATACAAAATGGATTGTTATTATTTTTCCTGCCATTTTAACTTCTTTTCGACACGGCGAAGTTATGGCTTTATTGAAATATCCCCAAGCATCTTTACCTAAACAAATAATGCTTGCTGGTGATATCCAATCCAACTCTTGTTTTAGAAAAGGAGTGCAATTGATTATTTCGTGCTCTTCGGATTTACGATTACCTGGCGGGTGGCACTTAACTACATTGGTGATGTAAATATCTTTTTTTCTTACATTTGCCTCTTCAAACGCTTGGTCGAGCAACTTCCCTGAACCGCCAGTAAATGGTATTTGTGCTTCAATGCAGGGTTTTCCACAAAGCGATTGACCTATGAATACAACCTTTGAATTTATATTTCCGTAACCAGGGGCATTATCTGTCCCTAACTCCTCAGAATTAAGACCTACGCATAGATTGCATGATTTTATGTTTTTTCTTAGCTGATTCCAGTCATTTTCCGTACTCATGTACTATCCCTTTTTTAGCACTTAGATCACCCCCTCCTTTTCCAGCCATAAGTATGCCTCAAGTTGGCTCTAACAGAAAAGGACAGAGTGCAGCGACATGTATGATTTTGACAACACTATTTCAGTCAATATTAAAAAGCGATTATAGTTAGTCCCAAATCTGCTACCACAGGTTTTCAGTATGACAGCCCGATGTGCGACAGCTGCAGACGATGTCTAGCCCGTTAACAAGCCAGGGCGTCATACTGACTCTACTTTTAGCTCGAACAGTCGAATCGGCTTCGAGCCCGAATGTAGCAAGGGTGAGCAATGAACACAACGACTACTGTAAACATAAAAAGTAAACACAGACATGTTGGCATCGATGCTGGCAAAGCTTTGTTGGGCATCTTTATCTATGAGCTGGAACTTCATTGGCAGGTCAGCAAGGGCGCTGCCGTAATCACACAATTATTGACTAAATTAGCCGGTTACAAAAGCGCCTGGGGTCGGAGCAAAGTGACAAAGTAAACCTTTTTACCGCGATAAAAGAATGGTGAAACCACCAGTTATTTCTTCGATCTTTTGCGCCACAGCAGTAAAAATGCCTTCCAAACCCCGCCAGGCTAAGTTATTCACATTCTTATTGGCGATTTGCGATCGACACCACGCCGTCACAAAACTTATCCTCCAATCATGTAAAGTCATGGC
>JAHRVQ010000048.1 GCA_019090615.1 Pseudomonadales bacterium | reverse complement strand
CGACCACCGAGATCTACACTTCTAGCTTCGTCGGCAGCGTCAGATGTGTATAAGAGACAGCCGGTATATCGCGCGTAGAGGGCTGTTGTTTCAATGCTCGACAAACCTCGAAACCATCCATTCCGGGCATTTGTACATCAAGTAGAATCAAGTCTGGCTGGGCTTCGGCAGCAACATTTATCGCGGCTGGCCCATCATTGGCGACCGAAATATTAACTGCTTCAGAAATCAGTATCTTGACCAGCAATGCAACATTAAGCGGCTTATCGTCAACAACAAGAATTCGACAATGCGACAGGTTGACTAATTGCTCATTTTTCATGGGCTACTCCAACATACTCAAAGTACTTTTTAGATCGAAACTTTGCAACTTTTCCTCAACCGGCATTGCCCAACCGGCGGCTATTGCAGAAAGTTTTGAAATTTCATTTAAAACTTTTAGGGCCTTGTTCACATCGCCACCCTGCAAAGCTTTCCTGAGTAGTTTTAATAACTCTTCAGGGGGCAAGTAACTTTTCTTTACAGCGACCTGATCTTGCAGGTCGGTTTTTTCTGCCTCAGCAAAATCAAATTCAGCACCGACCAAATCTTCTAACATTCGATAGACATGAGCCATCTGAACAGGCTTTCTTAAAAACTCATCGAAGCCTTCTTCAATGCATTTTTCTAGTTCTGTGTTCAACGTCACCGCGCTAAACGCAACGATTGGCGGACAAACCTTACCTAATAAACGGGTTATTTTTTGCTGCGCCTGATGACCGTCGATACCCGGCAGTTCCAGGTCCATAAAGATAATATCTGGGACCAACGACACCGCCAGTTTAACACCGGCTTCGCCAGTATTCGCTGTGCATACAGTAACCCCAACCATTTCAAGGATTCGCTGCAAAATTTCTCGGTTATCGGCAATATCGTCGACCACCAGGGCACTAAGATCGCAACCTGGCTTCAGTCTAACGACCCGCCTGTCTTTAAGCTGTACATCAGAACTATTTTCCTGCGCGACTGGTAATCGAATGTTAATTGAGAAATGACTGCCCTGACCAAGTTCAGATTCCATCATTAACGCACCACCGAGTAATTCTATCTGCCTGGTAGTGATGCTTAATCCCAGTCCGGTGCCACCTTTCTGATTGCCGGCTTCTTTTTGTTGATATGCATCAAAAATTATCTCCCGGTCTTGACGCGCAATACCCAAGCCTGTGTCGATAAAATGAAACCAGTACATTTCATTCTCATCGGGAAACGCTTCAAGTGTGACACTTCCGGACTCAGTAAATTTGATGGAATTGCCCAATAAATTAATCATAATTTGGCGGAGTTTTAATTTGTCGCCACGAACCACCAGCGCAGGATTACATTGATTGTTGTATACCCACTGTAAATTTTTCTGTTTACAACGAATTTCCACCATAGTGGCGACACCATCTAGTAATTCGCTGAGATTAAAATCAGACAAATTTGCTTCCATTTTTCCGGCTTCAATTTTAGCCAGATCAAGGATGTCACCAATTAGCTCTAGTAGATGCTGGCCCGCTACATTGATAGTATCTACGGCTTTTTTTGAAGCGGTTGTCAGGTTAGTGTCCTGCTGCAGGATCTGCGCGTAACCCAATATCGCATTCATAGGGGTACGAATTTCATGAGACATATTTGCCAGAAACAGCGATTTGGATTCGGAGGCCATCTCAGCCTCTTTTATCTGCTCCTTTGCTTCGCGCAGATTACCTTTAAGAGTGACAATTGAGCCTTCTCGTTGCTGTAACAGGAGCAGCAGCTCATCGCGAGATTTTTCTGTGTAGTGCGGCAGTATATGTTGCATGCCAATTCCAGTTTCTCACTTCAAAGTAGGGTGACTTTCCCAAAGTGTAGTCCACAGCGGAATGATATTTGACCATTGGTCCATTCGATTTATACGACTAATGGGCAGCTTGCCCAATAAAAATTACTAACCTGTTTTACCGCCCTGAGCAGCCATTGTTGGCAAGCTTTTTTTATCGCCAAATATGCTACATAAAACTTTTATTCAACCGCCGAATTCAGCGCTATAATTCCATCTAGGTGCCTTCAGAAAATCTCTCATGGAATTCACAGCAGAAGAAGTCAACGAGCTAATAAAAGCCTCAGCGGTTAGAAGTAAAAAACTTCGTAAGAAAATCGATGCGACGAGCCCAGGCACCGAGGCATATCAAGACCTGACTAATGCCTATAAGATCCTCAACGGAATAATAAAGAAACTGCTCCCGCTGCAGCAGAAAAAGGACACGCCAGCCGAACCTAAAACAGCGACTAAAATAAACACCAAACCAAAAGCTAACTATAGCCAACATAAAGTGTTGATCGTTGATGATGACGCCACCACCCGCGCGCTCATTAAAATGATGTTAGCCGACGCGGGATTCAAGGAGTTGCATGAATGTACCGATGGCCATGAAGCCATTGCGCAAATCAAACAACCTGGAAAACCCTACGACCTAGTATTATGCGACTGGAATATGCCTGTAATGTCTGGGCTTGATGTACTGAAATTACTGCGCAAAACAGACAAATTCAAAAAAATGCCATTTATCATGATTAGTGGCCAGGGCGACATAAAAAACATTAAGGAGGCCATGCAATCAGGGGTAAGTGACTATATCGTTAAACCCATAGACGAAGAAAAATTTAACGACAAACTTGCCTCCGTACTGCCGGCTTGATGCAGCACCTACGCTCTGTCCTCTGGTACAGTCAACGGGGCAGAAAAGGCTAGTCCGGTTTTTTCATTTCACGACTATCGAGCACAGCAAAGTCAAACACCAGTTCGGCCACACCTAAAGACCTTAATATTTGATTCTGAGCCGCAATAAGAATTTTTTTAATCTCTGCTTCATTGTGAATACTCCTGGCTATGGCTACCGCGCCCACCATAGTTGCCAGTATAGTTCTGGACTTTTCTGCGATCCCAGCAGGGTCAATATCCATCGCAAACCGTTTTAGCTTCGATAATGCGGTTAGACGAATTTCCAGTAATTTGATCAGATTGCGGTAGGATTCTTCGTATAGTTCTCGAATTTGTGGGTTTTCACTGCTGATCTCATTAAACAGGATATTTTCTACTGACGGCGTTGTTTGCTCGGCCATGGTTCGCAGATTGAGCAAATTTTTTACCAGTTGCATCAGGTTATTAACAGATAATGGTGTCTTGGTAAGACGCTGATAATGGCAACGATCTAACGTTTGCATAAACGACACCCGATATAACGCTTCCTTCGATTCAAAGTGAGCATAAAACGCCCCCCTGGTCAGACGCGCTAACGTCATCACCTGATCAATCGAAACCTGCGTAAACCCATGGCGACCGAATAGCTCGATGGCCGAGTCTATAATTCGCTGCCTGGACTGGGATTTATGTTCCGATGAATAAGGCAAACCCCCCTCCTCCAGTATTTAACTAGACTGAATAGTCAAAAAATTATCTTGATCATATATTACCCGCCGTTACTGTGCCTAGCTCTACTTTGTGAGAAGGTCATAAATATGTCCATTCAAAACAGTACATCAGCAGATAATCCAATTGTAGTGACAGGCATGGGAATCATTAGTCCGCTTGGTTGCGGTGTGAAAAATGTCTGGCCACGATTGATTGACGGAGTTAGTGGCATAAGGACCAATAACCGCTTTGAGCTTGAGGATTTTCCGGTAAAAATTGCAGCCTGCGTACCTGACCTGATAACGGACCCGGATGCAGGTTTTGATCCAGCCGCATTGCTTAATAGCAAAGAGCGAAAACGCATTGACCTCTTTACCCTGTACGCACTGGCTGCAGCCGAAGAGGCGCTGCAACAAGCCGCGTGGCAGCCTCAAAACCTTACCGAACAAAGAGCTACAGCAACAATAGTTGGTACAGGAATCGGTGGTTTTCCAACCATCACTGCCGCCCAGAAAACACTCGACAATAAAAGTTTCAAACGCTTATCGCCTTATACCGCACCTGCATTTTTAGCTAATCTGGCAGCCGGCAATCTATCCATCCGCTATGGCTTTAAAGGGCCAGTTGGATGTCCCGTCACCGCTTGTGCTGCGGGCCTTCAGGCAATCGGCGATGGAATGAGAATGATTAACTCCGGCGAAGCACAGGTTGCCCTTGTGGGCGGCACAGAAGCATGTATCGATCCCCTGGCATTCGCGAGTTTTAACGCCCTTAGAGCCCTTTCAAGGACAACGCAGAACCCCGAGCAGGCATCCAGACCTTTTGATCAGCATCGTAACGGCTTTATTATGGGCGAAGGGGCCGGCTTGCTGGTAATAGAGACCCGTGATCATGCACTGGCACGGAACGCTACACCACTGGCAGTAATCAGTGGTTATGGTACCTCAGCGGATGCATTTCATACCACTTCTGGTCCAGCCGATGGCGCCGGTGGTGCCCATGCCATTCAGCAGGCGCTCGATAGAGCAAACCTAAGACCGGCTGATATTGGTTATATCAATGCACATGCGACCTCAACTCCCGTGGGTGATCTAGCAGAAATTGCAGCTTTACGATCAGTTTTCGAATCCGAGCTCAAGAATATCGCTATATCATCGACGAAATCGTCCACCGGTCATCTATTAGGTGCAGCGGGAGGTATAGAAACAATTTTTTCGGTGCTAGCGCTCCAGCATGGGGTTTTACCTGCTACATTAAATTTGCACCAACCTGACGAAGCTTTATCCGGCCTTAACCTTATTCCTCTCAGGGCGCTGAATTCTCAGGTAGACCATGTATTGTGCAATAGTCTGGGCTTTGGCGGTGTAAATGCTGCGCTGGTACTGAGCCGGTCTACTATTAGGTAACGTCTATTAACTACCATCATCCGGTATTTGAAAACAAAATGAAATTTGATCCTGAGTAGACTTGCCAAAACACCAAAATAGTCAAAACTTAAATTCACCGAACCTCGTAGATAGGCATATAAAAACGTGGATTACTCCCTTTCACAGGTAAGCACCGGGCAGCGTCAATTTGATCAGCTGTTACTCAATATCTTCGATGAACTCAGCGGCGAACTTATTCACACGGTACAATCGGCAACGCACCAGATACTGGATAATTCGAGCCGATTTTTAGAAGCGGATGTATCCAGCGCCATTCAGGATTTCCACTCACTGTATGAAAAAAATATTGAACTAGATACTTTTAAGGAATCCATTAGTCAAAATGTCGATGAGATTATTCACTATGTTCAGCAAGGAGGCCAGGCAACAGAAAAAATACCCGACCTGGCCACCATCAACCCAGCCCAGCTAGAAGCCTCAAGGCTTAGTTTGAGTCATATGCAGCGAGATCTGGAAACACTGGTGAAGCTCGAAGATGCAATGAAGGAAAAAGTCTTACCTATTTTACATAACATGCAATTTGAAGATCAGTTAAGCGCCAATATATTGATTATTAAAGATGCCTGGAAAATTTTTGTTAAAAAAACAGATAGTAATAATTCTTCCGCTGAATTCATTTTAAAAGATGTTTATAACACGTTATGTTCAGAAAAGTTACGCGGTATTTTTTGCACCCATGTACTCCATCAGAATAAAACCTTCGGCATAGATATACCGCCTGCCGTGATCAAAAGGTTTGTTTCCTCCCTGTCCGATGAAAATGACTTTTTTAATCGAATGCAATATTTTTGTGCAGATGTTCTGAATTGGAATACGGATGACGCTGCAGGTTCTGTTGAGCTTATTTTTGAGATTATCTCAACCGTAGAACAAGAAATAGCCACAGCTGGCCTTGCTTCAGAGATTACTGATGAAATTTTTTTCGGCCTAAAAGACGTAGTTAACTGCTTAAATATTCGGGGTAAACAAGCATCAAAAAAGATAGTCCACTCATTGCTTAAAAACCGCGCTAGCCTGGATAAAACTGTCCGCGAGCTAATCCAGCCGATAATGATTGCAATGCAATTCCAGGATCGAATTCGACAAAATATGGAGAATTTATCGGAGACCATGGCCGTTTGGCAGAAGTCTCGCCTGGCTCTGCTCAATAATCGAGGCGAACTGCCAGCATCGGTTAGATGTCAGGTTGGTGAGGAATTAATGGAAATAATGAGTATGGAAACTGAGCGAGCGGTCGTCAAAAAACACCTACCCGAAGCGCCAGATTTACAGGTTTCAAGTGGTGACGAGCCGGAGTTATTCTAAGTTAGTTTAAAAAACCTGGTTTATAAATATTGGTTGGTAAATTAACTGGCCGGCGGATATCTCAGACTTCAACTTATTGTCACCAGGCTAAGCTCACCGAGCCAACAGCAGAGCTGGCCAGGTCAACGGCTAGTATGTTATATCAGCAGGCGTATATATTAATCTTTGATTTTCAATACGCTTTTAATCGTCTTTTGCAAGACGCGCGGTGCAAACGGTTTGATCAGCCAGCCAGTGGCACCCGCCTGCTTTGCCTCTTCAACCTTATCCTGGCAATCTTCTGTGGTAAGTAGAAGTACCGGCGTTTTTTCGTATTGTACAAGCTTTCTTAACGCTCGGGTTAATTCTATGCCATTCATATTGGGCATATTGAGATCAGATAAAACAAGATCACATTCGCCTTTATTGGCAAAATCCAGTGCTTCTGCACCATCTAATGCCTCCACTACTTCAAAACCGATACCTCTTAGTGTTGCAGAGACTATTTTTCGTGTGGAAGTACAGTCGTCTACGATCAATATAGTATTCATATACTGTCGACCTTAAGTCATTAAGATAACAAATGCTGTTTATGATAAGACTAGTCGGTCTATTTCAAATCGATAGTTTTATTGGTAAATTTCAAGCACCGCCCACTATCCTCTGCGAAAACAATAGGGCCTCTGCGAAAACAATAGGGGCTTGCTTTTCACCTGTATCAAGGTACAATTTTTATATTGGATGATTAGCCAGTTCTAGGAGCTATTAAGATGGCAGACGCACAATTTATACCCGATCAACAAACTAATACGGCAACTCATGTTGTTGCCACGAATAAAGTACTACGCAACACCTATATGTTGCTATCGATGACGTTACTGTTTAGTGCAGCGATGGCCGGCGTGGCAATGGCCATGAATGTACCTCATATGGGTTTTATGCCCCTGATTTTATCCTTCGTGTTAATTTTTGCGATCAACAAAATGCGTAATAGCATGTGGGGTATCCTATTGGTATTCGCCTTTACCGGTATTCTTGGCTTCGCGCTTGGCCCTTTGATTAATTACTATGTAGCAACCAGCGGTAGTCAAACGGTGGTTACCGCTGCAGGGTTGACTGGCCTGATATTCTTTTCACTTTCCGCTTATACCTTGCTCACCAGGAAAGACTTCTCATATATGAGCGGTTTCTTAATGACCGGTATGGTTGTGGTTATCGGTTGTATGCTGATTTCATTCATCGGCCCAATGTTTGGTTTTCATATTCCGGGCTTATCACTGGCTGTTTCAGCAGCCGTTGTAATGCTCATGTCAGGGTTCATCTTATACGACACCAGTAAAATCATTAATGGTGGCGAGACAAATTATATTATGGCCACCGTTGCACTCTACCTTGACATTTATAATATATTCGTAAGTCTGTTACATCTCATTGGCTTTATGAACGACGACTAATCACGCCAACCAAGCCCCTTAATAGCCCCCCTTATCCAGTAGTGATGTCCAGTAACGATGTCCAGTAGTGATAAGGGGTGGCGCGACACCGCCACCTGCCCATGAAATTCGCAATCGCTGTTTTTGGCGCACCTTATAGTTCGCAGGCTTCGTTATCTGCGTTACATTTTGCACAGGCCGTTACTCTAGCCAAACATGAGTTATACCGCGTATTCTTCTATCACGATGGCGTGCTCAATGGTAATAACTTAATGGTACCCCCGCAGGACGAATTAAATCTTCAAAACGCCTGGGTTGAGTTTGCCGCCACTAGCAAATCAGAACTGGTGGTATGTATTGCTTCAGCACTACGTCGGGGCATGTTAAATGCCGAAGAAACCCGACGCTATGAGAAAACCGCCAGCAGTCTTGATCCAGCTTTCATTATCTCCGGCCTGGGTCAACTTATAGATGCCGGCCTACAGGCAGATCGATTAGTTACATTTAACTAGGGAAACTCTGATTAAATGGCAATTAGATGGCTATGAAGAAATTTTTATTTGTTCAGACACAGCCGCCACATGGATCTATTAACGGCCAGGAAGGACTCGATGCTGTGCTTATGGGTTCCGCTTTCACAGAGTGTGCAGTACTATTTCTTGATGATGGGATTTATCAAATATTGTCCGACCAACAAACTGGGCCATTAAATAGTAAGGATTACTCAGTCACTTATTTGGCTCTGGCTGACTATGGGGTTAACAACATTTACTGTTGCCAGACACACTTAAATGAACGCAGCTTATCAACCAAAGATTTGATTCTGCCTGTTCAAGCGCTGCCCGAAGCAAGTATTAGACGCCTGTTTGACGAATATGATGTGATATTAAGCTTCTAATGTTATTACATACCATCAATCAATCGCCATTTAGCAATTTTTCGCTAAAATCTTGCGAAAAATTTAGTGCCGTGGGCGATGCTGTCGTGTTTCTTGAGAACGGTGTATATGCCCTCGTTCATCCCAATCTCCATTTGTTGATTCAAGCTGATTTAAATGTATTCGCGCTGCAGGCAGATATATTGGCCCGCGGTCTACAGCATAGCTGTCCAGATACAGTAAAAATAATTAGCTACCCGCAATTCGTTGAATTGTGCGTACAATACCCCAAACAAAAAGCCTGGTAGCTGGCACGGCATGAACGCGGCTAGTGTCCCTGAAACAGATCATGAAGGTTTTTTACGCGATCGCACAGATTGGAATAAAACAGTTGCGCAACAACTGGCAGACCTTGATGATATTCAACTAACGCAAGCGCACTGGCAGATTATCGACATCGTTCGTGATTATTATTCTAGCTACCATATATCACCTGTGGCACGAGTTTTAGTAACCCTTATAAAACGCCAATTAGGACCCGACAAAGGCAGAAGTATTTATTTGATGAGCCTGTTTCCAGGTAAACCGGCAAAGTTATTAGCAAGAATTGCCGGCCTGCCCAAACCCAGTAATTGTGACTGAGATTATCAACAGACCTATAAACGGGTTCAGGTAGCGCGATGATACATAATAAACATTACAAAACTGTAGAGCCGAAAATTTACTTGTCTTCGCCAGGCATTGTTACAATCACCAACTTAAAACCTGATGATTAAAACCCAGAACCTATCAATACAGAACATATAGGTCCAGCGCATATAAATCTAGAACATTAAAACTTAAGAAATTAAAATTAAGTCTTTATATTGAAGTTTTTCAAGTATAGCCTTTTCAACTCATGGCTATAACATCTGTTGATAAAACAAAATGGAATTAAATTATGACTGCTAAAACCCCTCTTGGTGTGACTTTTGGTAGCCTGGGTGCCCTCGGGCCCAGGGCCGTCACTGATATTGCCAAACAGGCGCAATCCCTCGGCTATAAATCCTTATGGACCATCGAAGCGACTGGTACCGACGCCATGACCCTGTTAGGCGCTGTCAGCCACGCAGCCCCTGGGCTAGACCTGGGCACAGGTATTATTCCGATACAGCTTAGAACGCCTGCATTGGCGGCCATGTCGGCTGCCTCACTTCAGGCATTGAGCCCTGACTCTGACATCTGGTTGGGCATTGGTGTCTCAGCACCGGGCATTCTTAGTCAGCATGGTGAAACGGCAACGACTAAACCAATTGGCATGATGCGCGAATATGTTGCGCTATTACGCGAATGCCTGTCAGGCCAGTCTGTGACCTTTGAAGGAGACTACTTTCAGGTGAAACGATTTCGCTTAGGGCTTCAATTGGGCGATAGAAAACCAAAGATAGTTATGGCCGCTCTAAACCCCCAAATGTTAAAGCTGGCCGGTGAAATTGCTGACGGGGTACTACTTAACTACCTGCCTGCTTCACACGTAAGTCAATCTATTCAACAGGTTAGAAAAGGCGGCAACGCAAAAATATTTGCCTACGTCCATGCATCAGTAAGCACAATGGAACGAGCAGCCAATTCTGCGAGAAAAGATCTGTTTAATTATGCCATGGCCGATGGATACGCCCGTATGTTCCGTAAAGCGGGTTTTGATCAGGAAATTGACGAATTACGCGCCTGTTATGCAGCAAAAGACCGAGATGGCGCCCTGGCAGCGGTTTCTGATCGCATGATACAGGCCATAGATTTTATCGGCTCCGAAGCTGAAGTAACCGATTTCGTTAAGACCTATATCGACGCCGGCATTGAACATCCAGTACTCATGCCGATGCCCTGGGGTGATGATAAGAACCTGGTGGCTCAACAAACCATGCGTGCAGCAATTGCTGCGACCTAATATTGCCGTGATCTAAAACTGTAGTCGTCCGCTAGCTGATAACACTCCCATTTGGGTGTGTTATCAGGGCGATAGCGTCGCTCTTAATGCCACTACCTCGCCAACAATAATTAATGTCGGCCTGGCGATATGTTCTTTCTCGACTATCGAAACTATCGTCTCTAAATCCCCAACGACAGTTTTCTGATCTGGGGTAGTTCCCTTGGACACCAGAGCAATGGGAGTTGATGGGGCTCGGCCATGGGCGATTAACTGCCGGCAAATTTCCTTTAGTCCGCCTAAACCCATATAAAATACAATAGTTTGATTTTTATGCGCAAATTCTCGCCATGCGAGGTCGACCTGACCTTGTTTAGGATGCCCAGTAACAAATCGGACCGACTGGGAATAATCTCTATGGGTCAAAGGTATACCCGCATAAGCTGAACAACCCGAAGCTGAAGTAATACCTGGCACTACCTGAAAAGGTATTGACTCTGCCACTAACGATTCAAGCTCTTCACCTCCCCGACCAAAAATAAATGGATCACCGCCTTTTAAACGCAGCACTCGATGTCCGGCCTTTGCAAGCCGCACCAGTTTGTCATTAATGGTCTCCTGACAGGTGAATTCTGCACGGCCAATTTTACCGACATATTCCTTAACCGAATCTCGCCGAACCCGGCTTAAAACCGCGTCTGAGACCAGATTGTCATAGAGAACAACATCTGCCTGTTGCATCAACTGCAAGGCCCTTAGGGTCAACAGATCAGGATCCCCTGGACCAGCGCCGACAAGATAAACCTCGCCCGCAGATAGCTGAGCCACTGATTCCGGTATTAAATATTCATCAGCAGCCTGGTAGTCACCAGCTTCAGCGAATGATTTCCCGGGTGATGTTAGGAAGGCTTCGACAATCTTGCGCCGCTCATTGGCAATCGGAAAACGCTGTTTTAGTTGCAGGCGTTTATCCCCCAGAAATGTAGCCAGATTGCCATAATTAGCAGGAATCAGAGCCTCTAACATTTCACGTATTTTTCTGGTTAGCACAGGTGACTTGCCGCCAGTTGAGGCGGCAATGATAACCGGCGAGCGATCAATAATAGCTGGAAAAATTACGGTTGAAAGCGCGGCATTATCGACTACATTAACGGGCAAACAACGTTCGCCAGCCAGACTCGCGACGTTGGCATTAACGGCTTCGTCATCTGTTGCGCATACCACCAGGCTGGTTTTATTCAGATCTTGCAGCTGAAATCGACGCAGATATTTTGTTGACCTATGTTTTGCGATTAACGCAAGTAATGGCTCACAGATATCAGGCGCCACGACGGTTAACGAAGCGCCTGCTGCAAGCAGTAACTCGGCTTTTCGATATGCTACCTGCCCACCACCAACTAATAGACAATGCTGCGTTTGCAACTTAAAAAATAACGGTAAATAGTCCACGTCTAAAAACTCAATTCCTGCTTGCCCTGCATATAAGGTTGTAACGCCAGAGGAACCCTGACCGTGCCATCCGCCTGCTGATAGTTTTCTAAAATGGCTACCAGCGTCCTTCCTACAGCCAGTGCTGAGCCATTAAGCGTATGTAGCAATTCTGGTTTGTCGGTGCCAGGGTTACGCCACCTCGCCTGCATGCGACGAGATTGAAAATCACGATAATTACTACAGGAAGAAATTTCTCGGTATTTATCCTGACCCGGCAACCAGACCTCTAAATCATAAGTTTTAGCAGCGGCGAAGCCAAGATCACCACCGCAGAGTATCACCTTACGATAGGGTAACTGTAACTTTTGCAGAATATTCTCTGCATGTTGTGTCAGCTCTTCATGTGCTTGCTGCGACGCCTCTGGGCGTACCATTTGTACCAGTTCAACTTTTTCAAACTGATGTTGACGAATCATCCCTTTGGTATCTTTACCATAACTGCCTGCTTCACTACGGAAGCAGGGAGAATGGCAAACAAACTTCAGCGGCATGTCCTCATCCTTAATAATTTCATTACGTACGATATTCGTCACAGGCACTTCAGCGGTAGGAATCAAATAGAGTTCTCGAGCATCATTTATTTTAAACAGGTCGGCTTCAAACTTGGGTAATTGACCAGTACCCATAAGAGACTCGCGATTAACAAGATAGGGAACATACACTTCTTCGTAATTATGTTCGTTTATGTGCACATCCAGCATAAATTGTATGAGTGCCCTGTGCATGGCCGCCAGATCACCTCTTAAGGTCATAAATCGGGTGCCGGCAATCTTTGCCGCCAGGTCAAAATTAAGTGCTGCGCCGTCTGCGGCTATTTCCACATGATCCAGTGGCTTATAATCAAAGGTGGGTAGATCCCCCCAGACTAGCACTTCATGATTGTCAGCCTCGTTGTCCCCAGCCGGTACGTCTTCCGCGGGCACATTCGGCACCGCCAACAGCAAATCATTGAGTTCCTTCTGGATCACGCCCAGAGTTGACTTGGATGTCTCTAGCCGATCGCCAAGACTGGCAACTTCAGCCAACAGGGGGGCAATATCCTGCCCTTGAGCTTTGGCCTGACCAATCGATTTGGATTTGGAATTTCGTTCGGATTGTAACGCTTCAGTTTCGACCTGATGGCTTTTTCTCTTTTCTTCTAGCTGAGAAATAGCCGCCACATCCAGGTCGAAGCGTTTCACCTTCAAACGCCTGGCAACATTATCTATATCATTTCTTATCAGTTTAGGGTCGAGCATATATTCCCAGATAGCAGATCAAAACAGGCCGCCATATTAGCAGAATAGACTCATGTATTTAATTCGCGAAGCATAAAAATACCTGACGCCAGGGCAATAACACTCAATAGGACACTGCTAAGTATATACAATGCCGCTGCTAGCACCCTGCCTGATTCAAGCAAGGCAAATATCTGCAGCGAAAAAGTTGAAAAAGTAGTAAACGCGCCTAAGAAACCCACCATGAGTAACTGCTTTGGAAGTTCACCGAAAAGATTTTCCTCAGCCAATAATTCAAAGCAAACCCCCATCAGGAATGACCCTGTAATATTCACTATAAGAATACCGAATGGGAATTCAGTAGTGAAAAAACCGCTAATAAAGTTATTTGCCACGGACCGTACTACTGCACCCAGAGCACCACCAATAGCAATAGCAACCAGTTCTAACAAATTCTAATCCTTCTTCGGGGTCGCTGCTGACCTACCGGCTAAGTCTGGATCGGTAGCATAACGTTTAAAGTCACTTTGTTTATTTAGCGACCGTAGTGAATTAAGTTTGTCTGCAATTTTTATTTCCAGACCGCGATTAACAGGGAAATAATACTCTCTATCAGCGAGGCCTTCAGGCATGTAGTTTTCTCCAGCTACAAAGGCATCACAACAATTATGCGCATATTGATAATCGCTACCATATCCGGCCTGTTTCATCAGCTGGGTTGGCGCATTCCTGAGATGCAGCGGCACCTCAAAAGAGGGCTGCTTAGCAACCTCCTCCTGCACAGTATTAAAGGCTGCATAGACCGCATTACTTTTTGGCGCTACTGCCAGATAGACGACGGTTTGAGCCAATGTCAGGTCACCTTCTGGCTGCCCTAAACGTTCCTGGACCTGCCACGCATTAAGCGCCAACTGTAATGCCCTGGGGTCGGCATTACCAATATCTTCAGTTGCCATGCGTATCAGCCTACGGGCGATATATAAAGGGTCACAACCGCCATCGAGCATCCTCGCAAGCCAGTACAGGGCCGCATCAGGTGATGAGCCGCGAACAGATTTATGTAATGCAGAAATCTGTTCATGAAAAATATCACCACGCTTATCAAAACGCCGTACATCTCCTGCCAATACTTCATCAATAACCTGGACATCTATTACGCCCTCATTGGCAAGGTCTGCGGCTATTTCAAGTAGGTTCAGGGCACGCCTGGCATCACCATCCGCCGCCAGCGCAAGCTGATTTAGAAGCTTAACGGGGACGCTCAATTCACGTTCACCGAGGCCATTTACAGTATCTAAAACCGCGCGTTCGAGTAACGCAACCAGTTCCTCAATGGGGATCGCCCGAAGCTTGTAAACACGGGTTCGAGAGAGTAATGCATTATTCAGTTCAAAAGATGGGTTTTCTGTTGTCGCACCAACAAAAATAATCGTCCCGTCTTCGACAAAAGGCAAAAATGCATCCTGTTGATTTTTATTAAATCGATGTACTTCATCGACAAATAGCAGGGTTTTAATGTCGTTCGAAAGTCGCTGTTGACGGGCCGTATCAATCGCTGCACGGATGTCCTTGACCCCTGATAATACTGCCGATATTGCCTGAAACTGAATCTCACACACTTCTGCTAACATTCTTGCAATGCTGGTTTTCCCCACCCCTGGGGGACCCCAGAGGATCATCGAATGGAGATTAGAACGAGATATCGCTTCATGCAGTGGTTTACCTGGCGCTAACAGATGTGCTTGACCTAATACCTTCTCAAGGCTTTGTGGCCGCATCTTCGCGGCGAGCGGTTGATAAGGTTGATTCGTTGATGACCGGTGGTTGAAGCTATCAAACTCAGGCTGTTCGAATTTATCATTCATTATTTCATCAATTGTCTGTTCGACAGGCCATTAAATTGGCCTAAATGCGCTACCGATCATCTATTACGTCCATGCCTTCTGGCACGGTAAATTGGAATTGTCTGGCGGCAACAGGTTGGTTTATCTGGGTATCAATAAAATCGATACGGGTATTTTGCCCCAGGCTATCTCGAATATTGATGTTGGTAGGAATTGCTTCTGCAAACCCAATGGTGAGCACTTCAAATAGTGAATCAGTTGACCTGGGTTTCAGGACGAAATTTTCTTCGCCTTCAGATTCAAAAAAGTCAATCGTATAATTTTCTGAAAGTTGATCATTGGTATTACCAAATAATAATATTGGCACCTGTTTAATATCCTTAGCCAGCGGCGCAATGACCACCTGGTCAAGATCTCTGTCAAAGTTCCAGAAACTACTGCCATCAGAAACCAGTATTTGCTGGAAAGGTAGTTGAGTTTCGATGCGAAATTTCGCCCCGCTGCCCAGCCACAATTGGCCTTCACTGGCCTGAAGTATCTCGTTATAGCTACCCGCTGTCCGTTGTACAAAGCGTGCATGCATAGACTGAACCTGGCTCAACCTGGAATGCAATTGCCCACTTCTACTTTGTTCTGCCACTGCCATCGAACTATGGAATAAACTGTAGGCGAATAAAAGGTAGGCGAATAAAGTGTGCCCAAAAGCACCCAAATTAAGGCGGTGCATTAACCAGTACCTCTCTAGATCCATTAGTATTCATGCCGCTAACGACGCCTGCCGCCTCCATTGATTCGATCATTCGAGCTGCGCGATTATAGCCAATTCTCATTTTGCGCTGGACCGCAGAAATTGATGCACGACGACTTTCTGTTACAAACGCAACTGCTTCATCATAGCGTTCATCCTGTTCGGGATCCTCATTTTGCCCCGATCCGGCACCGTTGATAAGTTCTTCATCGGTACGGGCGTTTAATATCTCTTCTAAATAATTGGGACCGGCTAATTCTTTCCAGCTTTTTACCACCCGATGTACCTCATCATCATCAACAAACGCACCGTGCACTCGGATTGGCAACGCCGAACCTGCTGGCAGGTATAACATGTCCCCATGACCTAACAATTGTTCTGCACCACCCTGATCCAAAATCGTTCTTGAATCAATTTTTG